>CAIOCT010000013.1 GCA_903856725.1 uncultured Verrucomicrobiota bacterium
CAGGAGATTGTCTTCGAGATTAAAGAGGGCCTCTTCAGAAATTTTAGCCGGTCGATAATCAACCCTGCCATCTTTATGGAAAGTGAAAGCGGTGATGCCACCCACGGCGGCAATATATTGATCTTGTTTCCCGATGGGCTCGCCTAGCCGGTCAATCTCAATGTGGCACGCTTGTTCGGCTAATTCGGCTGGAGAAATGAGATTTTTATTCGCGGCGTGCAACAGCTTCAGCAGCGCGGTGGTGAAACTACCGGAGGAACCGAGTCCCGTCCCGCCGGGGATGTCCGCCATCGAGGTCAGCTCCAATGAGCGGCCGTCCATTTTGAGCAGACCAAAGGCTTCGCGGATAATCGGATGTTCGAGTTGGTCAGCCGTAGCCACGCGCTCGAGCTTAGAGTATTTTACGATGAGATCAGGGACGAATGTCCGATGCAGTGTCAGGTAGACATATTTATCGAGGGCGCCCGCGACAAGAAAACCACCGTGCTCACGGTAATAAGAGGGCAGGTCAGTGCCACCGCCGCCGAGAGAAATGCGTAAGGGGGAGCGGGTGATGATCATGGAAGGGGAAAAGTAGAAAATTGGGAAAGTGGGAAAGATGAAACGGGGAAACTTTAGCTAACCGCTGGGATAGCCGCTGGTGCGGTAAATCTCTTCGACGACTTCCAGGGTGCTAATGCCTTCGTTCAGGCCGGGATTGGGGGCGCGGTCGGTGCGGATGTCCTCTTCGAACGCGGCTAGTTCCAGTTTCCAGGAGTTATCTCCCGTCGGGTAATCCCACGTCGTGGTCTCAGGCGGGCCCATCTGCGGCAGCATCTTGTAGTAAGTGCAACGCTCTGGTCCGTAACTGCCACCCAGTCCATCGATCGCAATTTTTCCGTCGCGGCCGTAGATTTCGAGCGAGAAAAGATTTTTCCATTCGGTGCAGCTCACGTGGAGCCAAGCCGTCTGCCCCGTTGCTGTTCGCAGGGAAAGAAAGGCGTTATCGTCCACTGGCATTGCCCAGAATGACGTCGTTGCATGGCCTGTGATCGTCGGAAATTCGCCGAGAAACCAATGTGCCAGATCGATGAGATGAACCCCTTGATCGATGAGTTCGCCGCCGCCTGACAGCTGCGGATTAGCGCGCCACTCGCGTTCGTAGCCAACGCGCCCACCGTGGCCGTAGCGTCCGCGCAAAAACATTAATGGACCCAGTGCGCCCGTCTCGACGAGCGTGCGCGCTTGCTGCAGCGCAGGATGAAAACGATGATTGTAGCCGATGCGAACCTTGACCCCGGTCTTGGTTGCGGCGCTTTGAATCGTGCGAAGCTGCGCCGCATTGAGCGCTCCAGGTTTTTCAACGAGCACATGCTTGCCGGCTTGGACCGCCGCAAGGGCGAGCGGCGCGAGTGAGCTGTTCAGGGTGGAGATGATGACGGCCTGCACGGCGGCATCAGCGAGGGCCACCTGGTAGTCCGCCGTGGGGATGCAGCCAGGATAAATTTTCGCCACCTCAGCCGCGCGACCGAGCTCAAGATCGCAAGCATAACGGAGCTGGCCTGGTGACAGGCTGGCCGCGCGCTTGCGGCCGATGAGGCCGCAGCCGATAATCGCATACTGCATCACCGCTGCCATTAGGGGGATGATTTTTTGGGACGATCTTCTGGAACAATGCGGCGCAACGTATAAATATCACCGGTGGCGAGGGCGCGAAATTTTTCTGGATCTCTCCATGGATCCCACTGCGCGCTGATTAATTTACCTGTGATGCCGTCGCTTGCGGCGCTGGCTAAAAATACACACAGGGCCGCGGCGAGTTGGGGGTCGACCGCACCTTCTTCTGACCATTTTTTATTTTTAGCAAAAAATTCAACCCCAGCCTTTTCCGGCCCCGCGGCGAGTACCTGCGCAGTGAGTCGAGTGCGGAGAGCGCCGGGGGCCACCGCGTTGATATCGATGTGATCCGCGCGATATTCTTCGGCGAG
>CAIOCT010000014.1 GCA_903856725.1 uncultured Verrucomicrobiota bacterium
ATTACTGGCGTGATAAAGAGAGTGAGCATTTGGGAAACGATCAACCCGCCGACAACAGCCAGCCCGAGGGAACGGCGCGAATCAGCTCCGGCGCCAAGCCCCAGCGCGATGGGAATGGCCCCCGCGAGCGCAGCGAAGGTAGTCATCATAATCGGACGAAAGCGCACCAAGCAGGCCTCAACAATGGCGTGCTCCGCATTAAAGCCCGCCGCTTGCTCGCGCTTTTTCGCGAGCGCAAAATCGATCATCATAATCGCGTTTTTCTTCACAATCCCGATGAGCAGAATCACCCCGACATAGCCCATAATATTAAGTTCCTGCCGAAAGGCCCAAAGTGTTACTAACGCGCCAAAGCTCGCGGCGGGCAAACCGGATAAAATCGTAAGCGGGTGAATAAAATTTTCGTAGAGTACTCCTAAGACAATATAGATCACGACAATCGCCGCGAGAATCAGCAGACCCATGCCAGCCAGGGAGGAGGCGAACGCCTGCGCTGAACCCACAAAACTATAACTGACTGTTGGCGGCAAAGCTTCGCGCGCTAACGCCGTAATCGCGGTCGTGGCATCACCTAGCGAAACATTAGGGCGAAGATTAAAGGAAATTGTGACCGCTGGTAATTGACCCAGATGATTCACACTTAAAGGGCCCACCGAGCGCCGGAGGCTGGCCACCGTATCGAGGGACACCAGCTTCCCACCCTTACTGCGCAAATAAATCAAAGAGAGCCCACCGACTTCCCGTTGAAACTCCTGCGCAACCTCCATGATCACAAAATATTGGTTGGTCGGCGTGTAGATGGTGGAAACTTGGCGCGAGCCAAACGCGCTATAGAGTGCGTCCTCAATTTGCTGCGGTGTAATCCCCAGTGCCGCGGCGCGATCGCGCTGAATCTCTACGCGCAGCTGGGGACTAGTAATTTGCAAATCAGAATTTACGTCCACCAACTGCGGGAGCGCCCGAATTTTTTGCTCCAGATCACCGGCAACTTTATAGAGCTCCTGCAGATCGCCGCCAAATAAAGTAAATTGATACAGCGCTTTAGTAAGCTGACCGCCAATGCGGATAGAGGGAGGAATTTGCGGGAAAGCGCGAATGCCAGGTACCACGGAAAGTTTTTTCCGCAAATCACCCAAAATAACATCGATCGGGGGCCGCTCCGCCCGCGACTTCAGTCGCATAAACACGCGGCCTTGATTCGAGGTCGCGTTGACGGAACCACTGGAGCCAAGGGAAGACATCATCGCATCGACATACGGCTGCTCGGCCACAATGGCGGCAACCGCCTGCTGATGCCGCGTCATCTCCTCGAAAGAAATATCCTGAGCCGCTTCTGTAAAAACTAAAATTAAGCCCGTGTCATCCGTTGGAATAAAGCCCTGCGGCAGTGTTTTGACCAAACCGACCGTCAACACAGCCATCAATCCAGCGACACTAACGATGGCTAACCGATGCCGCAAACTTGCCGCGAGCGTCCGCGCATAAAAAGCATGCAAGCCTGCAAACATCCGCTCGCTCCATTCATAAATTTTACCGTGCGCCGTGCCTCCTGCGTGAGCGCTTCCCACTTGGGGTTTAAGAAACCGGCTGCATAACATGGGGGTCAAAGTCAGCGACACCACCCCAGACACGAGAATAGCGGATGTAATGGTCACCGCGAATTCATGCAAGAGTCGCCCCAAAATGCCGCCCATGAACATCAGCGGAATGAATACCGCGACCAAGGACAGCGTCATGGAGATAATCGTGAAGCCAATTTCACTCGAGCCCACAAAGGCGGCTTCACGCACGGGCATACCCGCTTCAATATGGCGGACAATATTTTCCAACATCACAATCGCATCATCGACGACAAACCCCACCGAGAGGGTCAGGGCCAACAAGGACAGGTTATCCACCGAGTAACCAAAAATATACATCACGACGAACGTGCCCAAGAGCGCCATAGGAATGGCTAAGCTTGGAATCAGCGTCGCGGCGAGGGAGCGCAGAAAGAGAAAAATAACCAACACCACGAGAAAGATCGAAAGCAGTAACGTGGTTTGCACATCGTGAACAGAGTCGCGCACCACTTCAGAAGTATCCCTCAATACACTAAAGGTAACTGACGCCGGCAATTGCTGCTGAATTTGCGGCATCAGCGCTTTCACGCGATTCGCTACTTCCACCGTGTTAACACCAGGTTGCTTTTGTACGGCCAACACCATCGCACGCGACAGATTCAAAGCACCGCCATTGCGCTCGGCAAACCAGGTTGCGAGCCGAATGTCCTGCACACTATCAATGACCTGGGCCAATTCTCCCAAACGGACCGGGGCCCCACGTCGATAGGCTACCACCAGATTAGTAAACTCGGTCGCATTGGCGAGCTGCCCACTCGCGAGAATCTGCATCGATTGACGATAGCCGTCCAACAAGCCCGTCGGCTGATTCACATTATGGGCGCTGAGGGCCGAGCGCACTTCGTCCAAAGTGATGCCTCGACTAGCGAGCAACCGCGGATCCAGTCGCACCCGCAACGCGTATTTCTGCGCACCAAAAACTTGGACCTGCGAAACCCCAGCCACGGTCGAAATTCGCTGCGCCATCGTGGTCTCCGCGTATTCATCAACAACAGAAAGCGGCAGCGTCGGTGAACTAACCGCCAAATACATAATCGGCTGGTCCGCCGGATTAGTTTTCCGCAACGAGGGCGGCGACGGCATGTCAGTTGGTAAGCGGCGCTGCACCGCGGCGATGGCGGCCTGCACATCTTGCGCCGCCGCGTCGATGTTACGCTCCAAAGCAAATTGCAGGGTGATCTGCGTGCTGCCAGTTCCACTCGTCGACGTCATCGAATCCACTCCCGCAATCGTCGAGAACTGTTGCTCTAGAATTGTGGCCACGGCGCTGGCCATGGTCTCCGGAGTGGCACCGGGCAGTGAGGCGCTGACCACAATCGTCGGAAAGTCGACATTGGGCAAATCGCTCACGGGGAGGAGGCGATAAGCCATAGTCCCAAAGATAACGAGGGCGGCCGTCAACAACGTCGTCATCACCGGCCGACGAATACAAAAAGCAGGGAGATTCATCACGGCAGGATCAGGGAGTTTTAACGGCATTAACTGGACGACCCGCGAGCGTGCGCGCCTCGGCCTTCATACCGGGCAGCAAGCGAATTTGCCCATCGATGATCACGGTTTCACCGGCTTTGATGCCTTCCGCCAATAAAGTATTTTCTCCGGCGACTCGCAGGACTTTAACCGGCCGCAGCGCTACCGTTTGATTAGGGAGCAATACATAAACCGTCGAACCGTTCTGACTATTCTGCACCGCAGTAGAAGGCACGACCAGCGCTCCCCGATCGATCCCGACCTGAGTGATGGTATAAATAAACCGCCCCGGCCACAGGGCTTGATCCTCGTTAGAAAAAACTGCCTTCAGGGTAATCATCCCCGTGGTGGCATCGACGGTGTTGTCGATAAAGTCCAAGCGGCCATTTTCGCGCGTCAAGCCAGTGGTACGATCCAGCGCGGATACGGTGACGGTCCCCGCAGCAAAAGCGCGCCTAATTTCTTCGAGAGTCCCTTCCGGGACAGCGTAAGCAACCGCAACGGGCGCTAGTTGGTTTACAGTTACGAGCGGAAAATTATTATCATTCGCCTTCACCAAGGCACCCTCATGAAGCAACAATTGCCCCGTCCGGCCGGCGATCGGGGAGCGGATTTGGGTATACCCTAATTGCAATTCAGCATTCGCAGCTACGGCCTCTTTGGCCTGCATTAAGGCCCGCGTTGTTTCCGCTTTAGTGGTTAGAATAGCGTATTGCTCCTTCGAAACAGCGTCTTGCTGATCAAGCCGCGTGTAACGCTCCGCATCCGATTGCGCGCGAGTGGCCTCGGCTTGCGCATTAACGAGGTCGGCGCGGGCAATCCGTAGACTGTTTTCAAAAGGTCGCCGATCCAGCGTTACGAGGAGATCGCCGGCCGAGACATTATCACCTTCCCGAAAATGCACCTGCGCAATAATACCGTCCACCTGAGATTTAACACTCACCGTGCGCAAGGCCTGCACGGTGCCGATGGACTCAATGCGCCGCGGCACATCCTCTTGACGAGCGATCGCGACCTGCACGGGCACCACGGGCGCCAATCCAGCTCCCGGAGTGGCCGAGCGGCTACAGCCCAAGGTGAAGACCAAACTTAACCCCACGATAAAAATAAGTGAACGAAGACAGGAGTGCATAGAAATATTTTAAGGATAAAAGCGCTGAAGCTTAAGACTTAAACAGCGACGGCTTTTGCTGAGCAGAAGTTACGTCTAAGTTAGCGGAGCTTAGTTAGCAAGGCCAGCGGCAATCAAGAATCGGTCTTCAGCCGCGCGCTGGACGGTAATTTATTTTGAAGACTGCAGCGCCCTAAGCTTGCAGCGAAGCCATAACCAAAGCAGATAAACCTGATCATCGATCGCCTCCTCTTCATGAAAAGTACCCATCTCCTTTCCGTATTAGTCCTTGCGTTAATCGTGAGCCTAAACGCCCGCGCAGAAGTAGGCACGGTGCCCAGTCCGGCACCCGCAGTCACTCCCGCGCCCATCGCGCCTGCCCCAGAAAATTCCAGCGACTTAGCTCCGCGCCTCACTGAAGCCGAAAGCAAATTGGAAATCGCCCTAAGCAGTTATGGTCTTTTGCAGAAAGAATTTGATGCACTCACTGAAAATTCGAACAAAGCGGCCGCGGCTAGCCTCAGCGAAAAAAACGCCTTAACGGCCCAAGTCGCTGTCGCGGAAAGTCGTATCGCGACGGCTCAAGCGGAAGCTACGCGGGCTAATGAAGCCCTCGCCTCTCTCCAGCGGGCATCGGCGCAGTACGCCAGCGATCTCGCCACGGCCCGCGCTTTGATCAGACAGCTGCAAGGCACCAACACCATTATTGTCACTGAAAACTACCAACTGAAAACTCGCCTCGCGGGTATCGCGAACTCCGCGGTCAGTCTCACCCCGCCCGCGACAAGCCCTGGTGAGAAATCTCATTTAGTGGTAGCGGGCGATTCACTCGCCCGCATCAGCCAACGCTACTATGGGACCGCTAATCGTTGGCAGGATATTTATTTGGCCAACCCTGATAAAATCGGCTTGGACGGCGTGCTTCGCCTCGGCACGCAATTGCGCATCCCTTAAGCGACCGCTTCTGTCGGCGGCTCACCCTCCCAACGCCACGGCTTCCGTTAGCTCGCGCCGTTCTGAAAGGGGCGAGCCGCGCGCTTCCCGTAGCAGGAGTCAGCTCACCCCGACGATAATAGCTAACGCGGCGAGTGACGTCAGCACGCTCAGAGCGATGGTGCCGGAAGCCAAAGTCGCATCACCCTTCATTTCGACCGCCATCGTGTAGGAAATAATCGCGGTGGGACATGCCATAAAAATCATCACCATTTGCAATTCACTCGCACCCAGCCCTAGCCCGCGCCCAACCATCCAGCCTAGCCCAGGGGAGATTACACTTTTAAGTAAACTTGCCGACAAGGGCTGCCGCCATACTCCCACTAATTGTACGGTCATCAGCGAGCCGCCGACACTGAGCAAACCGAGCGGCAGCGCCATCTCTCCCAAGGAGGCGAAGGTCTTATCAATTGCTGGTGGCAGCGACCAACCCGCTAGCGCGAATGTTATGCCGGCAACCGTCGCCAATAGCGGTGGCGTCATTGCGAGTTGTTTCGCGAGCGGGCCCAGCATGCGCCAACCTAGATTATGCTGGCTCACCAGCAACACGACGACGCCCACTACATTATATATCACCATCATGGGAGCCACGGTCAGGATGGCGGCGGTGCGCACCGAAAGACCACCCGCGAGTGGCGTATCAGGCAGAGAGTAAATAATCGGCAATCCCACAAAGGCCAGATTGCCACGGAAACCGCCCTGAACAAAAGTACCCACGGCCGGCGCCGGCACCCGACTAAGCCAGGCGATTAAGTACCCAACAACCAGCACCAACCCAGTCGCTACCACCATGGTGCTGAGCATCAACTTGGCGCCCCCGACTTGATGGAATGAACTCGCTAACTGCGAAAAGAGGAGTGCCGGCAAACCAAGCCAGTAGGTTACTCGGTTGGTTTCTTTAAGAAAATTACCCGAGACAAATCCGCTGCGCTGCAGGCCTGCGCCCAGTGCAATTAATAAAAAAACAGGCGCTAACACATTGAGAATTTGAACCACCGTGCGACGATGGCCAGTGCGCTTGGGGGCGTCTAGCTCCGATATTTTTAACAAGGAGGCGGCGATAATAGTTGCGCGAAGCCTAAGCAGTCCGCGGCAAATATTGCTTCGCCTCGCTTCAGCAAATTTGTTCCGTTGGGGCTATGTCTCAATCTATCGCCTTCATCGGTACCGGCGTCATGGGTCGCAGCATGGCAGGGCATCTCCTCGCCGCGGGCCACCAACTGCATATTTTTAATCGCACCAAAGCAAATGCGCAGGCCTTGCTGGAGCGCGGCGCTCAGTGGCACGAGTCGGCGGGGGCCGCGGCAGCGCAGGCCAATTTTGTGTTCACCATCGTCGGCTTTCCTACAGATGTGGAGCAGACTTACTTTGGCCCGACGGGCGTCTTAGCTCAGGCTAAGCCCGGCACGGTGCTCGTTGATATGACGACCTCGAGTCCGTTGCTGGCCCAACGCATCGCTACCGCGGCAACTACGCGCGGTTTAGCCGCGCTGGATGCCCCTGTCTCCGGGGGTGATATTGGGGCGAAAGAAGCGCGCCTCGTGATTATGGTCGGGGGCGAGGAGCCGGCCTTCCAACAGGCGCGGCCATTATTAGAATGTATGGGTAAAAATATCATCCGCCAAGGCGGACCCGGCGCTGGCCAACACTGCAAAATGGCCAATCAAATTTCCATTGCTTCGATTATGATGTCTTGGTGCGAAGCGATCACCTACGCGCAGAAAGCTGGCCTTGATCCCAGTCGCGTCATCGAGAGCATCGGGGGCGGCGCCGCCGCAAGCTGGTCGCTCAATAATTTGGCCCCACGCGCCCTCCGCGGTGATTTTACGCCTGGTTTTTACGTGAAACATTTCCTCAAAGATATGCGCATCGCTCTAGACTCAGCCCGCGCGATGCAGCTCGACCTTCCGGGCTTGCAACAGGCGAACAAACTCTACGAAGAAGTAGCTGCGCGTGGTTGGTCCGAAAACGGGACCCAAGTTCTGTTAAAATGGTATCAAGCTCAGGGCTAAATCACCGGCGCGCGGCCACCCTTTCATGATCTCTACCTAACCATTATCAATCCCATGTCTCTGCCCTCCTCCTTTACTGGCGTCACCGTACACTCCAAAGCTAATATTTATTTCGACGGCCGCGTCGTCAGCCACACCGTCCTGATGCCTGATGGGGCGAAAAAAACCCTCGGGTTAATTTACCCAGGCAGCTATCATTTTGGCACCGGTGCTCCAGAGCGGATGGAAATTGTCGCGGGAAGCTGCCACGTGATTCTTGATGGTCAAACTGGCCTAAAAAATTATGCGGAAGGCACGGCATTTGATGTACCGGGCAAAAGCGGTTTCACGATCGAGGTAAAAACGGGGATCTGCGAATACATCTGCTCATTCCTCTAAGCGGTGCGCGGTGCGGCCAGCACTCGCGACAAGCTGAGCTACTTTAGTGCGCAAACTTGCTCGCGCGAGGGCGCGATCCTGCTAGGTTGCAGAGATGCGCTTCCTTTCGATTGCAGTTTTGGCCGCAAGCTTGGCTCTGCTCGCTTCCCCGTTAGCGGCGGAGCAACTCCCCGATGGACTGTACGCGGATTTTATCACGCCGCACGGTGTGATTACCGCCGAACTCTATTACACCCAAGCCCCCCTCACTTGTGTTAATTTTACCGGCCTCGCGGAAGGCACCCTTGCTCCGAAAAATGGACAACCCTTTTACACCGGACTCACTTTTTACCGCGTTGTTCCGGGTTTTGTTATCCAAAGCGGCAACCCCGGCCTCAAGGACACTGATGATGAAAAAGTCCCGCGCCCGCACCAATTTGCGGATGAGTTTGTGCCCGGTCTGCGGCACGACGCGGCGGGCGTTCTATCAATGGCCAACGCCGGGCCGGATACCAATAGTTGCGAATTTTTTCTCACCTTAGCCCCAACAGACCGGCTTAATTATTTACACAGCGTGTTTGGTCGCGTGGTGCGAGGCTTAGCCATTCTTCCGCAAATTAAACCCAACGAAGCTTTCACGATTAAGATTCAACGAGTGGGCCCCGCGGCGCAGGCCTTTAAAAATGATGGCGCTGCCTTTCGAGCGTTAGCGGCGGCAGCTAAAAAATACGCAGGGACGCTCGCCCCGAGCCCGACCGCACATTTTGACGATCCCGCCCATCTCTTACCGCAAGAAATTCCCCGGGCCAAAAATTTTAATTTCAAGCTGGCGAATTTCGAACGCGTTACGGGGTTGAAAATTGCCGCCCGGTTATTTGCAAAATCCCCGACTGCCGCCGAAGATAATGCTCCAGGCGCTTTCATGCAGGCGCTTGCCCAAAAACTTGGCACCGCGCAACGCGGCGCGGTCGCGGCTTATTTTGCTGATGAAGATGACTGGCGCGTCTGGATCGGCACCGAGTCCACGCCTACTTTTTTTGGCCAACCCACGACGCCGGCTGATCTAAAACCCGAAGGGGCTTTTCATCAGAAAAAGGAAATTTTCTTGGCGCAAGCCGCTGCTGCGGGCGACGCTGCTTTTGCGCAGCAGAAAAAAAATGCGGCGGCTGATCAGCCGCCGCCGGCCGCGCAACACCTCAAGCTCCGCACCGACGCGTTGCTCGATAGTCTAATCTTTAAACTCGAACCTAGCATTAAATTTCCCTCAAAAAAATGAAATTCCCTCATCGTGTTTTTCTCGCCGCGCTCCTCTTAGCCTCCAGCTCGCTCTTGTGCGCGGCGGATGGCCTGCATAGCCTCGTAGCTAATAAAGTAGCGGCCGAATATCCTTCGCTCGAGCGGCTCTATCAAGACCTACACGCGCACCCTGAGCTCTCGCTGATGGAGGAAAAAACTTCGGCCAAAATCGCGGCCGAGCTTCGCCAGGCAGGTTTCGAGGTTACCGAAAAGTTTGGCGGCTACGGAATTGTCGGCGTGCTCAAAAATGGCCCCGGACCTACCTTGCTGATACGTACCGATCTCGACGGCCTTCCCGTCACTGAAGAAACTGGTCTCGCCTACGCGAGCCAAACCCGCGCCACCAACTTGGCTGGCCAGACTGTCGGAGTTATGCAGGCCTGCGGACACGATATTCACATGACGGTATTCACCGGCACGGCGCGAACTCTCGCGGCCCTCAAGGACCACTGGTCTGGCACCTTAGTGTTGATCGGCCAGCCGGCTGAAGAGCTCGGCGTCGGCGCTCGTGCGATGCTCGCGGCCGGACTTTACCGAAAATTCCCCGCACCAGATTTTGCCATCGCGGTGCATGATAGCGCCACCCTGCCAGCGGGTACGGTCGGCACGGTCGAAGGCTATGTTATGGCTAACGTCGATTCGATGGACATCACCGTGCACGGTATTGGTGGCCATGGCGCGTATCCCCACACAACCAAAGATCCCATTGTGCTGGCTGCGCGCATCATCGGAGCACTTCAGACGATTATCAGTCGCGAAACCCGTCCTATTGATCCCGCCGTGATTACCGTGGGCTCCATTCACGGCGGGACTAAGCACAACATCATTCCCAATGAAGTGAAACTGCAGCTCACGCTTCGTTCCTATTCTGATGCCGTGCGGCTCCACACCATCGAAGCGATCAAGCGTATCTGTCGGGGTGAAGCGATCGCGGCCGGTCTACCAGACGACCTGATGCCAACCATCACTCTCGTTGGGGAGCAATTCACTCCTGCAACCTATAACGACCCTCAGCTCACCCGAAGAATCCGCGGCGCGCTCAACAACTGGCTCGGGGCTGAGCAGGTGAAGACGATTGAAGCAGAAATGGGCGGAGAAGATTTCAGCGAGTTTGGTCGCACGACGGAGAAAGTACCGCTCTGCCTTTTCCGCATCGGGGCAGTGGCCCCCGAGAAAGTTGCCGAAAGCGCGCGTACCGGGGTGGCGTTGCCCTCCTTACATTCCAGTAAGTTTGCGCCTGTACCGGAGCCAACAATCAAAACAGGTATCACCGCAGTCACCGCGGCCGCCCTCGACTTGCTGGCTAAAAAATAGTCCGCTCTGTATCTCATGCGCAAATTTGGCATCCTTCTCATTCTTGGCCTGCTCCTAAGCTTCATCGCTTTTCAGGCCCGCACCGGCATCCTCCGCCGAAAAAACTCAGGGGAGCCGATGAATATTTACATGCGGCAAGTGCTCGAAAATCCCCAACTTAGCACGGGTGATGCGGCGATCCTGCGCGAACAATACGGGACCGCCCATCCCAAGCCGTCAGGCCTTCGCTATTTAATACGTCAACCTGGCACCGGTCCTGCGCCCACACTCGGCGCGGAAGTTGTGATGCACTATGATGGCTATTTACTCGATGGCACTAAATTTGACAGCTCCCGCGATCGGGGCACGCCGTTTATTTTTCGCGTTGGCACTGGCCGCGTCATTAAAGGCTGGGATGAGGCGGTCGGCACCATGAAAAAAGGTGAGAAACGGACCCTCTTGATTCCGTGGTGGCTAGCCTATGGCGAAGGGGGCAAAGGCGTGATCCCCGGTCGGGCTACCCTCCGCTTTGAGGTCGAGCTGCTCGAAATTAAGTAAAGCAGCCTTCGCCGAAAAGGGCCTAAGCCCCACCGGGCGATTTACTTTTTAGGCGAAGCCCACCCCTTCGGCGCCGCTGAGAGATTTTCCACCGGCAGCGCCGTAACGCGACTGAGGCTGGCGATCAGATAATTATCCAGCTCGAGGAGGCTGTTAGACTGACGCTTATTTTCCGTCATTTTCTGGTGTAACGCCGCCACCGCTAAAAGTAATTTTTTATACCGCTCCACGTGGACCGGTTTATGGAGCGGGCCCAATGCTTGAGCGTCAGGCCATGCAGCCTTGTTAACCTTATAACCGGCCGGATCGTCGCGATATTCAGTGAGCGCATCCGCAATTAAATTCTCGGTTTGACCCCGCGCTAAGCGCGCGCGGCCGATGAGCAAAATAGCCGTCGTAGCCCCGCGCACGCGATCATCGTTCCACTTAATCTTTAACTGCATAAAATTATTTTTTATTGCGTACTGTTTAGGGCGTTAACCGACGCGCGGCGGCTTGCGCCTTTAAGCAGAGTTCAGCGGCCTTGAAAGCATGCGCTTGGCTCATCGCTTGTTCGGTTCGATTGAGGCAATCGAGAATCAATTCTCCAAAAAAGCGGTACCCAACTTGACCCGTTACACTCAAGTGCTGCTCTCCTTTATCATCCACGAGGTAGAGTTGATCCCCGACCGCCGCGCGGCCGACGTCGACATATTTACGCAATTCAATGTACCCCTTGGTCCCGAGAATAACTGTGCGCCCGTCACCCCAAGTGCTGAGACCGCGCGGCGTGAACCAATCGACGCGAAAATAGTTACTGGTCGCATTGTTTCCGACCAAGGAAGCCTCGCCAAAATCTTCAAACTCCGGCGTGTCCGCATTGCCGTAATTAGCGATGGCCGCCTGCGTCACGGTCGCATCCGTAGCCCCACTATAAAAAAGATACTGTTCAATCTGATGACTGCCGATGTCGCACAAAATACCGCCATAGCGGAGGTGTTCGTAAAACCAAGGAGGCCGGCCCGCTTTATCGCCGACACGGTGTGGCCCGAGTCCGAGTACCTGAATAACTTTCCCGATTGCGCCGCCATGCACGAGATCGCCTGCATGCATCGCGCACTCCACGTGGAGTCGCTCGCTAAAATAAACCATGTATTTACGACCCGTGTCGGCCACGACCCGCCGCGCCTGCGCCAATTGTTCGAGTGTGGTGAAAGGGGTTTTGTCCGTAAAATAATCTTTGCCGGCAGCCATCACTCGGCAACCGATTCCACCCCGAACATTAGGAATGGCGGCCGCGGCCACTAGCTTAACCGCGGGATCGTCAAGGATTTCATCAAAAGAACGCGCGACCTGCACCGTTGGGTATTTAGCGCGAAAGGCTTCTACTTTTTTGGCATCGGGATCATACACCCATTTGAGCTCAGCCCCGGCTTCAATAAGACCATTACATTGACCATAGATATGGCCGTGCTCGAGATAAGCGGCCGCAAAAATAAATTCCCCAGCTTTAACGACGGGATGCACTTTGCCTTGGGGCGCGTAATTCATGCCATCTGCTTTTTGGGCCATGGCGCGAGAAAGGCGGTCACCCCGCGTGATGGCAATGCCATTGGCAAATGGTTGGGCAAAAAACTCTAGGGGGATTAGGATACGCAACGCCGATCAATCGATTTCGCGATTGCTCCAAGCGGGATCTCGGGGCTTGTTGGCGGCGAGTCGCGTTATTAATTACCCATGAAAATTCCCGCCTGGTTGCGTATTGTGCTTTGGAGCTTGGTCGCGGTGCTTGGTGCACTGGCGATCGGTGTGTTGGCTTGGTCGCGCGGCGAGCCGGTCAACGCCCTCTGGATGGTCGTAGCGACCGGGTGCGTTTTTGCGGTGAGCTATCGTTTTCATTCGGCCTGGCTCATGGCCAAGGTGTTAACCCTCGATGAGCAGCGGGCGACTCCGGCGGAAGTTAATGCAGACGGCAAAGATTACGTGAAGACCAATAAGTGGGTGGTGTTTGGTCACCACTTTGCAGCTATTGCGGGACCCGGGCCTCTAGTGGGACCTGTGCTCGCGGCGCAATTTGGTTTTTTGCCAGGCCTCTTGTGGATGCTCGTTGGCGCGACCCTCGGGGGCGCTGTGCATGATTCCGTTATTTTATTTTGCTCTATTCGGCGCCGCGGAAAATCACTCAGTCAAATGGTACGCGAGGAGGTCGGCACCTTTGCGGGCGGGGTGGCGTCTATTAGCATTTTGGCCATTATGGTTATTTTGCTCGCCGTGCTGGCGCTCGTGGTCGTGAAGGCCCTCGCCGAAAGCCCGTGGGGATTGTTTACGATTGCGGCAACCATGCCCATCGCGGTGGTGATGGGGCTCGGCATGAAGGCCGTCGGTCAAAGTTCGCGGGGCTTAGCCATCATCAGCATCTTCGGAGTCATGGCCCTGCTCGCTGCCGTCTGGGGTGGACAATTTCTGCACGGCTCAATGTTTGAAAGCAGCTTCACGCTATCCGGGACCGCGATTGCGTGGTGGATTATGGGCTACGGCTTACTGGCTTCCATCTTGCCAGTATGGCTGCTGCTCGCGCCGCGAGATTATCTCAGCACCTTCATGAAAATTGGAACGGTGGCAGCGCTGGCCATCGCGGTCGTGATGCTGGCACCGATGCTGAAAATGCCATCGGTAACAAAATTTATCGACGGCACGGGTCCCGTGTTTGCCGGACCGGTGTTTCCTTTCTGCTTTATCACGATCGCTTGCGCCGCCATCTCGGGCTTTCACTCGCTGATTGCCAGCGGGGTTACGCCTAAATTGCTCGCCAGCGAGTCACATATTCGGGTCGTCGGTTACGGTGCGATGGTGACGGAGATGTGTGTAGGTGTAATGGCACTCATCGCGGCGTGCGCAATGGAACCGGGGCAATATTTTGCAATTAATATGGCTGGGACAGCGGAAGTAGTAACAGCCAAAGTAACGGCCCTCGGGTTTCCCGTTTCAACCGCCCAGATGGCTGATCTCGCCGCGAGTGTGGGCGAAAAAACTATGGTGGGTCGCACCGGCGGCGCGCCCACTTTTGCGGTGGGGATGGCGCACATGTTTGCTGGCGTCGTGGGCAGCCGAGCGGCGCTCGCGCTCTGGTATCATTTCGCGATCATGTTTGAGGCCTTATTTATTTTAACGACCATCGACGCCGGCACGCGCGTCGGGCGTTTCTTAATGCAGGATTTACTCGGCACGCTCTGGGCCCCACTCGGCGATACGCGTTCACTCGGGGCAGGCACGCTAGCCACTGCACTTTTTGTCGGTCTCTGGGGCTGGTTTCTCTATCAAGGGGTGGTGGATCCCCTCGGCGGAATCAATTCGTTGTGGCCGATTTTTGGCATCGCGAACCAGCTGCTCGCTGTCCTGGCACTCGCGCTAGGAACAACCGTACTTATCAAGATGGGTCGGGTGCGCTACCTCTGGGTCACGGTGGGGCCGCTCCTGTGGTTATTGGCGGTCACCCTGACGGCCGGCCTGATGAAAATTTTCAGCCCGGCCCCACTCGGATTTCTAGCTACAGCTCGGGCGCTCGAGGCTAAGCTGGCCGCAGGCGGCAAGACCGCGGAACTCATCACCTGGCAAGCGCAGCTGTTCAATAATCGTGTGGATGCAGTCGTCACAGGGATTTTCCTCATTCTTGTGAGTACCGTTGTGGTGGCGAATGCACGAGTGTGGTGGAAATTACTGGTGCACCAGACCCCGGCGGTGCTGCGCGAAGAACCTTACGTCTCTATTTCAGGAGCCCCCACTCAATGATGCGCATCGCGGTCATTGCCGATACTCACGATCAGTTTCCGTCAAATTTACCGGCACGACTGGCCGGAGCCGATGAAATTTGGCATCTCGGCGATGTCTGTGATCCAGCTACGCTCATGGCTTTCGAAGCATTGGGTAAACCGCTCTTTGTGGTGCTCGGCAACAATGAGACCCATGATCTCTGGCCCTTGGAGCTTCACTTAGAAAGGGCGGGGTGGAAATTTTTCCTCACGCATATTCCACCCGAGCAAGTTCCACCGGAAACCAAGGTGGTGCTCCATGGGCACACGCACATACCGCGTGATGAGACCGATGCGGCGGGCATCCGTTGGCTCAACCCCGGCTGTATCTCCCGACCCAAACGGGGAGACCGCGCCAGTTTTGCTTGGCTCACCGTGTCGCCCGGACGACCGCTCGATTGGCGGCTAGAATTACTCTAAACGCAGGATCCTAGTTTAGCACTTTGCGCCAACGCGAATTGCCTGAACCAACATTGACTGCATCCGGGGGCAGTTCCGCAATCACCCCGACAGCCGGCACTAGCACGGCCGCGAGACCACCCCGGCGAGCGGCCTGCGCTTGTGCCTCGAGCCGCGGCTTGCTGACTTTGCCATCCTTACCGATCGCGCCGATGGTAACGCGCCCCTGCGGGGAAATGGTTACGATACTATCGCCCGGCTTTTTACCGGTCGCATAACTGCCGGCCACCGCCTTAAAAATCGCATTTATTTCCTGACTCGATTTAACGACGACTACATCCGCTGGAAGATCGCTCAGTTTTTTGTGTGGCAAGCCATACCAAAATCCCAGCGCGATCAGCGCGAGCCCCAAGGTAAAGAGGCCTGCTAATTCAGCAACGGTGCGGGTGCTCGACCAAGGCGTCGCGGTGGTACCAACTAGCTGCGGCGCCGGCCGCGTCACTGGAGCGGAAGTGCGAAAAGGGGGCAAACTAGCGAGCTCTTTAACTTTTTCCACGGCCCAATGCTCATCCAGCCGAGAAGTAGTATGGTATAAACAAAGCCGCCCCCCGTGCATGCTAATGCGCCAGCCTTTATCACCGCGACGCACGATGATGCCGGGCTCATCGGTCAGCGGAGTGATCGCATTGAGCAGAAGGAGATTTTCAGCCAGCCGATAAATTTCTTCAGCCGAAAGATAACCGAGCTCTATTTTTTCATCAGCGGCAGCTAGCCCCAAGACGTTCGCTTTGAGCTGCAGCAACGTAACTTTATATTCGCCGCTCATTGGATAATAATAAGCCCCAAGGGAAGCCGAGCGTGGTTCGCACGGCCAACGCGCAAATTAAAATTTCGTCGGGGAAGCGCACTCATTGCTGGCGGAGGGAGAGGCATAACCCCCTCAGAAGGCTCAATGATGAACACCAAGGAATTCGTGGAGCCAACTTGAATTAAGCCAGTGTGCAAATCACCGTCATCCAACTGTTGATCGATGAGCAAGCGGAGGTCTTCGTCATCGCTTAACGGATTCGACATATCGCTTTCAATGATGAGCGCAGCATTCGCATCAATGCCATCCGCGCTCGCGCCGGCACACCATTTGTAATATCCCCCGATAGGGGATTTGAGCTCGAAACTCGCACCTAAGGAACCCGTCATCTCCGCAGGAATCACGCGCGCAGCTTCGTCCGCCGGCCATTGGCCATTTTGCAGGTTGTAAGTGATGAAGGCGGTTGAAAAAGCGCGTAAATCATTAACGACCGCAGTGGCTTTAGCCCGCATCGTGATGCGCCGGTAAGTGGGTAATGCTAGCGCCGTCAGCAGGCCAATGATGACCACCGCAATCATAATTTCAACCAGGCTGAAAGCGCGGAGGGGGCGACCGAGAGGGGGCGACAAAACAGGCATGAAGATTAAGGATGTCATCTGGAATCGCATCGGAGTGCAAGAATGCAACCACTGGGGTAAGCTCCTCAGCGGTGGTAAATAAATTCTCGACTGGCTTTGCGAGATATCTCCCTTTAGCCCCAGTCTAAGTGAGCGATGAACAGCAGGAGTTTTTCTCCCCCCAGACAGTCATAGCGGCACCCGATTTGGTTTTTGTGCGCAGCAGCCGTGCGCGTAATTACCGACTTACCTTGCGGCGTAATGGCGTCGCCGTGGCGACGATTCCCGCGCGGGGCACGGAACGAGAAGCCCAGCGTTTTGTGACCGAACACCGCGATTGGCTCGAGCGAGCGCGAGCGCGTCAGGCCAAGAAGCCCCGCGGCGCGGACATTTGGTCCCTGGGCACGGCGGTATTATGGCGCGGATTAATGACGGAAATTCGCGGGACCAATACCAGCGCGAAGCCAGTGGTTAGTCTCGCAGCGGATACTTTTCGCGTCGCCACCTTGGAGCGAGATTTACGCCCGACGCTCGAGGCACATTTTGCGCGCCGCGCTCGCTTGGAATTACCAGGACGCACCTGGGAGCTAGCGGCGGAAACCGGGGTAGAAGTAAAACAGGTTACCGTGCGCAATCAACGGTCGCGCTGGGGCTCCTGTTCGGCGAGTGGCACCATTTCCCTCAATTGGCGGCTCATGCAAGCCCCCGACACGGTGCGTGATTATATTATTTTACATGAACTGATGCATTTACGGGAAATGAATCATTCTGCCCGCTTTTGGGCGCGCGTCGAAGAAGTATGTCCGTGGTGGCGCGAGGCTGAGCAATGGCTCAAGCGCAACGGCAGCCTTTTGGGCTTGTAAGTGGAGTGAATAAATAACCTGAAGGCGGCCAGCGCGCGGTCGGAAATTTTTCGGGCCACTTCGCTGTCTCAGATGAACCTCTCGGCGCGGCGCTCGGTTGATGCTTTAATTTTTCCATCCAAAGGCAGCGCTCGACATCATTCGGCCGCCCTCAAAGCTAACTCCGCAAACTAACTCTTTTTCGCGGCACTCCCCTCCTCCCATGGCAGCAGCACCTCTTGGCTTTGGTATCATCGGCACCGGCATGATCGCCGGCTTTCACGCTCAAGCGATCGCCGCCGCGCAAGGCGCTAAACTCATCGGCGTCGCCGGTCGTTCTGAAAAAAATGTCGCGGCCTTCACCGCGAAACATCCCGTAGCCTTCGCCACCACCGATGTCGCCGCCTTGCTCGCTCGATCTGATATTCAGGTCGTCTGCATCACGACCCCCAGCGGAGCTCACCTCGCTCCGGCCCTCGCCGCCATCCGCGCGGGCAAACATGTGATCATTGAAAAACCGCTCGAAGTAACCACGGCGCGAGTTGACGAAATTATCCAAGCCGCCGCTGTCGCCGGCGTGCGCCTCGCTCCCATCTTCCAAGCTCGCTTCGGCGTGGGCGCCCAAACCGTGAAAGCTGCCTTGGATGCAGGTCGCTTCGGCCGACTCGTACTCGCAAGCGCCTATGTTAAGTGGCATCGTCCCGCCACCTATTATACTGGCTGGAAAGGCACCCTGGCGCTCGACGGCGGCGGCGCCGTCATCAATCAGGCCATTCATGGCCTCGATTTACTGCAGTGGTTTGCTGGTCTGCCCAGTGAAGTTTTTGCCTGGACTGCCCGGCGCGTGCATACCGCCATTGAAGCGGAAGACACCGCCTGCGCGGCCCTCCGATTTCCCAGCGGCGCCCTCGGGACAATCGAAGCGACCACTGCATTGTGGCCGGGTTGGTCACGGCGAATCGAATTGGGCGGAGAACACGGTTCGATTTGCTTGGAAGATGATCACATCGCGCGCTGGGATTTCGCGCAGGCAGAGCCAGGAGATGCGGCCATTCGCAATGCCAAGTTAGACAATACCCTGGGCTCCGGCGCCAGTGCCCCCAATGCCATTTCCTTCGCCGGCCATTTGCGCCAGATTCAAGATTTGATTGATGCCGTTAAAGAAAATCGCCCGCTGGCCATCGACGGTCACGAAGGCCGCAAAGCCGTCGCGCTCGTTAACGCCATCTACGCCTCCGCTCAAACGGGCGCGCCGGTGAGATTATGACCCCAGGCCTGCTGGGGTTGCGCGGCGGCCTCGGCGGTGATATCGAAGGCTTCCGCACGGCCGGCATGTGGGTCAGTCTCGTCCTACTCATCGGCCTCGCTGTGTTGCCCTTTCTTCCTGAGACCAAAAATCAACCCCTACCGGAAGAGTGAGGTCAATTTGCGGCAACCCGGGTAATCGAATAATTTCTTACTGGCCCTGTATTTATCATTCTGATCATGAACCAAAATTACGTCATCACTCATCTCAACGAGGTCGCCCCAGTCACTTGCCCGTGCGGCTTGACGCGCCGCGCGTTTACGACGCCTGATAATCCCGTCGCGACGATTCACCTCGTCGATATCCAAGTGGACGCGCGGACGCACTATCATAAAAAGCTCACGGAGATTTATCTTATTCTCGAAGGCGAAGGTCACATGGAGCTGGATGGAGTCCTCCATCCCGTAAGGCCGATGAGCAGTATTTTAATTAAACCAGGCTGCCGCCATCGCGCGGTGGGCAAGCTGCGCATCATCAACGTACCCATTCCGGCCTTCGACCCGCACGATGAATGGTTTGACTGATAGCGGCAGTCTTTACTGCGAAACACCTATTCGGAACTGCTATATTTTTCATGCGAATTTCTACTCTCTTGTTCAACACCATGCTGACCGGACCACTCCTTGCGCAGCATGGTGATAAAGCGGGCGAAACTCAACCCCAGCTCCCCGCACACATCGCGGTGCCGCCTGCGGCCATCCTCACTACAATAGGATTTTCAAACGACCCCTGGCGCTAACAGCGGCGTAAAATATTTTCTTAATCCTGTATCTGCCGTTTACACGGGGCTGGAGTATCAGCTGCTCGACGATGAACGACATCCTAACGCCAAACTTGGTGTTAATGGCAATCGGACGCTCGGCTCACTTTACGATTTAATCCCCCGCGGTAAAGTGCCGGGCGGGCTGGCCATTGTTCCCCGCGGTGGCGAGTGGCAGCACGCCCGTATTGTCGTAACCAAAAAAAATCACGCGGATCGCTGGCTTAATGGCATTAAAATGATCGACTATGAACGCGAATCACCTGCTTGGGCCGCTTGAGTCGCCCGCAGTAAGTACGCGAAAATGCTTGGCTTTGGGTTGGCGGAAAAAAGCCCGATTTTGCTGTAAGACCACGGCCATCAGGTACACTTCCGCAGCCTAAAAATCCATCCGCCCTAAACCTAGCCGCCCGCGAAGCGCCCCCCTCACTTGCCCCCCCAGCGCCCGCCTGAGCCCCACTGCGCAAAAAGACCCAAGCCAGATTAACTCGGTTTGTAATATAATATATTACAAACCGAGCGCTGTCGCCGCGCTCTGCGTGAGTTCCCCTCAAGACTTGGGTGATTGCAGCGGGGGGTAAATTAAATCGGGGTTTGTTTTCGCGGGAGCGGGCTGGTTGAACTTTCCTGATCCCGACTCCCCTTTGTATATGGCCGCATCCTCTCCG
>CAIOCT010000015.1 GCA_903856725.1 uncultured Verrucomicrobiota bacterium
ACCGCTAGCCCACCCCACGCATAGTTAATCGCTAATGATAAGTTTACCAGCGGCCGCCCCGTCACCCCGGCTCCATCTAGGGGCGGCTGTAAAACCGGCCCCAGCGGCCACAATTGGCGGATCGTTGGGTTATAGACTACAGCTGGTTCGTCATCGAACTGAAATGGCACCTGCACACTAGCCCAATAAATAAGCGCGACCAAAAAAATCAGTAACAAGCCCATGCCAAGCGGACGCCATCCGACCGCAGGGGTGATCGCATGAGTCGCGCGAGAGGGTCTTGAAGGTCCTAAAGTGATCGGCATAGCAGCATTCACGAGGACACACGGTACGGCGTTACTTTCAAGCCTGCGCCCCAGCGAGAATTTCATGAATAAAGGGTGATCCACGCGCTGATCTCGGGCGCGCCGGCCGACACCCAGCCAAATTGCAGCGTTTATTTACCGGAAGGAGAGCAAGCGCCACCATACTCCCCACCAGCAGGCGGCATTACACTCACCTCCACGCAATTAAAATCAGGGTGTATTACCTATAATAATTATGAGGTCTATAGCGATTCTCAGAAAAACGCGGCGCTATTTCTCCCGGCACTCAAAAAAACCACCGACAATTTATGAGTACTCAACGTCGGCACGAACCCTGATATTTTACGCGGCAAAATATTTTTTGTCTGATTTTTTTTAAAAAAAAATTTCTCGCGAGACATTTTTTTCTACGTCAAGAAAATATTTCCTACTATTTTTGCCATGACCTTCTCCTCGTTTTTCAGAGGAGAAAACAGTTTTCTGGTTTTTATTTAAAAAAAATAATTCCGAAGATAGCCGCGTTTTTCATGTCCACACAAAAAAGAGCCTTATTTTTATTTTTCTACATCAATATTTATTGACGAGGTTTAGAGCGATTCCCATTAGTTGTGGTCAAGGTTCCGGGCATCCACATCCTGTGGTGGTCGACAACGTGTTGGGAGGTTTTGGTGACTGGGTGTCACCAGAGGCTTTCGGCCGTCTCTAGACCACGGGGCACACACCGTTTTTCTCCAAAGTTTCTCTCTCAGCTGCGCACCGCTATGCAAAAATCATTCTCCGTCGGCAATAAGTCGTTCATTCTCGATCAAGACAAGGCGGAGGCCGCGTTTGCGGCGAAGAAGGTTATCAACGGTCGCCAGGTGCCTTACTTCAATATTCTCCCGCTCAAATACCAGTGGGCCTACGATCTTTACAAGACGATGAAGGCGAACCACTGGGAGCCAGAGGATGTGCCGATGGGCAAAGACATCGAACAGTGGCGCGATGAGAAAACCGTCAGCGACATCGAACGCTGGATCATCCGCATGGGCATTGGCTATTTCTCTGCCGCCGAGGGCATCGTTGGTGATAACATCCAACACGTCGTCCGTGAACTCGTGACCGCTCCTGAGCTGAAGCTGGTCCTGGGCCGTCACGCCCATGAAGAGAACATTCATGCGGACTCGCTCCTTTACATGATCTCCTCCCTGGGCATCAACCCGCACGAGTGCGAGGCCATGTTCGAGGATATCAAGTCGATCGAGAAGAAGAATGAATTCGTCAATAAGGTCTCGCGTGATCTCCGCCGCGACCTCGATTTGACGAAGCCAGAAAACAAGAAGTTGCTGGCAAAAAACATCTTCACTTTCGGCCAATGCATGGAAGGCACCCAATTCTACGGCCTCTTCGGCATGGTCCTGGCACTTTATCGCCAAAATAAATTCCCCGGCATCGGCCAGATGTTCCGCTACACGCTCCGCGACGAATCCAATCATATCGAGCTATTCCGGAACCTGTTCATGGATCTCATCGAAGAGAATCGTGAGATCTGGACCGCTGAGTTTAAAGAAGAGCTCCGCCAGACGATGGCAGAAGGCATTCTCCTCGAGAAAGATTTCATCCGCGACTGCCTCCCTGTGAATGCCGTGGGTCTGTCCATCGAAGAATTCCTGACCTATATCGATTATATTGCAGACCGTCGCCTCGAAGGCTGCGGCCTCGCCCCGCTTAGTCCGGGCGTTAAAAATCCTCTGCCTTGGCTCGCTGAAATGATGGACATCAAGAAGGAACAAAATTTCTTCGAAGGTCGCGTCACTGAATATCAAAAATCCTCTGCCCTGCACGGCTCGAGCGACGACGAACTCTGAGTTGCTGGCCCCTTTTTTCGGTTAATCTTCTCGTATTTATTTTCTCATGCATACCCCTTCTATAGCGCAAGACCTTGCCCTTAAAAAACTTACGGTTGCCCCCAAAGATCAGAAACCCAATTACAACTGGCGCGATATTCTGCGCGATGAGTCAGTCCCGGTTCCTGAAGTTCAAGTACTATGCCCCCACGGCGAAGAGCGGTTCGACTTGAGCGAGGTCGCTGACACCGTTGGTCGTTCGCTGGCTAATCTGCTCCAAGCCAAGGGTGAACAAGATATTTTTAACGAGAAAAACCAACGCTTCGTGGCCGATGTCACGCGCGAAGTTGCCTCACATCTCACCAAGAAAGCCCTCGAGCGCGGTCCGATCCGCGTCTCCCTTCACGATCTTTACGTGCTCATCGAAAAAACCCTCGTCGACAATAACGCCCACGACGTCGCCAAGAGCCTCCTGCTTAAGCGCGCCTCCAAGCTCAATATCTCCCGCGAAACGCATGGTGTCTCCGTCCGCCTCATCCGCCGCAACCATCAAGTGGTGCCGTGGAACGAAGGCAAAATCGAGATCGCTATCCGGAAAGCCTTTCTCTCCCTGCAAAAAGATCCCTCTCCAGCTACCGCCATTACCCGCGCAATCACGGAGCGAGCCCTCCAGGTGAAACAGGCCTTTCTCCATATCGAAGAAGTTCAGGATATGGTCCAAGAAGAGCTGATGAAGTCTGGCCACTACAAGGTCGCCGAGGACTACATTCTCTATCGCGCTGCGCGCGCCACCACCCGGCTCGCTGAGCCCGTGGCCGAAACTTCTCCCGAGACTCCTCCGGCTCAGCAAAATTCTATGGTCGTGGTCGCTCGCGCTGACGGCACCACATTCTTGTGGGATGGCCTCGACCTCAAGAAGCGTATCGAGTTTGCCTCCATCGGCCTCGATCTCTGCCTCACCTCGGATCAAATCGAAGCTGAATTGCGCCGCGCCCTATTCGACAACATCGCGCTCGGCGACCTCAACAACACCATTATTCTCAACGCCAAGACGCTCATCGAGAAAGATGCCGATTTCGCCAAATTTGCTGGCCGGATCCAACTCAGCTATATCTACGAAGAAGTTCTCGGCTGGGATATCGTCCGCGACGGCATTGGAGCGCTTAAGAAATTCCACCAACAAGCCTTCGCCGCGTACATCGATCGCGGAATCGCCATCAAGCGCCTCACGCCCCGGCTCAAGGAATACGATTTAAGCAAAATCTCAGCCGCGCTCGATCCAACGGCTGACCTCGAACTCGATTTTCTCGGCGTCCAGACTATCTACGATCGCTACCTCATTATCGACAAGACGGGTAAGCGCTCCAAGCGCCTCGAGACTCCCCAATTTTTCTGGATGCGCGTTTCGATGGGCCTGTTCCTTGAAGAGAAGAAGCGCAGCCGCGAAGATTGGGCCATTCGTCTGTACGAACTCTACAAATCCCGCCGCTTCTGCAGCAGCACCCCGACGCTCTTCAACTCTGGCACGCTCCACTCCCAACTCTCAAGCTGCTACCTCTACTACGTGGATGACTCATTGGAGTCTATCATGTACCGTGGTATTGCTGAAAACGCCCAACTTTCCAAGTGGGCGGGTGGCCTAGGCGGCTCCTGGACCTCCGTTCGCGGCACCGGCGCGCATATCGCGGGCACCAACGGCGAATCCCAAGGCGTTATCCCCTTCCTCAAGCTCCACAACGACCAGCTCGTCGCGGTCAATCAAGGCGGCAAGCGCAAGGGCTCTGGCTGCGCCTACCTCGAATCTTGGCACAACGATATTTTCGAATTCCTCGAACTCCGCCGCAACACCGGTGACGACCGCCGGCGAACCCATGATATGAACACGGCGAATTGGATTCCCGATTTGTTCATGAAGCGCATGGAAGCCCGTGGCACCTGGACCCTCTTCCGTGCGAACGAGACCCCTGACCTGCATCATCTCTACGGCCGTAAATTCGAAGAAGCTTACCTGCGCTACGAGAAACTTGGTGAGGAAGGTAAAATTCAAGCCCATAAAATTGAGGCCCTCGAGCTCTGGAAGAAAATGCTCTCGATGCTCTTTGAGACCGGCCACCCTTGGATCACCTTTAAGGATCCGTGCAATGTGCGCTCGCCTCAAGATCACTGCGGCGTCATTCACTCGAGCAATCTCTGCACCGAGATCACGCTCAATACCTCGAACGACGAGACCGCCGTCTGTAATCTTGGCTCAGTCATTCTCGACTCACACCTCAAGGCCGATGGCTCGCTCGATCACGAAAAGCTGCGCGATACCATTCGCGTCGCCGTCCGGGCACTCGATAACGTCATCGATATCAATTTCTATCCGACCGTTGCGGCCAAGACTTCCAACCAACGCCACCGCCCAATCGGACTCGGCGTCATGGGTCTCGCTAATTCCCTCTACATGAAGGGAGTGTCTTTTGCCTCTGAGGCGGCCGTCGAATTCAACGATGAATTCATGGAGGCAATCTCGCACTATGCCTACGAGGCCTCGGCGGATCTGGCAGCTGAACGCGGCACCTACTCAACCTACAAGGGCTCGAAGTGGGATCGCGGTCTCTTGCCCCAAGACACCATTGATCTCCTCGAACAAGAGCGCGGCGTACCCATTCAAGTCCCCCGCGGTGGTAAGATGGATTGGAGCGCTCTCCGCACCAAGATCGCCTCGCAAGGCATGCGCAATTCTAACGTTCTCGCTATCGCCCCCACCGCGACGATCTCGAACATTACCAACACGTCTCCTTGCATCGAGCCCACGTACAAAAATCTCTACGTTAAATCTAACCTCTCCGGCGAATTTGTAGTGCTGAACCCATTCCTCGTCCGCGATCTCAAGAGCCGCGGCCTCTGGAACCAAGAGATGAGCGATGCGCTTAAATATTTCGACGGTGAGTTAAAAGACATCGAGGCCATTCCGGCTGACCTAAAAGAAAAATATCTCACCGCCTTCGGTGTAGACTTTAAATGGGTCATTGCCGCAGCGGCTCGGCGGCAAAAATGGATCGATCAATCGCAAAGCGTAAATCTCTGGCTCAAAGCCCCTGATTTAAAGGTGCTCAGCCATATGTACCGCTCCGCTTGGCATGCTGGCCTCAAAACCACGTATTATCTCCGCAGCCTCGGTGCCTCTGGCATCGAAAAAGCCACCCTCATCACCAAGAAAGATGTCCGGGGAGCCGCAGGTGAAACTAAGGCCGAAACCGCTACCCGCGATGCCGAAGCTTTAAATAATATCGCTACTCCTGCGCCCAAGAAATCTTTCACCGCTGAAGAGAAAAAAGCGTGCTCGATTGAAGCCATGAAGAATGGCGAAGAGTGCGAAGCTTGTCAGTGACCGGCCTTATCCCGATCTAGCCTCAAAGCTAGATCGCTATTCACCATAATCACTCCTGACGAAAAATCTCAGGAGTGATTTTATCAATAGCGTGCCTGTCCTTATCACTGCCATGGCGCTCGCTCCTTGCTTGAGCCCTCGCCCATTGCGCTTGCTGTAATGATTTCACCTGCTGCAGGCCCAGCTGAAAACAATAGCCGGCGGGATTTCATTCTTCGCGCCGCCGCGCTAGGCCTGACGGGGGCTGCCGGTCTGACCGCCGAAACAGTCGCCCCGACTTCCCCTGGCCCCAAGTCGCCTATTTTATTTCACGCTGGGCACCAACACGACCACTCAGCGGATACGCTGAAGGCTTTAGCCGCATTTGGAGTTAACCATATTTGCAGCGGCCACCTCGAAGCCAAGATGGATGCTTGGTCAATCGATGCCCTCACCCGTTTGCGCCGCCATGTTGAGTCATTCGGCATCACCCTTGACGGCGTACCCCTACCGCTAAGTTCGCGGGAAATTTCCAAAGTTGAATTGCCGGAAATCTTACTAGCGAAAGACCCCGAGCGTGAACGCGCGATTGAGAATATTTGCACGATGATTCGCCATGCTGGAGCCGTGGGCATCCCGATGGTAAAATATAACCTGACCTTTATTGGGGTTGTCCGAACTGATCGCACTGCCGGACGCGGCGGAGCCAGCCGCAGCACCTTTGACTACGCTGCAGCCCAACAGGATCCGCCACTCACTGCAGCCGGCCCCATCAACGAAGCGATCTACTGGGATCGGATTGAATATTTTCTAAAACGAGTTGTGCCCGTCGCCGAAGAAGCTCGGGTGAAAATCGCCTTGCACCCCCAAGATCCGGCGATGCCGGCCACTGGCTGGCGCAGCGTTCATACCGTACTCGGCTCCGTGGCAGGCCTGCAGCGTTTTGTGGAGACTGTCCCCAGCCCCTATCATGGGCTCAATTTCTGCCAAGGTTCCGTTGCGGAAATGCTCACCCAACCGCGTGAACAAATTGACGACGTCATTCGCTACTTTGGCCAACGAGGGAAAATCTTTAACGTTCACTTTCGCAATATCCGCGGCGGCTATCTCAAATTCCAGGAAACTTTCCCCGATGAAGGAGACATGGATATGCCCCGCGCACTACGGACTTACCGAGAGGTAGGTTATCGCGGAATGATCATGCCGGATCACGTCCCGCAAATCGCAGGGGATCCCCAAGGGCATAAGGCCTTTGCCTTCTGCTTTGGTTATATCCAAGCCTTGCTGCAGCAGCTCCGCGCCGAGGCCTAAGGGCTCT
Organism: uncultured Verrucomicrobiota bacterium; assembly: GCA_903856725.1. Lineage (GTDB taxonomy): Bacteria > Verrucomicrobiota > Verrucomicrobiia > Opitutales > Opitutaceae > Lacunisphaera. The sequence goes on from CAIOCT010000015.1 coordinate 6,805, forward strand.
GACTCTGTATTGCAGCTAGCCGGATTGCTGCTCACCTCAAATTTGTATGTCTGAGCCACCACCTCCCTCAGTTCCTCCTGCCCAGCCAGCTAGACCGCATCAGCGGCGCCCGCGCTATGCCGGTAAAAATCCTCGACGCTTCGAAGATAAATACAAAGAGCTCAACCCCGAGCGCTATCGCGACGACGTGGCTAAAGTGCTGGCAGCCGGCAAAACCCCCGCCGGTAGCCACCGACCAATTATGGTTGCCGAAATTCTTGAGGCACTCGCCCTCCAGCCAGGTGAGATCGCCGTAGATTGCACCCTCGGTTTCGGCGGTCACGCCCGCGAATTAATGGCCAGCCTGGCCCCTGGTGGGCGTCTTATCGGCCTTGATGTTGACCCTGTAGAACATGCCAAAACGACGGTCCGCCTTCGTGCCGCCGGCTTCGGCGAGGATATTTTTACGGCTGTCCGCTCAAACTTTGCCGGTCTCCCCAAAGTATTGGCGAATCTCGGGCTAGGCGGCGCAGATGCAATCCTGGCTGATCTCGGCGTGTCCTCCATGCAGCTCGATGATCCGACCCGCGGGTTCACGTTCAAAATCGACAGCCCGCTCGACCTCCGCCTGAACCCATCGCGCCCACCTTCCGCCGCTGACTGGCTCGCCCGAGTGACTGAAACGAAACTGGCCGCCGCCTTCACTGAACATGCGGATGAGCCCCACGCTGAGTTATTAGCCCGTGAGCTCATCATCCGCCGCACGCTCGCCCCATTCATCCGCACGCGGCAGCTGGCTGACGCTATTCGAGAGATTTTATTGCAGGCTAAACCGAGCCATGACCAAGCAACCGACGACGATAGTGTGCGCCGTGTGTTTCAAGCTCTCCGCATCGCTGTAAATGATGAATTCGGCGTGCTTGACCTGTTTTTGCGCCACCTACCCTCTTGCCTTAACCTAGGTGGTCGCGTGGCGATCCTCACCTTTCACTCAGGGGAGGATCGGCGGGTAAAACATGCCTTCCGCGAAGGCGTTCGGACGGGAATTTATACCTCCACTAATGAGGAGGTCATCCGCGCAAGCCCAGCGGAACGTCGGGCGAATCCACGGAGTACTTCGGCGAAATTGCGTTGGGCTATTCGTGCTTAACGGCAGACCCAAGTGATTAATCAGCTGACCATGCCACTTGCGGTCTGGACAATCCTTCGGTCAAACTGCCCGTTCGCCCTTTGACTGTATGAAAATTAAATCCGCCCTTTTCGCCACTAGTGCCCCTAGCCTCGCCGCCTGCCCCCGCGCCGTGCTTCCTGAATTTGCCTTTATCGGGCGCTCGAACGTCGGGAAATCTTCGTTGCTCAATTTACTCGCCGAGAAAAAAGATCTCGCCCTCGTTTCTGATTTGCCGGGCAAAACCAAGCTAATCAATTTTTTTACGATCAACAACACGTGGAGTCTCGTCGACCTCCCTGGTTATGGTTACGCGAAGGTTTCCAAGACTGATCGTATTGAATTCAATACCGCCGTGCGCGATTATCTCAGCCAACGACCCACGCTGCAACGGGTGTTTGCCCTGATTGACTCACGCCTCCCTCCGCAAGAGATGGATCTCAAATTTGTGCATTGGCTCGGCACTAATGAAATTCCCTTCGCGCTTGTGTTTACCAAAGTTGATAAACAAGCCGCGCAGCACACGCGCAACGCTATGGATAAATTTAAGCAAGCCATGGCTAAATCGACTGACGCGCAGCCGCCGATCTTCGCAACCTCCACGACCACCAAAACGGGCCGTTCAGAATTGCTGGCCTTCATTGAGCAATCTTTGACCAAGCATAAACAGACCAATCCTTTTACGGCGCCGCGCATGATGAGCGAAACTAGCCGTGAAACGGTCGTGGATCCAGAAGACGGTGATGAGCTAGAGTAAAAAAGCCGACGGCTTGCTGGTGCCCTCGACTCAACGATGAGCACCCCGTCGTTAACCCATCAGAGTAGATCAGCCGCCAGTTCGGCCAGCTTTGAGCGCTCTCCTTTGGTCAGCTTGACGTGAGCTGCCAGCGCCAGACCCTTCATGCGATTATGGCAATAGACCAGTCCATTGCTGCGCGAATCCACGTATGGATTGTCGATTTGCGCAGGATCACCGATCAACACTAGCTTAGAACTCTCGGATATACGGGTGATCACTGTCTTCACCTCATGCGGCGTCAGTTGCTGAGCCTCATCCAAAATAAAGAAACGCCGCGCAATGGAACGGCCTCGAATGAAACAGAGAGCCTCAATCTCCACCACCCCGCTACTAATGAGCCGCTCATAAGGCTTGATGGCCGGCGGACCATGATGGCCAGCGGAACCGCCACCGTGAACCGGTTGCGGCTGTGACATCATCGCCATCACCTCGTCGTTCTTTTTTTTCTTTTTCTTACCCGCTTTTTTCTGTGCGAACTGTGGTTCTTTCGCTGGCTTTGCTGGGATCAAAACCTCCAAAGCATCGTGATAGGGCTGCAACCACGGCTTCATTTTTTCCTCCAGCGTGCCCGGCAAAAATCCAATATCTTTGCCTAGGGAAATAACAGGTCGAGAAATAGACAGCCCATCGTAGCGCGATTTTTCATCGGTAGTCTGAAAAAGTGCACAGGCCGTGGAGAGCAAGGTTTTGCCTGTGCCAGCTTTCCCAAAGCAGGTCACCAAGGAAATGGTTTCATCCATAAGCGCATCGACAAAGAATTGCTGCTCAAGATTGCGTGGGCGAATGGGAATCCCGCCCGGGGCTTTTACAAAATCGGGGAGATGCAAGCGGCGCACTAAATTATCTCCATAATAACGACCCGGCATCGTCTTGCCCTCTGGCGTCATGAGCAGCACGTATTCGTTGAGATAAAGCTTTGCGCCTACTTCGGCCGACAGCTCCAACTCCCCTTCTGAACAAAAGCGCTGCATCTCGTACATATCCAAGGGCAACGTTTGATAATCTCCCTCATCGGTATCCGCGGCCGGCACCTTATCATTGAGATAATCCTCGGCCTCGAGACCCACCGCCCGCGCCTTGAGCTGCACATTAACATCCTTCGTTACCAAAATAGTCGGAGGCTGGTGCGTTTCTTGCACAAAGAGAGCGCTAGCGATGATCCGATTATCTTTCTTAGTAAAATCCGAAAGGACCGCCCGCAAACGCTGCATCGCGGGCGAAGACCAGTTATTCTCCACCAGATAGCGATTGATAATAACGGACAGTGTTCCGCCATTCGGTAGCTTGACCCCCTCATGCATCGAATGCGAATCCGGCAGGAGCTCCTGCAGAATGCGGTGCACGCGCCGGGCATTACGGCCCCGCTCCGTGGACTGCTCGCTCTTGATCGCATCGAGCTCCTCAAGAACCTCGACGGGAATCGCGAGATTATTGTCCTCGAATTTGTAGATCGATTGGGGATCGTGCAGCAATACGTTCGTATCCAGAACGTAGGTTTTCGCTCTTACTTTAACCGGATGCTGCGGTGAGTGGGATACCGCAATTGTAGGGTTTTCCATCGCGTGGATGACTGGTGAGCAACCAATGGATCCGCTATTTCGCGTTGTAAATACTGGAATTAAAATTCCATGAAAATTCTAGGTGACGGCGCTGCTGCCACGTGCCCCTTCAGCAGGTTTTTTGACCTTAGGCGGCGGCCCCCACCGGCGAAATAGATGCTCAGCTAAATTCAAAAAGCTTACCCGCCGCAAACCAACCAAGTTGAGATCACGCCAACGCGGCACATGGGGGGTGCGCTCGACAAAATAATCCCACAACTCGCGTTCTAATTCACGCGTCAAGACCCCTGGCGGTTCGGCGCGCCGCCCACTCTCGGTAATCTTCATTTGCCAGTGACGGCGCTCATCAAGTTGAGCTTCGAGATAATCAAAAACTGCCTGTTCATAACGATTTAGGCTCATGGTGAGTAGAGGTGAGCCCCAAGGGCGGCATTGCTTTTGAACATTCCTCTGCTAGTGATGTCGATACTCATTCAACCCGAACCTCCTATGTGGCAAAAACTCAAAGAACAAATTCCGGCGATCGCTTTGACCGCCGCGCTCGTTATCGGCTCAGCTTTCTGGCTCTATCAGAAAACAGTCAGTGAACTTGCCGCTAAGCAGCAGACTGAAATGACCCGACTCCGCACGGAGACAAATGCTGAACTCAAGGCCTCTGCTGAAGAGACCCGCCGGCATATCGAATCAGTTAACCAACTCTTGAAGGACGCGATCGCCAAGCGCCAAGCGGATGCCCTGATGACGGATGAGGAATTCGCCAAAATCAACGCCGAGAAGGTCAACCAACTGGCCGAAGCCATCGCCCACAAAATTCAGCCGAACAGCCCACTGCCGAAGACTCCAGAGGAAGCTGAGAAGCTGCAGAACGAGCAGGTGGATAAAGTCTCCAGCCGCATGGCAGAGAAAATATCCCCCATTCTCGCAGAGATGTCCAAAGACCAAAATCTCACCCGGGAGTCGATCAACGCCTATAGCCAGCGCATCTCGGCTCAAGTCGGCGGCGTACTCACCGCCGAAATGTCGCGCAATCAGACACTCAACACGCAGCTACTCACTTCCCAAGCGGTCGCTCATGATTCCATGAAGCTTTCCCACGAGATCACCGCTCTCTACCTAAGCAGCTTCAAGGATCAGGGCCTGATCACCCGCCTGCTCTCACTCCCAGCCAATGTGGTCCGTGATGCGGCGAGTATGAGCATCGTGAACAGCTCTGATCGTAAGAAAATGGAAGAGCGCCTTGTCAACGAGATGAATAACTTGGAAAAGCGAATCCAAGAGATCGAAGCGGCTTCCCCCAAAAAGTAATAAGCAAGAAGACCCCGCTTCAGGGGCACGAGACCTCGCTCTCGATATCGGCCTCAGCGATTGATTCGCTGGGGCTTTTTTTATGATTCCTTTAGGAAGGAGCATCGAGAGATAATTCTCGATGCGAGGCCTCCTCCTCAGGACCGGGTTACTCGTGCATCAGCAAAAAAAAGGCGCGCTCCGGAGAGCGCGCCTTGAGAGTTTTGAGTGAGACGAGAGCCGGGACTTAGTAGTCCATGCCGCCCATGCCACCGCCGCCACCGCCGTGGCCATGACCGCCACCAGCCGCTGGAGCGGATTTCTCCGGGAGATCGGTAATCATGCACTCGGTCGTGAGCAGTAAGCCCGCAATCGAAGCCGCATTCTGTAGCGCGGTGCGCGTGACCTTCGTGGGATCAACCACACCGGCTTTAACGAGATCCTCGAACTCATCGGTCGCAACATTGTAGCCAATGTTACCCTTGGAGCTAAGGACTTCCTTGACGACGACCCCACCATCAACGCCCGCATTAGCGCAGAGCGCGCGAATCGGATGTTCAATGGCCCGACGCACGATCTGCGCACCGAAGGCTTCATCACCCTCGAGCTTGAGCGCTTCGATGGCCTTGATGGTACGGAGTAGAGCGACGCCGCCGCCGGCAACGATCCCCTCTTCCACCGCCGCGCGCGTGGCGTGGAGGGCATCTTCGACGCGAGCCTTCTTTTCCTTCATTTCGACCTCGGTCGAGGCGCCCACATTGATGACGGCGATACCGCCGGCCAACTTAGCGAGGCGCTCTTGGAGCTTCTCGCGATCGTAGTCCGAAGTGGTTTCGTCGATTTGGCGACGGAGCTGCTTAACGCGGCCCTGGATCTCAGAGGTTTTACCGCCACCTTCAACGATGGTGGTGTTCTCTTTGTCCACGGTGATGCGCTTGGCCTTGCCGAGATCAGCCAGGGTGAGGTTCTCGAGCTTAAGACCGAGGTCCTCGGTGATGCATTTGCCACCGGTGAGGATCGCAATGTCTTCGAGCATGGCCTTGCGGCGATCGCCAAAGCCAGGGGCCTTGACGGCGCACACATTGAGCGTGCCACGAATTTTGTTTACCACGAGAGCCGCGAGGGCTTCGCCTTCCACCTCTTCAGCAATGATCAGGAGGGGCTTGCCGCTCTTGGCAATGACCTGCAACAGCGGGAGCATTTCCTGCAGATTGCTGATCTTCTTCTCGTGAATCAGCACATGAGCGTCTTCGAGGACGACTTCTTGGCTCTCAGCGTTGGTGACGAAGTAAGGCGACAGGTAACCCTTGTCGAATTGCATGCCCTCAACGACCTCTAGGGTCGTCTCGATGGACTTAGCTTCTTCAACGGTAATGGTGCCGTCTTTGCCGACCTTATCCATCGCATCAGCGATGATATTGCCGATGGTCTCATCCCAATTGGCGGAGACCGTGGCAACTTGGCGGATTTCCTCGCGGTCATTGACCTTCTTGGAAACACGCGCGAGCTCAGCGACCGCGGCCGCTACGGCCTTGTCGATGCCGCGCTTAAGATAGACCGGATTAGCCCCGGCGGTAACATTCTTCAAACCCTCGCGATAGATGCCCTCAGCGAGCACGGTGGCGGTAGTGGTACCATCGCCCGCGCTGTCGGAGGTCTTGGAAGCGACTTCCTTCACCATTTGCGCGCCCATGTTCTCATAGGGATCAGGAAGTTCGACTTCCTTAGCGACGGTGACGCCGTCCTTAGTGACGGTGGGTGAGCCGAATTTTTTGTCGATGACGACGTTGCGACCCTTAGGCCCCAGCGTGACTTTAACCGCGCGAGAAAGGACTTCAACGCCGCGGAGGATTTTCTGCCGAGCGTTTTCGTCGAACAGGAGTTGTTTAGCTGCCATGATATGTAGAGATTTTAAGGTTTAATTTTTTTAATAATCAGCGAAAGCCTCAGCCGATAACACCAAGGATGTCATCTTCGCGGACCAGCGTGAATTTCTGGTCATCGATTTTAACTTCGGTGCCACCGTATTTGGAGATGAGGACCTTGTCGCCGACCTTCACTTCGAAGGGCGTGACCTTGCCATTTTCATCTTTCTTGCCGGTGCCAAGGGCAATGACCTTAGCCTCCTGCGGTTTTTCTTTAGCGCTGTCCGGGATAATGATCCCGCCGCGGACTTGTTCTTTTTCCTCGATGTGCTGCACAAGCACGCGATCACCGATGGGTTTGATATTTACTTTAGCCATATTGGTTTTGTTTCGGGGTTGAATTATCTTACTAGGATTAATGACGCGCCCCTTCAGCCCAAAAGCCGAAGGGAGCGTAAAAAATTATTTCTTCTCGTCGTCGACAATCTCGACATCGGCATCGACTACTTTGCCTTCGGATTTTTTAGCTGGCTTCGGCTCCGCTTCGGCGCCTGCGCCCGCAGCTTCGGTCGCAGGATCAGCCGCGGCACCGGCACCGGCGGCCTGCGCTGCTTGATAAAGCTCAGCCCCAATCTTGGACAAGGACTCCAAAGCAGCCTTCATCCGCGCCGGGTCATTGCTCTCCAACTCTTTTTTGGCCTCAGTCAGGGCCGTCTCAAATTTACCCTTAACGTCCGCGGGGATTTTATCACCAGCGTCTTTCAGGGTTTTTTCGAGTTGATAGATCGTGGTGTCGAGTTGGTTACGGGATTCCACCGCTTCCTTACGCTTGGCGTCTTCCGCCGCGTTGAGCTCAGCTTCCTTGGTCATTTTCTCCACCTCTTCCTTCGAGAGACCCGAGGAACCTTGGATTGTGATTTTCTGCTCTTTACCCGTACCAAGATCCTTCGCGGAAACATGGAGAATGCCGTTAGCATCAATGTCAAAAGTGACCTCGATTTGGGGAGCCCCGCGCGGCGCCGGCGGAATGCCGTCGAGCTTGAAGGTACCCAGATTCTTATTATCCCGCGCCATGGGGCGTTCACCCTGCAGGACGACAATTTCAACACCGGGTTGATTATCGCTATAGGTAGAGAAGGTCTGCGTCTTTTTGGTCGGAATCGTTGTGTTGCGCGGAATCATTGCGGTGGCGATGTCGCCAGCGGTCATGATGCCCAGCGTCAGCGGCGAAACATCGAGCAGGAGCACATCGCGCACATCTCCCCTAAGGACGCCCCCCTGAATCGCGGCACCGATCGCAACAACTTCGTCAGGATTGACGCCTTGATGAGGAGGCTTACCCCCGAGCGTTTTGGCAATATCCAAGACCTTCGGCATACGCGTCATGCCACCAACAAGCACGAGCTCATCGATTTTATCCGAACTGACGCCGGAGTCTTTAAGACAATTTTTAAAGGGCTGCACGCAACGGGCGAAAAGCGCTTCGCAGATTTGCTCCATCTTCGCCCGCGTGAGCTGGATGTTGAGATGCTTAGGGCCAGAGGCATCTGCCGTGATAAAGGGCAAATTGATGTCGTAGGTGGTCGCTGAAGAGAGCGCGATTTTCGCCTTCTCCGCTTCTTCCTTCAGGCGCTGCAACGCCATCGGGTCCTTGCGGAGATCGATGCCGTTTTCTTGCTTAAAGGCATCTACGAGCCAGCTGATAATGGTGTCGTCCCAATTATCGCCGCCGAGGTGAGTGTCGCCATTAGTGGCCTTGACCTCAAAAACGCCGTCGCCGATCTCAAGGACCGACACGTCAAAGGTGCCGCCGCCCAAATCGAAGACCGCAATTTTTTCGTCCTTCTTTTTATCTAAACCGTAAGCGAGCGACGCGGCCGTTGGCTCATTGATAATGCGCAAGACTTCGAGGCCAGCAATTTTGCCCGCGTCTTTAGTCGCCTGACGCTGAGCATCGTTGAAATAAGCGGGGACCGTAATGACAGCCTGGGTGATTTTTTCGCCCAAGTAAGATTCGGCGTCCGCCTTCAACTTGCCCAAGACAAACGCGGCAATTTGCTGCGGAGCAAACTGCTCGGTTTTGTCGCCGGCTTGCACCTCAATGTAAGCATCGCCATTTTTTCCCGCGACCACTTTATAGGGCAAATTCTTCGCCTCTTCACTGACCTCAGTGAATTTACGGCCAATGAGACGCTTGGCGGAGAACACGGTGTTCTTCGGATTCGTCACAGCCTGACGCTTGGCAGCTTGGCCTACGACGCGTTCGCCAGTCTTAGTAAATGCCACAACAGAGGGTGTGGTCCGGGCGCCCTCAGCATTCGGGATAACCACGGGTTCACCACCCTCCATGATAGACATGCAGGAATTTGTTGTGCCTAGATCGATACCTAAAATTCTACTCATGCGCATCTCTAAGCAATGCGCGTGCCTGCAGCCTTAATCTTTATTATATACCTGCATGATAATATATTATGATTTTATAAATCTTTCTATACCTACCCCATTAACTCGATTTTGCGCCAAAAAGGCACATGCCAAGCCAAGCAAATGTCCCACCGTGGCTCACTTTGAATTTAGGATCTTCTCGATAAGCCTACCGACGCCAAAAATCTTGGATACGAGCCCAGTTGAAAATTAGCCGAACTTTCCTACGCTAGCTACCATGGAAACCCTGCATGTGCCCGCCACCCTTCCGGTGATGACCCTGCCCGATACAGTATTTTTTCCACAGGCATTGCTTCCGCTCCATATTTTTGAGCCCCGCTATCAAGAAATGCTGCGTGACGTCCTTGCGCAGGATCGGCTTTTCGCCATCGCTCGACTGAATCCTCAGGGGCAAAAAAAATCCGGCCAACCCGAGCCCCTGCACCACATCGCCTCTGTCGGCATTATCCGTGCCTGCCAGAAAGGAGAAAATGACACCTCGAACCTCATCCTCCAAGGACTATGCCGAGTGGAAGTGAAATCGATTATCAGAGAAGAGCCCTATCGAGTGATCGCCGTCCAACCGATCGTCACCACTGCTGGATCCAATCAGGCGGAACTGGAAATTCTCCGCCTAGAAGTTATGCGCCTCATTAATTTGCGCCGGCGGCTGGGCACGCCAGCGCCGAAGGGCATAACCCAATTCCTCGAGAGCATTGATGATATTGATGCCTTTGCAGACATTGCGGCTTTCAATCTCTGCGAAGATAGCGCCATCAAACAGCAACTGCTAGAAACGCTCGAGACGCGCCGCCGGCTGCAACTTTTCGCTGACTCGCTTAAAGCTGAAATTCAAGACCAGCGCCTCCGCCGCAAACTACAAGGCCCGCTCACAGATGACCAGATTGTGGATAATTAAATCATCTCCTAAACCCTGGTGGTTTTTCTTTCGCTCGAACAGTTCCTGACAGGATCTATTTTATAAAACCCACCTTAACCAAATCTCATATGCCCTTTTACCGCCTAGTCTGTCTTGCTGCATTTTTGCTCTATTCAAAGCTGACAGCGGCCGAGCCTACCGGGACAGCGAATTGGGCGGCGGTTAATGAAGAGTCCCTGAGTCATTTTTCTGCGCTGGTTCGCCTCGACACCTCGGATCCTCCGGGCGGCGAGCGCCTGGCCGTTGAGTACCTCAAGAGCGTGCTCGATGCCGCGGGCATTGAAAACAAAGTTTTCGCCACCAATCCCAATCGGCCCAACCTCGTGGCCCGACTGCGCGGCAACGGCTCCAAGCGTCCGTTGCTCATCATGGGCCACACCGACACGGTCAACGTTGATCCGAAGAAGTGGAAACACCCACCATTCTCAGCCGCCCGCGAGGACGGCTACATTTACGGGCGAGGCACGGTTGATGATAAAGACAACGTGACCGCCTGCTTGATGACCATGCTGCTGCTCAAACGGAACCAAGTGGCGCTGGACCGTGATGTCATTTTCTTGGCCGAGGCCGGCGAGGAAGGATCAACCCAGTTCGGCATCCAATTCATGGTAAAAGAGCACTGGGCAGAAATCGATGCCGAGTTCTGTCTGGCTGAAGGCGCAAGTGTCGTTCGCACCGGAGGCCAAGTGCAGTACGGCGCGGTGCAGACTACGGAAAAAATCCCCCAACGCATTCGGCTCATCGCCCGAGGAGTGGCCGGTCATGGCTCTGTGCCGTTGCGCTCGAACGCGGTCGTCCATCTCGCCCGCGCCATTGTCAGTATTGCCGAGTGGCAAACCCCCATGCGCCTCAACGAAACCACTCGTACCTTCTTCGAGCGACTGGCCACGATTAGTAACGAGGAGGATGCCGCTCGCTACCGCCTGATTCTGAAGGGCGATGAAGCGGGCACCGCGCAAGAACATCTCGCTGTGCACGAGCCCAGATATTATTCGACGCTGCACACTTCAATTTCGCCCAATATCATCGGTGGCGGCTACCGAGTGAACGTCATCCCCTCGGAGACAGAAGCGACGCTGGACGTGCGGGCGCTGCCCGATGAGGAGATGCCACGCTTCCTCGAACAAATGCGGCAGTTAATCAATGATCCCGCCATCACCGTAGAGGTGGCCCCAGGCCACACTCGGCCAGGCGCACCGCCATCCAGCCTGCACACGGATGCCTTCGAGGTGATTGAGGCAATGATCAAACGGCACTACGGAGTCATCACCCTGCCAATCATGAGCACTGGCGCGACGGATATGGCCTACTTACGCGCCCGCGGTATCCAGTGTTTTGGAATTGGTCCAATGATCGACAGCGAGGACGGCCATAAGGGCTACGGTGCCCACAGCGACCAAGAACGGATACTCGAGGAGGCGATCTATAAATTCGTCCACTTCAACTACGATGTGGTCATAGCTCTCGCGGGGAAGCCGTGATCGTCGTCGATCCAGCATTTTAACCCCGTAAGCTTAAACTGGAGCCGCTTGTCGGATTTGAACCGACGACCTACTCATTACGAATGAGTCGCTCTACCAACTGAGCTAAAGCGGCGAAAACTGGAGCGGCATTCGGCGCATTTGCCTCCAGTGAGGCAAGCATTTTTGTGGCCAGCCCACCTCCGTTCCTAGCGGGAAGCGGGGGTCGGCCCCACCCCTCTCCCCTTGGGGACGGCATTACCCTAGCCCCAATGCCGGATAGCCCACAGTGAGAGAACACTCACTGCCAGCCACAGGATGATACCGTGTGCGAAAGGCCGCCACCCCACCGTCTTGAGTAAACTAGGCGATAGGCTTGCCCCGATGAGAAATAATGTCGCGGCTAGTCCGGCCTTTGCCGCGATCACCAACCAAGGGTAAACCACCGCACCGGCGGGAATAAATGATGTGATCGCCGAGGCCGCGATGAAGAGAAATATAAACCAAGGTAACGAGGCCTTGCTGCCCGGCTTGCGCATCAGTGCAGCGGCCATGGCCACGAGGGGTAAAATCCAGAGCGCTCGAGCTAATTTCACCGGAACCGCGATCGCTAAAGCTTCCGGTGAATAGCGAGCGGCAGCCCCCACCACTGAACTGGTGTCATGGATCGCCATGGCCGCCCAATAACCAAACTGCTCAGGCGATAGATTGAGCGCATGCCCAATTGCAGGAAACGCAAAGAGCGCCACCGCATTGAGCACAAAGACACAGCCCAATGCGACCGACAGCTCGCGTGGCTGGGCGCCTAAGACCGGACCCATGGCCGCAATGGCACTCCCGCCACAAATCGCCGTGCCGGTCGAGATGAGCCGCCCCGTGGTCGCTTCGACCTGCAACCACCGAGCCAAAAGTAGGCCGAGTCCAATCGTCGCAACTAAAGAACCAGCCGTGATAAATAACCCGGTAGAGCCAGCTTGCAGGACGGCACTCAATTGAATGCCGAACCCCAAACCAACCACGGAGCCCTGCAGGAGATATTTCTGGATTTTTGCCGCCCGCTTAGAATCGGTCCGACCGATCACCACAGAAAAAATCAACCCAGCAAAGAGGGCGGTAGGCGGAGTGACCCCAGGAAAAAGGCAAGCGGCGGCCAGCAGCCAAAGCAGAGCGATTTTCCAGGGAGCCTCTTCCATCGAGAAAGATTGCCAGCAGCTTGAATTCTAATCCAGTCGAGAAAGTTAATTCTTTTGGCCTGCTTTGAAGACTGACCTTTTTGACTATTCCCTCCCCGAACGCCTGATCGCCCAACAACCGGTCGATCGGCGCGATGATTCGCGGCTGCTCGTCGTCCATCGACAACAGCACACGATCGAGCACCGGCATTTTCGCGATCTACCCGCTTACCTGAGTGCGGGTGACTGCCTCTTCCGCAATAATGCAGCCGTCATCCCCGCTCGCTTGCATGCCACGCGCCCAACCGGGGGGCAGGTTGAGTGTCTCTTACTGCGACCAGCGATCGCCCCGCAGGCTCAAGCGAGCGATCAATGGTGGTGCCTACTCAGGCCAGGCAAAAAATTACCCCTGGGCGCTACCTTCAGCCGAGAGGGATTTTTCACGGGAACAGTCCTGGAAAAAACGGCTGACGGACTCGCGCGCGTCGCCTTCACCACCAGCGGCCACGACATCCTCGCGATCGCCAACCAGATCGGCGAAATGCCCCTGCCGCCTTACATCACGGGACGCGACAACGACGATGCTCGCTCGATTGATCGCGAGCGTTATCAAACCGTCTATGCTGATCGCGGCCACCAAGTCGCGGCCGCGGCCCCCACCGCTGGACTTCATTTCACCCCGCAATTGCTCAGCCAACTCGCCACTCAGGGAATCAGTACGGCCGATGTGACGCTGCATGTCGGTCTCGGCACTTTCCGTCCGATTGCCACTGACAATATTGAAGATCACGCCATCCATCGTGAAATCTACGAAATGCCGAAAATCACGGCGCAAGCGCTCCACGCAACGCAGGGTCGCCGCATTGCCGTTGGCACCACCTCCGTCCGTACCATCGAAGATTATCTTTCCCGCGCTTCAACGGAGGCCCAGCCAGGCGCAGATTTTGCGGGCGAGGCGCAGATTTTTATTTACCCACCCCGTGCCTTTCGCGGAGTGGATGCCCTCATCACAAACTTTCACCAACCCCGCTCGACGCTGCTCTGTTTGGTCGCAACTTTCCTCGCCCCTGAATCGACCGAAGGAGTCGCTTGGCTAAAAGAAATTTACGCCGAGGCCATCGCCCACGAGTACCGCTTCTTCAGCTACGGCGATGCGATGCTGATATTGTGAATTAAGGATAATGGTTGGAGCGACTTGCGCCCCATCTATTTCTAGCTTTCCTGTGCAGCCGAAATGGCTGCCCGCATCACTAGCTCACGCCCAACTCGAATGCGGACTGCATTTCGCCTGCTGGCTGCGGCCGCACTGCTCGGCGGCTTTAGTTGTTGGTTTTTGTTGGGCGCCCACCGCGGTTGGACCAAAAACCAAGTGCCAGTTCAGCATATCGATGAGATCACCAGCATCCACTATGTTACATACGAGCAACGTTTCGTCCCTGGCATAGATTTTCTTCTCGCCAGCATCGGCCTAGCCGGCGGACTCAGCGCAGCCTCATTTTTCTTCAATCGTAACCCACCCAATCCATTATCATGAAAAAAATCCTGCTCATCAGTCTCGTCCTCAGCAGCGCGCTCAACGCCGCACCCATCTCCTTTGATTTCAAGGATCCGAAGGGCGTCAACGCGATCCAGTTTAGCCTGGATTCTCTGCTTGAACCAATCTCTGGCAACGGCAGCGGTGTGTCCGGCATGGTCTCATTTGACCCCGCCAACGTAGGCGCCACTAGCGGTAAGATCGTCGTCGCGACCGCCTCGCTCACTGTCTCTAATTCAATGATGACGGATCACCTCCGGGGTGAGAAATGGCTCAACGCTCCTGTTCACCCCGAAATCGTTTTTGAATTGGTTAAACTGGATAACGTCCAGACCAGCGGCACGACCACGACCGCCACGGCTGCTGGTAAATTTACGCTCAATGGCGTCACCAAATCCCTCACGGTGCCAGTGAAGCTCACTCACTTAGCCGGGGCCTTCGGCAAACGTCTAAATAAACCAGAAATCGGTGGGGACCTCCTCGTCATTCGCGGCAGCTTCACGATCAACCGAAGCGACTATGCGATCATGGCGGGCCAGATGGAGGATAAGGTTAACCCAGAAATCAAACTAACCCTCGCCATTGTCGGCAGCGCCCCGAAGGCCTAATTATTAAGCCAGATTTTTCCTCTCGGCCGGCGACAACGCCGGCCTTTCTTTTTATCCGAAGCCTGTTACGTTGCGCGCCTTGAATCCTACCGAACTGCAATCCCTGATCGAAGAGGCGACCTTTGATTACACCATGGGGGAGAATGAGGCGGCGCTGGCCAAACTTGGCCGCGCCACCACCAGCGCCCCCACCTCCTTTGCCGCCTGGCATGCGCTTGCTGAGATTTATTTTAGCCTACGCCGTTTTGATGAGGCGCGAGATGCCGCCGAAAAAGCCCACGCGATTCAGCCGGAGGATCTTTTCATCAACACGACCCTGTCTCGGATTTGGATGGAGAAAGGCGATAAAGCCACCGCTGAGAAATTTGGGGCCCAAGCCAAGATTCAGAGTTGGAAGGAGCAGTTAAAAAATCCCGAGACGACCAAAGACGGGTTATAGAGGCCGCGCGCCGTGTTTCGCAGTGGGTCGGGATTATCCCCAGGCCATTTGAAACCCACGGAAAGAACCCTTCAACGCAGAGACCGCACACGCCTGCGCGTAGAGTCGGCATTGTTGTAAGTAATTTTCTGAAAAGGATATACCCACTATTGGGTGACCCGCGTTGACAGTCGCCCACTCGAGCTTTTAGCGTTGGGGTATGGATCGACCCGTCTATTTGTTGGAATTCGAAAAGCCCCTGCGCGAACTCGAAAAGCAACTCGAAGCCCTGCATCAGCAATCGCTCGAAAACAATATCGATATGACCGCCGAGCTGGCGACGATTGAGGCCAAGATCGATTCCACCAAGCGAGAGATCTACGCGAACCTCACACCGTGGCAGCGGGTGCAAGTAGCCCGTCACCCTAAACGACCCTACGCGCTCGATTATATCACGGCGCTTTGCACTGACTTCCAAGAGCTGCACGGGGACCGTCAATTTAACGATGACCAAGCCTTAATCGGGGGAACGGCCTTCTTTAATGGCCGCTCCGTGATGATCATCGCCCAGCAAAAAGGGCGAGATACTAAGGAAAAGCTCCTGCGTAATTTCGGCATGCCCCAGCCGGAAGGTTATCGCAAAGCCCTGCGCTTGATGAAGCTCGCTGAAAAATTTGGCCTGCCCGTAATTTCCTTCATCGACACGCCCGGAGCCTATCCGGGGGTTGAATCTGAAGCTCGGCATGTCTCAGAAGCTATCGCGGTAAATCTTCGTGAAATGGCCATGCTAAAAGTCCCCTCCATCGCCGTCATTGTGGGCGAAGGCGGCTCCGGTGGCGCCTTAGGGATCGGGGTAACGGATCGCGTATTGATTTTTGAAAATGCCTATTACTCGGTGATCTCGCCTGAAGGCTGTGCGGCGATTCTCTGGAAAGATCGTGCTCATGCCCCTAAAGCGGCCGCAGCGCTGAAACTTAACGCTGAAAATTTACAGAATTTTTCGGTGGTAGAGGAAATTATTCCCGAACCTCTCGGGGGCGCGCACAATGACCCCGCTGCCGCTGCTGATGCCCTAAAGGCTGCGCTAGAGCGCCACCTTGCTGAGCTCACCCCCAAACCGATCGAACAATTACTCGACGAGCGCTATGATCGTTATCGCGCCCTCGGCGAGTATCGCGAAACAGCGACGAAGTAAACGACGGGGCTGCCTCCCGTAGGCCCCACGCTGTTCCCGATGGTCGATCATTCCACCGCTTCGCGCCCCACTCCCGAAGCTCCCTGGCGGGCCGGCTGGCGCGCGGGTCGAGCTAATCTGGGACCCGGCCTGGCGTTGTGGCTCATCGGCCTAGTGCTGGTCGCAGCCTACTATCAGCACGCCCCGAGCCATGCGGCGCTCGAACGCTTAGTGGGATTACGCGAACGCCTCGGTTGGTTTTTCCCGATCATCACCACGGCGATCTGCGGCGGCCTACTCCCCATTCTTTATCTGCGCCGCGATCCTACGCTACGGGCTGATTATCAATTAAAGAATTGTGCTTTTCTCCTGCTTTTCTGGGCCTACAAGGGCATCGAAATTGAGGTTTGGTACCGCTTGATGGCTCATTTTGTAGGCACTGGGACTGACCTGAAAACCGTAGCCATTAAAGTTCTGCTGGATCAGATTATTTACTGCCCACTCTATGCCGTGCCACTCACGGTGTTGAGCTTTGCCTTCAATCGCGCCAGCCTGCGGAGCGCGCCAGTCTGGGCTGATCTACGAGCTGGCGGATGGTACCGGCGCCATATTTTGCCCACGGTCATTGCCAATGCGGCACTCTGGATACCAGTCGTCGCACTGGTCTACACCCTGCCGTTGTCATTGCAGACCCTGCTCTTCGATTTGGTCCTTTGTTTTTATATTTTAATGGTAGCGCACATTACTCGGCGCTGAACG
>CAIOCT010000016.1 GCA_903856725.1 uncultured Verrucomicrobiota bacterium
CCGGCGGCATCCAGAATTTCTTGACCACCCGGCCGTCCGCCAAGGAGCGCAATAAATTTGAGGCAGGCACGAGCACGGAGAATCGCCAACGGGCGAGCTGGGAGTCAACCGGCGCCCTCGTGCCTAAAAAAATCTGGCAGCGCTGGGCGGTCGATTGGTCCCGCAAGCTTGGCCCCGAGGAATTTGTGCGCGAAAATGATCTTACAGTGAGTGGCGCCGTGACCCTCAAGCATACGCGTGCGGCGAGTAGCTTGATCAGTGTTGATTACCGCCGCTACGACGGCAACCCCACCGCGGGCATTCCGGAATATAAATTGGCGGCGGGACAGTTGGTGCTCGGGCCGTACTTACCTTTGGCTCATTTTAATAATAACGGACCCGATGCGGGTATCCGGCGGCAAAGCCTCGTGGTTGGCGCGCAATTTGAAGGGCAAATCAATCGAACTTGGGCCCTGCGTGCGGCGGTTGAAGGCTGGTGGCGGGCGATCGATCAAGATCGGTTCACCGCGACGCAGTTGGTGCTCGCGACCGGTTTATTTGAAGGCACCCGCGAGCCGCGGCATATCGAGCAGCGCCAGCAGGCCTTGGCCACCCATGTTGAATTTACCGGCCGTTTTCGCACCGCAGGGATCGAACACAAATTACTGAGCTATGTCGGGGTGACCTGGGGTGAATATGATCGGGCGGATCGCGCGTTGAGTCTCGCTGATCGGGCGGCGCTGCCACTCTCAGTCCGCGCCTTTAACCCCTTGGCCCCTGATTATTATTTCCCCGCCTACACGCCCGATCTTTACGCGCGTCTCTTGACCGATCGGCAGGAGGCGGCCCGTTATACTTCGTGGGAACTCACCGATCGCGCGGCCTTTGATCGTGGCCGGACGGTGGTCACAGCGGGGCTCCGGCTCGATCAAGTAAACTTAGCGGTGCAGGATCATAAACCAAATGCGCTCTGGCCTCAGCTCAGCGATCACACGGGACAATTGAGTTATCACACGGGCGTGAATTATCAGTGGATTCCTAGCCGAGTTTTGCTCTTCGCCAGCGCCAGTACGGCCTTTGACCCCTCCACGCCGGTGGATGCCCGCACCGGAAGAATTCAGCAGAACGAAACAACCTTGGGGTATGAGAGTGGGCTCAAGGGACGGGCGCTCGCGGGCAAGTTTGATTACTCCGCTTCATTATTTGTGCTCTATAATCAGCATATTGCTCGTCGTAATCCACTTTACGATGATCCCATTTTAGACTCCGCCCAAACGCAGCCACAGTTGGTGGCAGCCGGCGAGGAGCGTTTTAGTGGAGCGCGGGTTGATCTCCGTTATAAACTTACGCCACGGCTGACCGCGGCGCTGCGCGCGGTGCATCTGGCTGCCATCACCACAAAGTCGCCGGCCATAGATCTTGAGGTTGGTCAGCAACTGACGCGTTTGCCCGTTGATAGCGCTACGGTGCAATTGCGCTATTTTCCCGTGCTCGGGGCAGCGGGATTTAGCAGCAGTGCGAGCTGCAGTTATATTGGGCCTTACGTGGCTAGTTACGGTGATGCCAAGCACGCTTATCTCGCTTGGCCGGGTTATGGGCTGCTTTCGCTCACCGGTGGCTACACTTGGAAAATTGGCCCGCGGCGCTGCACCTTGGGGCTGAGTCTTCGCAATGCCCTAGCGCGTGATTTAGTCTCGAGTAACGCGCGGGTGGGCGCCCCTCGTGAGCTCGGGGGTTCGCTGCGAGTTTTATTCTAGTGCTGAGGCGGGCATGTTTAGCGCGGGCCGACTAAGCGTCGCCGATATTCAGAGGGGGCGACTCCATAGCGCCGCCGAAAGGCAGAAGCAAAAACGGAAGGACTTTCAAAACCAGAAGCATCGGCGATTTCACTCAAGGTTAACGTCGACTCAGGCATGAGCTCGAGCGCGCGCTCAAAATGCAGTCGTTGAGCTTCCGCATAAACTGAAGTGCCGAGTGCCGCGCGGAAGCGCAACTCGAGCACTCGCCGCGTGACGCCAGCCGCACGGGCGACCTCTTCAACATAAATGGTATTGCCGACATGTTCGCGGAGATAGTCGAGTGCGAGCGTGATGATCTCATCATTAACTGCCCAGCGATCGGTGGAAAGTCGCGTTACTATTTTCTGAGGACTGACGAGAATTTCTTGGGGCGCTCCACGCGCTCCGGTCATCAGGGCATAAAGTTTTTCCGCTGCGAGCCAGCCAATTTGCTGGGTGTTAAGTTGAATGCTAGAGAGGGCGACATGGGCAAATTCGATACGCGCTAAATCATTACCCACTCCAAGAATTGCTACATCTGCGGGCACGCGGAGTCCGCAGCGCGCACAGGCTTCATCGAGTTCAAGAGCCACTCGATCCGTGAAGCCGAGAATTCCCACCGGCCGCGGAAGGGTTTTTAGCCAAGCGGCGAGACGAGCGCGCGTCGCATCGGGATAAGGCGAATTTTGATCACCTTGGGGTAAAATGTGTCGCGGGATTGCGGTGACCACGCCGCGGCTGCGCGCCTCCGTGCGAAAGCCGCGGTAGCGTAGGATCGAGCCAAGGTGAGTATTGTTACCGCAGTAGGCAAAGTGCCGATACCCGCGGCCATACAAATGACCTAGAGCTAATTGCCCGACCCGGAGGTCATCGGTGTTGATGAGCGACAGGCTGGGGGTCGCAATTTGGCCAGAAACATTTACCACGGGGCAACGGAGCTCTGCTAATTCACGCTCATGGCGCCGAGTGGCCACTCGGGCGATGATGCCATCTAACCGCAATCGGCGGAGGGCCGCACGGTC
Organism: uncultured Verrucomicrobiota bacterium; assembly: GCA_903856725.1. Taxonomy (GTDB): domain Bacteria; phylum Verrucomicrobiota; class Verrucomicrobiia; order Opitutales; family Opitutaceae; genus Lacunisphaera. The sequence continues at coordinate 2,780 of CAIOCT010000016.1, forward strand.
GTACGAATGGGGATCCGTAAATTTTAATACGGTAATATCTGCTCGTTGGTGGAAAAATTTTGCGATTCCGCGCAAAATACCCCGACCATGCTCCGTCTCGAGCGAGAGGTAGACAGCAATCCGGCGGGGTGGGGTCATGGCGAGCAATGCCATTTAAAGTATCTATTCGCAAAATATAAACTCTTTTTCGCAATATCATATATACGGTCGGGGGTGTTCCCGTTATGCTACGGGCTGATCCCACAGATTCTTCATAACCTATGAGCACTTACCTTAACGAACTATTTGGTCTCACCGGCAAAGTTGCCGTCGTCATTGGAGGCACGGGTGAACTATGTGGCGCGATGGCGGCCGGCTTGGCTGGGGCCGGCGCCGAGGTGGTGATTGTCGGAAGAAATGCGGAAAAAGCCGCGGCACGGATCGCCCAGATCAGCGCGGCGGGTGGCCGCGCGTGGTTTCACGCGGCGGAAGCCACGAGCAAGGCGGAGGTCGAGGGCTTGCTCGCGGCGGTGTTGGCGCGGAGCGGTCGAGTCGACATCGTGGTCAACGGTGCAGGCATCAATTCAGCGACGCCGTTTTTTGATATTACTGAAGAAGAGTTCGATCGCATTGTGCGGGTCAACCTCAAGGGAGTCTTTCTTGGTTGTCAGGTTTTTGGTAAATATCTCGTCGACCGAGGGCAGGGGGGCTCGATTATTAATCTTGGCTCGATGTCGGGCGTCGTGCCGTTGTCGCGGGTTTTTACCTACTCGGCCACCAAAGGCGCCGTGCATAATCTCTCGCTCAACCTCGCCCGCGAGTGGGCGCCGCACAAAGTGAGGGTGAATGTTTTGGTTCCCGGCTTTTTCCCCGCGGAGCAGAACAAAAAAGTGCTCACGCCCGAGCGCGTTACGCACATCATGGGTCACACCCCGATGAAACGTTTCGGTGAGGCCCGTGAGCTCATTGGCGCGACGTTGCTCTTGGCGAGCGATGCGGCCGGCTCGTTCATCACCGGGGAGGAGCTCATTGTCGATGGCGGGTATCACGCGATGACGATCTGAGCGCCGCGGCGCCGCACCATTTAAGCCTCAAGCTTAAATTGAAGAGCCGGTAGCCGCACGTGCTGTCTGTTCCTTCAATTTTCATTCCCAACTTCAACTCGTCATTTCATGTCCGCGATCAATGCTTTTCTCCTGCAGCACAATCTGCGGATCGCGCAGAATCCGTGTATCAGCCCTGATTGCTGCCTCGATTGGCCCGCGCTGCGCGCTGACCTCCAGGCGGGGCGCATTGCTGAATATCCTAAGAGCCGCTTTGCGACTCGGGCGGGCGAGATGACCCTCGTGGAGAATGCCGCGGGCGATTGCGCTTGGAAGCTACATGCGGTCGGCGCTCCTTTGGTCGAGGGAGTCGCTCACGGTGGCGCGACTTATTTTCCCGCGACCTGGGCAAATCTGCTGACGCTGAAAAATCTCATTCAGGAACATGATCCCGCGGCCACGATCTTCCCCACGACCGCTGGTCAGCTCGGTCAGCGCACTCTGGGAGTGGGGGCGCGTTTTACCACTTTGCACTGGCCAGCGGTGGAGTGGGCGATGAGTGCTCTCGAGCTCGGGGTCACGGCCAACCAAAATTCGATTCCTCGTGAGCTGGTCTATGACGTGGATGCCATGCTCTCGGGCCGGCTCGATTCCGTGCCATTTCCCTTCATCGGCACCGAGGTCCCCGAGGGCCACCAAGGCCAGAGCGTCGAGGGCATGAGTCACGGCTGCGTGCTTTCTAAGCTAAAGACGGGCTTTCATCACCGCCGGATTGCGTGGTCATTCAACGCCGATCACCAACCCATCGGCGGCAAGTTCGACAACCGCGAAGACGCCCTCGTCACCGGCTGCGTGCTCGCGAGCTACATCACCTTCGATCTTTCGCCGGAGCTCGCGCAGACGAAGGTCGCCGACGAAGCCGGCGCCTGGGTCGCGAAGAATGTCCCCGCGGCGCTGATCGCGAAAGTGAAGGCGCGCGTCGCGTCCGTCGGCCTCACGATCAACGAGGCGGATTTCGCCAAGCTGCTCGCCTACGTCTGGCCGTCGTTGCAGAAAATGAAACGCCGCGACGAGAAATACGCGGTCGCGCGCGCCAAATTGTTCACGACCGACGCCGGTCGCGCGTATCTTCGCGAACTGTCGATCGACGAACTGCCGGGCCTCACCACGCCCGAGACGACGGCGATCATGCTCGCGCTCTGCGAGGCGCTGGGAATGACGATCCACTTTGTGGCGCCCGCCTTCGGTTTTCAGAAGAACATGCCTTACC
>CAIOCT010000017.1 GCA_903856725.1 uncultured Verrucomicrobiota bacterium
ATGGGAAAACCTTCATCACGTGATGAAGGAAATAGGGGTAGCTCGAAGTTGGCGGGCAGCCCCTGTGAAGGAAAGGTGATTTTCTATTATCTCGGGTGCCCCGTGGCGCGCGGTGGCCGCATACCCTTAAACTTTCCGGCCAAATTGCGCATCAACCTTAATTAAGGCCGTGACAAAAAAGGAAGGAATACTGGCAACCAAGACCCAGAGGAAAAAATTAACATAGCCCAAATGATCCTGAATCCACCCAGCCGCCATACCGGGTAGCATCATGCCTAAGGCCATAAATCCGGTGCATATCGCGTAATGCGCCGTCCTGTGTGCGCCGTCTGCCACCATGATCATATACATCATATAAGCGGTGAAGCCGAAGCCGTAGCCAAATTGCTCTACGGCCAACGCGGTACCAATAACCAAAAGATTTGCGGGCTGGGTTATCGCGAGAAACACAAAAATAATATTGGGCAAATACATGGCGAATATCATGGGCCACAAGAGCAGCTTCAAGCCGTAGCGGGAAATAATTAAGCCGCCCATAATTCCGCCCAAGGTCAGTGCCACTACGCCTACCGTGCCGTAAACAATGCCGACCTGCTGCGTCGTAAGCCCGAGTCCACCGATCGCGCGGCCGTCGAGTAGAAAGGGCGTAACCAATTTCAATAATTGGGCCTCAGCAAATCGATAGAGCAGCAGAAAACTCAGGATAACTTTAATCCCCGGTCGGTGGAAAAAAGTCGCAAATACCGCGCGATAACCCGCCCCTAAAGGTTGCCCTCCATTCACGGCTTGATCTCCCACCGGTCGCGGTAAAACGACCCAATGATACAGTCCCAGCAAAACAAAAAATACGGCGAGTAGAATAAAGATCGCGGCCCAAGCGACGCGGACATCACCGGTAAATTGCTGCAGTGAGCCCGCCAGATAGACAAGCCCACCCTGCCCCGCAATCATCGCGAGTCGATAAAAGGTGCTGCGCACTCCGACCAGTGCCGCCTGCTGATGCGCCGGAAGCGCGAGCAAATAAAATCCATCGGCCGCAATATCATGCGTCGCCGAACTAAAAGCCATCAGCCAAAACACCGCGAGGGTCAGTTGAAAACTATTACCCGCTGGTACCGTGAAGGCCACGAGAGCAAACGTCACCCCCAGCAATAACTGCAGGCCCACGATCCACCAGCGTTTAGTCCGAACCAAATCCACCAAGGGCGACCAGAGCGGCTTGATGACCCAAGGTAAATATAGCCAGCTCGTGTAGAGCGCGATCGCGGTATTTGAGATCTGTAAATTTTTATACATCACCACCGAGAGCGTCATCGCCACGACGTAGGGAATACCCTGTCCAAAATAAAGCGTCGGGATCCAACGCCACGGCCGCGCCGCGGGAGTAATCGGAGTGTTCATCAGTGGCGTCATTAAAGGCGTGGACGATTTAAGGGCAAGGTGACGCGAACACTTTCATTACCGAGTCGATCGACCGACGAAACCACCAGAGTTTCCGCACCATGCACCTCAACCAAGGGCGCACTCGCGGGCTGAACCGAAAATTCCCAAACCTTGCCCCGCCCCCGCCAGATTGCATAATTAGCCGCTGGTTTGCCGGCGGCGGGGGCTATTATTATTTGGCCAGCGCCCAGTCGTTTTAGCTCAGGAGCCAGCGGTGGCTTGGCATCTAACCAAGGCGTCGTGGGCACTAACGCAGCCTGCGCGTAAGCTCCCGCTTCGAGAAGGGTGCTGAGGCCGTGGCGATTCTGCAGCAGTACCACCATACTAAAATGCACGTGACCCGTTGTCGCCGGCTGCACGCGGGCCTCAGCAATTTGCCGCGTAATTTCACCGACCGACCAACTTTGGGGCGTATCATTAATGCGGCTAGTAAACAGCCCAGGCCAGAGATGAAAGCGGCCGTTAATTTGCCGAGCCCAATAATCGAGCAGAACCGGAAAAGACTGCGCCGTCGCGGCCGCCGGCCAGTAGAGCTGCGGCGTCAGGTAATCCATCCAACCACGCTCAATCCAGTGTTCAACATCGGCGTAAATTTTATCATACTGACTAAAGCCCACGATCCCCGGCGGTCGGCGATCCGGCCGACCGATGCCGAAGGGACTGAGGCCAAATTGCACCGTGGGCTTGAGCGCGTGAATGGTGCGCTGCAGCTGTTCCACGAGAACATCAATATTATGGCGGCGCCAGTCGGCGCGGTTGAGGGTGCCCCCACCATCGCGATAGATTTTCCAAGAGGGCTCATCAGGAAAATCGAGTGGCTCATTTATTTCCAGCGGATTAACCGCGCCGACCACCGTCCGAGCGATTGGATACGGATAAAAGTAATCATCGAGATGTACGCCATCGACATCGTAGCGCCGCACCACATCCGCAACGACGGCCAGCGTCCGCTGCACCGCAATCGGCTCGCCCGGATCTAGCCACCAAGATTCGCCGTATTTTTTTACCGCAGCGGGGTGCGTCAGCGCCAAGTGGTTCGGCGCGAAGGCTGACTTGGCTTGATGATGACGCGCGCGATAAGGATTAAACCACGCGTGTAATTCAATGCCGCGCCGATGCGCCTCCTCAATCCACACTTGCAGCGGATCATAAAATGGCACGGGGGCGCGCCCTTGTTCCCCGCAGAGATATTCGCTCCACGGTTCTAATGTCGAAGGGTAAAGAGCGTCAGCAGCTGGGCGAACCTGCAGAATCACCGCGTTTAACTTCAAAGCACTTACCCGATCAAGAATGGTCAGAATTTCCGCGCGCTGCTGCGCGACTGGTAAACCCGCCTGGCTCGGCCAATCAATATTGGCGACGGTCGCAACCCAGACTGCTCGAAATTCGCGAGGCGCGGCAGGGGGGCCAACCAAGGGCGGAGACGGCGGCGTGGGCGTGGTGCAGCCCGCGAGAAAAAAACAAAAAAGCGTAGCTGCAGCTGATATAATTATGGAGGAAGCAGAAATTAAAGCCGCCGGTCCACCCCGCGTGTCGCGGCTTCGCTCAGTCAAAAGATTAATCTGAACAGAGACGGAATCGATTGCGGAAGAATCACGCATAGCCCGATTTAGCTACGCTTCAGCGCGCGACGAACACTACCCTGTACCGCATCAAGGGCCGTTTGAGCAGTGGCCACGTCGAGCTTCAAGCGAAGCATCACGATCGCCACCTTAACGCGATATCCACAGGCCTCGAGTGCCGACCGGGCACTGGCTTCATCGGTTTCCGCCGCTTGCCGAGTCAAGGCCACGGCGCGCCGGATCAATTTTGCATTGGTCGGCAGTACATCGACCATCAAGTTACCGTAGACTTTATTCAGCCTAACCATAATCGAACTCGAAAGCGTGTTGAGCGCAATTTTCTGCGCGGTACCAGCCTTGAGTCGCGTGCTCCCAGAAATGGTTTCACTGCCCGTATCGAGCGTGATGCCAATGTCTGCTTGGGTGGCCACGGGAGCCTGGGGATTATTGGCGAGGCCAATGGTCAATGCGCCCGCACCTTTCGCGGCCGCCAGAGCGCCGAGCACGTAAGGAGTATAACCCGAAGCGGCGATCAGCAAAACGACATCTTGCGGAGTGACCGCTAACCCGCGCAAATCTGCCCCACCCTGAGCCTCATCATCCTCGGCGCCTTCCGCGGCTGAACCCAACGCAGCGTGACCACCGGCCAACAAAGCGGCGACGCGATCCTTCGGCCAAGCAAAAGTCGGAAATAGTTCTACGCTATCTAAGAGGCCCAACCGCCCCGACGTTCCTGCCCCGACATAAATTAAACGTCCACCTGCGGCGATGCGCGGCACCGCCGCATCAACTGCCCGCGCCAAGGAATCAGCCGCAGCATGAACGACATTCGCCGCCAACACTTGATCAGCGGTAAAAGCCCGCACAAGATCGGCGGAAGCATATTGATCAAGATTAGGGTGCTGGGGGCTGGGGGTTTCCGTATTAAGCATAGCGAAAAGATAATCGGCGTTGCGGCAGCGGGTTCAATCGTTCATTTCATGTGGGTGCCTTGTATCCGCCCATTTTCATTCAATGTCTGAGCTCTATATTGGAACGCTCTCTGGCACCAGCGTAGATGGCATTGATGCGGCACTCGTCCGTTTTTCACCCCAGCCAGAGCTGATCGCGACCCACTGCGCACCGTTTCCACCCGCGCTGCGCGAAACAGTGCTCAGTCTATGCCGGCCCGGTGAAAATGAAATCGACCGACTCGGGCAAGCCGACGTGCTCATCGGCCAAGCTATGGCGCAAGCTGTGCAAGCCCTACTGGCTAAAACTACTTTCACCGCGGGGGATATTCGCGCCATCGGCAGTCACGGGCAAACGATTCGCCACCGCCCCAAACATACGCCGGCCTTTACCCTGCAAATCGGCGATCCCAATGTAATCGCCAGCCTCACGGGCATTCCGGTGGTCGCAGATTTTCGCCGCAAGGATCTCGCCCTCGGCGGACAAGGTGCGCCGCTGGTACCGGCATTTCACGACGCAGTCTTTCGCTCGGCTCAGAGCGACCGCGTCATCGTCAATATTGGTGGCATCGCCAATCTCACCGCGCTCCCTGGTGGAAGTTCAACCCTGCTCGGTTTCGACACGGGCCCTGGCAATACGTTACTGGATGGCTGGTGTCGGCAAACCACAGGGGAGACGATGGATCGTGATGGCCAACTCGCCGCGCAAGGCACCGTGCGACCCGCTCTGCTGAAGGCGCTGTTGCAGGACCCCTATTTTCACGCCCTGCCCCCGAAAAGCACGGGGCCGGAATATTTTTCATTGGCCTGGTTGCAGGCACACCTTGACGCCACCGGAGGCGGCAGCGCTGAGGATATCCAAGCAACGCTCGTCACTTTGACTGCGCGCACGATAGCGGACGCGATAAAAAAAATAACTGCCGTACGGCGACCTGAGATCTTTATTTGTGGCGGCGGCGCCCATAATCCCCAGCTGCGGGCCGCGCTCGCGGCGGAATTGGCCGACTGCACGATCCAAAAAACCGACGCCCTCGGCATCGCGGCTGATTGGGTTGAGGCGATGGCTTTTGCTTGGTTAGCTCGCCAGCGTTGGCAGGCCCAACCCGGCAATTGCCCCGTTGTCACCGGAGCAGCGCGCGCGGCCGTGCTCGGTGGATTATGGCTACCCAATTAGGCCGAAGAGAATGCAACTAAGTTCGAACGGGCAGCGCAGGGAGCTTAATCTCGCCCTTGGCCACTCGGTGCAAAAATAAAGCTACAATTTGCGCACGAGGGGCAATTGTGTCGACGCGACACGTTTCTCGATCGCTGTGCAGCGCATCGCCGAGGGGCCCGAGACCATCAAGATTAGGCAAACCACCGGCCGTAAGAAAATTCCCATCCGAAGCTCCGGCGCCATGAACCCACGTGAAGGGAGCAACGCCCACATCAGCCGCGGCCCGTTGCCATTCGGTGAAAGCAACTTCTTCTGCGGGGAGGCATTCTTTCGGCGGGCGATTAAACCCGCCGGTTAATTCCAGTCGGTAACCCTCCCGGGCACTGATCCGGTCGGCTTGCTCCCGAAGGCGAGCGAGCAGCGGGGCTCGATCCGCGAGCCGAGTAATGCGGACATCAATTTCCGCTAAGGCGAAGTGAGGAACCACATTGGTGGCCGCGGTACCACCGCGAATATTGCCAACGTTAACCATTACGTCCGGCAGCTCGGCTGGAATTTTCACGATCGCGAGCAGAAACTCCGCAAGGGCGAGCACCGCATTGCGACCATCATTGGGAATTTTAGCCGCATGCGCCGCCCGACCATGACACGTTGCAGTGAAGACACCGGTGCCCTTGCGCGAATGAATAATGTTACCCGTAGGCCGCGCGGGTTCGAAAACAAAACCAAAACAATGCTGCGCACCGGCTTGCTGGAAAAGTTGCACTGTGCCGTGCGAACCCGTCTCTTCATCCGGGGTGAGCAATACTTCCCAGCCCACTTGCGCTGCGTGCGGAGTTTGCTCGAAAGCCTGTAGAGCCGCCAGCAAAGTGATGAGACCGCCCTTCATATCTGCGACACCCGGACCATTGAGCGTGCACTGATCGAGCCACCGACATTGCTGAAAAGCATCATCCGCCTCGTACACGGTATCGTAATGACCGCAAAGCATGACCTGCACAGGAGCCGAGGGGCGTTGGCGAATACTGAGGGCGGTCACGCCGGCCGGATTAAAACCCGGCGCATCAGCCGCCAGCTCGGTAATAGTGGCTGCTGGAAAAGCGGCCCCGAATTCGCTGCGCAGCGCCGCACTCATGCGAGCGAGTCCAGCTGCGTGACCAGAACCAGAATTAATATTGGCCCAACGCACGAGCAGTTCACCCAATTCGGCGGTACGTGCAGGCAAGGCAGCAATGGCAGGAGGCAGGGACATAAAGGGTGGTATTCGCTAGTAATTAAATTCTCGGATACTGTCTGTTTGCTAAATTTAGCGGTGAGGTGAATCAAAATCTTGTCGGAGCGCTGCGAATCTTAATTGCACGCAACCGCAGGCTAATGGTCCAGCTACAGAGTGAACAAATTATAAGTAAAATGGGTAAAAAAAAGGGGCGATCCGGATGGACCGCCCCAGAAGAATTTCAGCGCGCCCGCTCAGGCCGAGCGAGCGGTCTGGTTGGTCAACGCAATTTATAGTCGACCGAGAGGGTGAAGGCGCGACCACGCGGATCGGCGATGCGGGGCTCCCAGCTGCTGCCGGCACCCGTGTTGGTGTCGTAAGCAACCGAGAAAGGCGGCTCGGTGTTGAAGAGATTCTTGATCCCAGCAATCACGGTGAGGTCCTTGCTCCAACGGTAAGTCAGACTGGCGTTGTAGGTAATATATTCACCCACTTTCGGGTTCCAGTTAGCCGGCGTAACTAAACCAGCGAGTACGCCAGGGGCGACGTAGTCCATGTAGCCCGCGCGGTAGAGCTGGCTGACGCGGCCCGTCCACTTCCCCTTGCGGTAGGAAGTCGAGGCCGAGTATTTCCACTTCAAGCCGATGTCGCTCGCGCGAGTGAAGCGGCCGATTTCACTATTACCCCAAGGGGCGCTGGCCAGCAGGCGAGATTTTTTCTCGATGAGCTGAGTGACATTAAGATCAGCGATCAATTTACCACCGTAGACTTCGAAATCTCCGCGGGCATTATATTCTATGCCCTTCGTCGACGTTTCGCCAGCATTGAGCCAGCGAGTGTCGATGGCAGAAATCAAGTTAGCGTTATCGCGAATGATGGCGTTGCTGAAGAGTTGATAATTTTTCAAAATATCCGAAGCGCCGAGCGTCAGAATAGTGCCATCGCGGTTGATCGACCACCAGTCAGCGCTCAACGTGATGTTCTTAAGCGGTGAGATCACAATACCCGCCGAGTACATCTTGGCGTTCTCAGGATCTAACGTAGCCTTACCGCCGGAATAAGTAAGGATGCTATTAGCAGGAATCGCGAGGTTGGTGTAGGGATTAACCAAATCGAGACCGGCGTAGATGCTCTCGGTGCGCGGATCGAATTGCTGCTTGAAGGTCGGAACGCGGAAACCTGTGCTGTACGAAGTGCGGAAGAGCACTTTTTCCGCAGGGACAAAACGAAGTGTTACCTTCGGATTGGTGCTGCTGCCGAAGCCGGTGTAGTCGTCGCGACGAGCGGCAACATTCAAATCAAGGGTCTTCAGGAGAGGAATCTGCAGTTCAGCGAAAACGGCCTTGATATTACGACTGAGCGTACCCGCCGTGGCCAAAGTGTTATCGAAGGGGGCGTTGAAGATAAAATTCTGCACCGAAGTCGAGTCAGACCGTGGATCGCCCGCGAAAGCGTATTCTTCTTTGCGGATATCGACGCCCACTGCGCCCTGAATTTCACCAGCTGGCAGATGCCACACTGGGCCTGAAGCTGTGAAATCAGCGGTCGTAGTGGTGAACGTGCCGCCGTAGAGCTGTGCCCCATCAGCCCGGACGGCATCAAGCGCCGTGAGCGCGGCTGGGCTTTGCGTGTACGAGAATGGATTCAAAATGCCATTGTTGATCAAAGCCGCAAACGGGTAAGCGTAGAAGTAACCGCGGTTCAGGCGCGACTTGCTCTTGCTCTCGGCTTGCGCGAGGCCAGCCCGATATTCCCAGCCTTGCAGGAAGGAAAGCGGACCCTCGGAGCTGAGGAGAAAGCGGCGGGTATCACTGACGGTGGAAATCTCACGATTGCCGGCCGGCTCCGCGCGCCAACGGAACGGGATGGGCTGGCCGCGGTTAACCTCCAAGGCAGGGAAGAAGGCGACCAAGGCGTTGAAGACGCGATTGTAGTCAGAACCGGTACTTGGGTAAGCGAGATTGTAGAAAGGATTGGTCGTCGAGGTGGAACTCGAAATCTGATTCGCCGAGAAGCTCTTGGTCGATTCCGAGCGGCCGATAACGGCCTCGATCGCGACGAGATGCTCGCCGAGCTTAAAGGAGCCCCGGCCGACGAAGTTGGTATTTTTGACCGGCTGCTGCAGTACAGCGGCGCGACCAGTATCCCAAGCAGAGCCATATTTGGATGCCGGGCTGTTCCAAAGCAATTCAGCATAGGGCCCCATGCCATCATAACCGGTGTAGCCAGCGGTGTTGGTGGGGAGATCGATGATGTTGATGCCGTTGACCCGTAGCGCCGCATTGACGGGATCGAGCGGGCCGGTGCCGCGCAGCGTGGTGGTCGTGCTGCCAGCGCTGAGGACGTTATAGAGCGAGCTGATCGCAAAAATTGTGGCGATCGGTGTACCGCGCGTGTCGGGCGAAATGCCGCGATCAGGCTGGAAGGTATTGACGAAATCACGTTGGTCACCGCGGAGGACCTTATGATCTGAAAGTGCGAGGGAAGCCATGAGGTTCCACTTGTCTTTGTTCAAATCACCCCAACCGCCGACTACCGAATAACGATTGATGCGGCCACCACCCTCTTGGGTGATATCATTGGAAGCATTCGCGCGAACACCGCGAAAATCGGTGCGCGTGATAAAGTTAATAACCCCACCAACGGCATCGGTACCATAGATAGCGGACGCCCCATCCTTGAGGACTTCGACGCGTTCAATTGCTGGGAACGGGATTGAGTTAAGATCAACAACGCCGCCGTTGAGGCCATGGGAGGCAACGCGACGACCGTTGAGGAGAACTAAAGTAGCATTAGAACCTTGGCCGCGAAGATTGGCGGAAGTGGCGCCATTATTACCACGCTGGGCTCCGGCGACCACGTCGGCGTTACTCGCCAAATTATCGAGGCCGTTACCATTGATGTTAATTTGAGAGATCAACTGCTCGGCGCTCGCGATGCCTTGTTGATCCATATCCAGACGCGTGATGGTCTCCATCGGCAAAGCGCCTTCGTTAGCGATCCGCTTGATCATCGAACCGGTGACGACGACCTTCTCCAAAACAATGCGCTCGGCCGGGCCTTTAGGGGTCGCGAGGTTTGCAGGGGCATCAGCCGCCTGCAAAGCGAAGCTAGCAGTGAACAGGAACAGGCTTGCGGCGATCCGCAACAGAACAGCCTGCAATGAAGTCAGGCGAGGTAGGTTAGGTTGGCTCATAGGTGTGGTAGGTTATTGGAGCGTAGCTCCAGATTAGGTCATAGCTATAAAGGGGCTAAAATCAGAAGCGAAATCGAGCTAACTCCAAGACAAAATAACCGGCAGATTTCAACACCTGCTATTAAACTGCATTAGATGAGTGCGCCGAATAGCTATTTAAAATAATTTATCGCCTAGCGACGGCGGTTACCGGGCGAATCTCGACGAGCACGTGGAACTGACCGACCACTATGTCGATAGGCCAATGGGGAAACGCCATAAGCTACACGAAATGCACGGCTAAAGCTGTAAATAGAACTAAAACCACAGAGCTCAGCGATTTCTGATACCCGTTGCGGCCCGAGACGAAGATGACCACAAGCTTGCTCCAGTCTTAGATGACGCAAATGCCGGCCAATGCTAACGCCGCATGAAGCCCGAAACCGTGCGCGGAGGTGGCTGGGGCTAATGCCTAAGGCGCGAGCCATATCCTGCAGACTCGGCGGCTCATGGCTCCGCTGAGCTAATTGATTCACGCGCAACAAAAGACCAGGTTGCGAGGTCACGGATAAAGCAGTCGTAGGCGCCGCCAGCTTAAGCCTCCGCAGCCGCGCGAGTAAAATTGACAGAATAAGAATAGGTAAATCCGCCGTGCGTTCCGTTTCATAAGCTTCCACTAGCTCCGCGGCCAACGAGCGCAACTGCGGCGTTAGTCCAAATGGCTGATAGCGCAGTGCCGCCAATTCGATGACCTCAGTTGATTCAAAGGTCACAAACAACCAAGCCAGTGTTTCGTGAGCGACCTTGGTGTAATGGTGAAACTGAAAGGGAAAAACCAACAACCCCTCCCCAGCGCGTAACCGAATCGCCTGATCATCGACGCAGACTGTCGCCGCTGTGCGCAGCGCAAAGATCAAAACAAAACGATGATGCAGTGAGCGCCCCCGCCGAGGTTTATTGAGATCAGTGGCGGTGCTGCGCTGAAAGCAAACCACATTGTCAGGCAGGGCAAGTTTCGCGGCCGACCGCCCCACCAACGGATGCAGCGGTTGCGGCAATCGCGCGACAAGTTCTTTTAGTGGGGGTGAAATAGGGGTTAGCATTTATGTTAAAAACATCGTCATTTCTGCTATTGGTTCTAAACGAGGCGAGCCTTATTATCGGGAGCGATTTATTCCCCCTGCCCCCCACGCCATGATTTCCTCCTCCCTCCTCGAGCGCAACCATCACGAACATTCTCCCGTCGCCGTATTCGCAGGCAGTTTAGCGGCTTCTCGCGCCGTGGCCCAAGAAATCGCCACCCTCATTCGGGCGCGCAATCGCGAAGGCCGCGCCTGCGTACTAGGCCTCGCCACCGGCTCGACGCCGGTTAGCTTATACGCGGAGCTCGTCCGCCTGCACCGCGAAGAAGGCCTCAGCTTTGCTAACGTCACGACGTTCAATCTGGACGAATACTACCCCCTCGGAGCCGAACAGCCCCAGAGCTATCGGCACTTCATGCGCACCCATCTTTTCGATCGTGTAGATATCGATCCAGCGCGTACCCACCTCCCCTCAGGCACGGTCACCAAGTCGGAGGTCGATGGCCATTGCGCTGCCTACGAGGAAGCCATTCGCGCGGCGGGCGGCATTGATTTACAACTCCTCGGCATCGGCCGCACCGGCCATATTGGCTTCAACGAACCCGGCAGCCCCCGTCACTCCCTCACCCGATTGGTAACCTTGGATCCGTTAACGCGACGCGATGCCGCGGCCGATTTTGGCGGAGATATGGCGACCCCACGGCACGCCTTGACCATGGGCGTGCGCTCGATCTTGAACGCTCGGCGCGTCATTCTGATCGCCTGGGGCCAGCACAAAGCGGATATCGCGCGGCAAGCCATCGAAGGCGAAGTTAACTCGCAGGTCACCGCCTCCTTCCTCCAGGAACACGCGAACGCTTTATATGTGCTCGATGCCGCGGCCGCGGGCTCCCTGACCCGCTATCGCACACCATGGCTCATCGGCCCGTTGGCTGAACAAGGACTCGCGTGGGATGAGCGCATGACGCGGCGCGCTATTTTGTGGCTCTCTCAATTAAAACAAAAACCCATTCTCAAGCTGACCGACGACGATTACAATGAAGCCGGTCTGCAGGATCTCAGCCGAGTGCACGGTTCCGCTTATGAAACCAACCTCGCCGGCTTTTATCAGATGCAACACACGATCACCGGCTGGCCGGGCGGGCGCGATCCCGCGAAGGCCAAACCCGGTGATGCCCCGGTCCGTCCCCTGCGCGCGGCCGGCGCCGGAATTTTCCCCAAACGCGTGCTGGTGCTTTCGCCGCATCCGGATGATGACGTCATTTCCATGGGCGGCACGCTCTGTCGCTTAGTCGATCAAGGTCACGAGGTGCATATCGCCTATGAAGTTTCCGGCGCCAGCGCCGTATCCCATCAGTCAGCGTGGAATTTATTAGCTTTTGTTCGCGATAGCGGACTCGCCAATCCCACCGAAGCCAATCGTCTCACCACGCTCTGCACTAGCCTCAGCAGCGACCAAGCACCTGCCCCCACGGCGGAAATGCTTAAATGGAAAGGACTCATTCGCCGGCACGAAGCCATCGCGGCCGCGCGCGTCTGTGGCGTGCCGGAGCGTCAATTACATTTCCTCGACCTTCCTTTCTACACTGGAGAAACCCGCGGCCGCACCTACGGAGCAGCCGATGTGGCCGCCATGGCGAAGCTTCTTAATGAATTTAAACCGCACCTGATTTATGCCGCTGGCGATTTAGATGACCCCCACGGCACGCATCGCCTGTGCCTGCATGTCCTCCGCGACGCGCTGGCCCAAGCGGCCACGGCAAAAGTTGCTTGGCTAGCTCAGGCCGAACTCTGGCTCTATCGGGGAGCCTGGGCAGAATGGCCGCTCGATGAAATTGATCTCGCCGTCCCGCTCAGCCCACAAGAAGTACTGCGCCGACGCCGCGCTATTTTCCGGCACGAAACCCAGAAGGATCAGGCGCTCTTCCTCGGGGAGGATCGCCGGGAATTTTGGCAACGCACCGAAGATCGCAGTCGCAACTTAGCCCAAGCTTACAACGCCCTGGGTCTCGCCGAATATGAAGCGATCGAAGCTTTCAAGCGTTATGATCCCTTAGAATTTTCTGCGTCGAAGGCGTTCTAACTCATCGACCCTCCGCCTGCTCGTTAGCGGAAAAGCCCAAACCAAAAACGCTGAGCCTCAGATTCGCACAAACCATTGCCGACGCCACAAAAGCCCGGCGATCAACAGATGGAGCAGCACGAAAGCGACGGCAAAGAGTAGCGACGCATTAACCGGAGTCGCATAAGGCGCGAAGGCGCTGGCGTAGATCCAGCCCTTTAACGTGACGACGGCACCCGCGGGACCGCCCCATTGAATCACACCCAGCAAACGACCGAGGAGTCCAGCGAGCACAAAAATCACAATCGCATTTGAGCCATAAATAATCAACGGCGTAGCCCAGCGTCGATAGCCGCGCACTTCGATGAGCCAGTAAAATCCCGCGCAAATCATCGCCGCCGCGCCGGCGGTAAAAAGCGTAAATGAACTGGTCCACAGATTTTTATTAATCGGCATCCAAGGAGCCAGTCCCAGCCCGATGCTCAGCAAGGCTACCCCGAAGCCACCGAGGCGAAGAGCCTTAACTGAATCAGTTGCTCTAGTGCGAAGTATCTGGCCGGCGAGCACCCCCAGTAACGTGGTCGCGATCGCGGGCAGCGTAGACAACAGCCCCTCCGGATCAAACCCCGGCGCCGGCGCCCCAGTCCAAGTATGCCCCGCGAGGAGATGCGAATCGATCCACCACGGCAGACTGCCCTGCGCAGTCAATTGACCAGCCCCATAACCGGGCACAGGTACCAGCATCAGCAGCGCCGAGTAAACCACGAGCAACCCGCCCGTCCATGCAACCTGACCGCGCCAAGTACTGCGCAGAAAAATTGCACTCGCCGCCAGATAACAAAGCGCGATGCGCTGCAGCACACCGGGGACGCGCAGCGTCGCGAAGGAAAAGTGATGCGCTGAAAGCAGCCCGAAAGGGAAAGCGTTGAGCAACAACCCCAACAAAAAAATAAGCGCCGCCCGGCGCCAGACATGAGCCATGACTTGACGGTGATCCGCCCCCGCCGCAACGCGCTGCGCAAAGGCGAAGGTAATGGCGACGCCCACCATCCATAAAAAAAATGGAAAAATGATATCTGTCGGGGTCCACCCGTGCCACGCGGCGTGTCGTAGTGGAGCATAGACGTCGCTCCAAGTGCCGGGGTTATTAACCAGCAACATCGCCGCCATGGTTGCGCCGCGAAAGGCATCCAATGAAATCAGCCGATGGCTTAGGCCCTTGGTCAAAGTTATATAAAATTAACGCGAAAAGCGGACGCGGCAAGAACGGAGCACATGCTCGCGGGTTTGCAGATCGCTGGGAGCGCAGTCATTTTTGCTTTGGCTACTGGGCCCCTTCCGACGCAAGGCGCACCGCGATTTCATCAAGCGCGGCGGTGCCTTTATGACCGGGCGAGGCCAGATAACGGTTGAGCATCACACTAAAAACTAGCCGCTCGCCGGCGGCAGTCGTCACATAGCCCGACAAGGCATTCACCCAACGGAGTCCGCCGGTTTTAGCATGGACGTTTCCCTCCGCCGCAGTCCCTTGCATCCGCTTAGCCAAAGATCCGTCAACGCCCGCGGTCGGCAAGGCGGCCAAAAATGCCGCGGCTTCACGGTGCGTCGCCATCGTCGTGAGTAAATTTACCGTCGCGGAAGCCGAAGCCAAATTATTGCGCGAAAGCCCGGAGCCTTCATCAAACAGCACGGCTGAAGCGGGGATGCCGAGGCGGGCAATAAATTTTTCTAACGCCGTGACCGCTAATTCATCAGAACGCAGCCAAGCCGGCGTCGCTCCCGTACGCGTTTGCTCACCCAGATAGGCAAAAATAAGATCGGTCTCGAGATTCTGCGAAGGCAGCATGAACCCCGCGACTAATTCGCGCAGCGGAGGAGATACGACCTCACCGAGTTGCACTGCGCCGGGCGCGGCGGCGTCGGGCCAGCGCCGACTGCGAGCCTGACCAGCAACCTTGATGCCCGCCCGCTGGAGGGCGGCCCGCAAGCTCGTGGCAAACCACGCGGCCGGTCGCGGCACAGACGCTTCGGTCAGTTCGTCTTGGCCCCCGAGCGGCAAGCTGCCGGTTAAGTGAACGATATTTTCTCCCGGGAGACGTTGCACGCGAACATCGCGCGCACTTTCGGCTGAGCCAGTGACAATTCGATTATCAAACTCCAGTCCGCTCTCCGGCTGGAGTACTGTGAGTACACTGGTCTGACCAACCGCGAGCGCTGGGGTGATGCGTAGGTCGACGTAATTATCCGCCAGCGCTATAGCCGAAATTTCCGCGCCATATTCATAATCCATATCATCGGCGGTCCAACTCGCACCCTGGGGTGGCATCCGCAAGTAAGTCGCGTCGGCCACAATATCGCCCGTGATCTGCTTCACCCCCGCCTGCCGCAGAGCGGCGATGAAAGGATCAAAGAGCGTCCAAAAATCTTTTTGCGCAGAACGATGGTGCCAACTCGGATCGCCCCGACCCGCGATAATGACATCACCCGCTAAAACACCGGCCTGATCCGGCGCCGCCGTCGCTTGGATGGGAGTGCGGATACGATAATCACCGCCTAATTGATCGAGCGCCAGCGCACCCACGTAGAGTTTGCAGTTGGACGCCGGACTCATGCGCCGATCTGGCTGATGCTCAAATAACACCCGTCCACTCGTAAGTGATTTGATCTGCACGCCCCAAATAGCTGCGGCGAATTCAGGTCGAGCAACGAGAGCAGTCAGTTGAGCTTTGAGCTCGACGGGGGCTGACGCCAAGGCCGCGGGAACCACGGCCCGACAGGCTTGGCCAGGTTTGGCGCCGGTATGTTTACCGCGATTGATTACAGGCACGCCATTAACCAAGACATAAGGCACTCCGACCGCGTAATGATGCGGATCAGTATAAACGGCCGGGTCGCCAATTTTCTGGGCATCAAAAATAACAATATCCGCCCAGTAGCCTTCGCGCAGCGCTCCGCGCTCCGCAAAACGGAATGTGGCGGCGGGCAAACTCGTCATCTTGCGAATCGCATCTTCTAAATTCAGCACGTGCAAATCCCGCACGTAATGACCCAACACCCGAGCGTTATTGCCATAACCACGCGGGTGCGGCACGTCCTTGCCGAATTCCCGCAACCCACTGTCCGAGGCGATCATTGTATGAGGATGACGCATAAACTTCTGCAAATCGGCTTCGTTCATCCCGTGAAATACGCCGGAGGCACTCCCATTTTTTTCAATATCCAGAATCACTTCAATTTGATCATCGAGTGAATCTGATCCGCGCAATTTCTTGGCCGCCTCCAAAATATTTAAACCATTTAGGGAAGTATCATGCCGAAATGAAGCGACCACCGCATAGGCATAATCCTGACGACCGCGCGTCAGAATATTTCGTTTCATCCGGGCGACGAGTTCAGCTTTTCTTACGGGATCCGCCAGCAACGCCAAAAAATGCTGATGATCCCCCTCGAGCGCATCATCTGGAATTAACTGGCGCATCGTCGTACTGGAAGCGGTGTAGGCATATTGATCATGCGTCAGATCAAGGCCACTCGCACGGGCGGTTTCGATGTAGGTCAGGACTTGATCGGCCTGGCCCCACGATCTTTCGCCCGAAAGTTTCAAGTGAGATATTTCTGCGCGCAAGTGCGCTTCGCGTGCAACACGGAACACTTCATCCAAAGCGGCGTAAATCCGCGCGTCCTCATGGCGCATGTGACTCGCATAGATCCCATCGTATGGGGTAACCGCTTTGGCTAATTCAACGATTTCCTCAGTCGTGGAGAAAACGCCGGGCAAATAAATCAAGCCAGTGGATAAACCCACAGCGCCTGCCTGCATCGCCTGCGTCACTAAGAATTTCATCTTCGCTGCCTCTGCCGCCGTCGGCGCTCGATTAAAATTCCCACCCATAGCCGCGGTCCGCACCGTATTGTGCCCGATGAGCGTCGCGACGTTCAGAGAAATGCCATTATGCTCAACCTCGCGGAAAAATTTACCGACATCTAAGGCCGAGCCACCGCAATTACCCACGACGAGAGAGGTGACGCCCATGCGCAGAAAATTCTCAGCCCGCGGCTGATCAGCGATTTCATCTGCATGCGTGTGCACATCGATAAACCCTGGAGCTACCATGAGGCCCGTAGCATCAATCTCGGTCTTCGCCCCACCCTCGATGCGGCCAATTCGCGCAAGGCGACCATTCTTGATCGCAATATCCGCATGGAAGGAGGGATTGCCATTACCATCGATGACTTGGCCGTGACGAATAATGAGGTCGAATTCTTCGGCGAGCGACAGAGCACAAAAACCTAATAATCCCACAAGGCAGAGGATGATTCGCATACCACATACTTCACCCACAGGGGCGCGGCTGTCCAGCAAACCTCGCTCGATTCCCCGCGCTTGAGTGAGAGGCTCAAAATAGAATTTTCCTCGCCATTCGGAAGTCCTTTTAACTCGATAACGATTCTCGGATGAATGCTCATCTTAATTCTGGCGACTGGTTAATCATTGTCGGCTATTTGGCCGGCATCATCGCTCTGGGACTTTGGTTCGGCCGAGACCAGCGCAACACCCGCGATTATTTTCTGGGCAGTCGTAACATCCCCTGGTGGGGCATCGGCATTTCGATTGTCGCCGCAGAAACCAGCGCGCTGACCATCATCGGGGTGCCGGCGATCGCTTATGGCACCAATCTGATGTTCATCCAAATGATCATCGGCTATGTCATCGCCCGCATTATTTTAGCGGTAGTCATGGTGCCGCATTACCTCAAAGGGGAAATTTATTCGCCGTATCAATTACTGGAACAACAACTCGGCCGTGGACCCCGCCAATTAGCCGCCGCTTTTTTTATTTTCCTCGAAATTTTGGCGGCCGGCGTGCGTGTCTATGTCGCGGGCATCCCTATTCGCCTCATGCTCGGCGAAACCGTCTGCAGCCTTGGCGGTATCGTTGATCCCCTCCTCGGCGCCATCTTAATTTTTGTCGGCCTCTCTCTGCTTTATACTTATATTGGCGGAGTCAAAGCGGTGATCTGGACCGATGCCGTGCAGTTTGGTCTTTTTTTGGCCGGCGGACTTTTTGCGCTTTTTTATATTCCAACACTTATCGAAGGGGGCTGGGCGGCGACCTTCCAACAAGCTGGGGCGGCCGGCAAACTGGCTTGGCTCAATCCCCACTTCACGTTCTCGGCTCCCTTTAATCTCTGGATGGGCGTCTTGGGGGGCACGGTGATGGTGTTGTCCTCCCACGGCGCCGAGCAACTGATTGTCCAACGGGTGCTCGCTTGTCGCACGGTCGCCGATGGCCGGAAAGCTCTCGTGCTGAGTGCGATTCTCATCTTTCCCCTGTTTTTGATTTTTCTCCTCGTGGGCGTCATGCTCTGGGTTTTTTACCAAAGCCATCCCTTGCAGATTTCTTTGCCCGAAACGCGACCGGGCCTGAAGTCGAACGACTTTATTTTTCCGATCTTTTTGCTGACCGAAGTTCCCCACTTTTTAAAAGGCGGTTTGCTCGTCGCCATTCTCGCAGCCGCGATGTCATCCATCAGCTCAGCCCTTACTGCGCTGGCCTCGGTGTCCACGATGGATTTCATCCGGCCGCTGACGCCGAACCGAGATGAGCGTTATTTTCTACGCTTCAGTCGTTACTCCACCATTTTTTGGGCCGTGATGCTCATCGGCGTCGCTTGGCTGTCCCGCGAAGTCCAATTCGTGCTCAACGCCGCCTTCTCCCTCCGCGGGTTAACGAGCGGGGCGCTCTTGGGCGGACTCATCCTTGCCTTATTTTTTCGCCGCGTGGGCGCTCGCGCAACCATGGTCGGCATGATCGTTTCACTGGTGACCATGAATTTACTCTATTGGCCGCCGAATATTCCGGCCTGGCACGACGACTGGTATCGCTGGTTCGGTGGTGAAATATTTTGGCCTTGGTTCACCTTGATCGGCACGAGCCTCACGTTGGGTCTCGCGGGCTTAGTCTACCGTCTGTGGCCGGAAGCGCCGCGGCCCCGCCTCGATCTTTAAGCGTGGTGGGGCTGCACCCCATGTCCCGCGGTGATCGCCGCCACAGAGATCAGACCGCCATCAAGTGCAAATCCGCCGGTGAAGGGATTCGTAGCCAAAAATAGCGGCGTATCTAAATCAGCAAATTGAAAGCCTCCCTGCCCAGTCGCGAAGCACGCGGAGCCCGTCATGGCGAGAATCGATTCGACGTTACCTCCGATCATCAACCCGAGCCCAGCCGCTCGCGCAGCCACGACGATATCCAAGGCCGTGGCGATGCCGGCTTTCATCAATTTAATATTGATCACCTGCGCCGCCTGCGCCGCCGCGATGCGCTCGACATCTTGCACGGAGCACACGCTTTCGTCCGCCGCAACGGTCCACCCGCTTTCTTCACGCAGCGCCCGCATTCCAGCCAGATCGTCTTTAGCGAGCCACTGCTCCAAAAGTACCGGCGTAATTCCGCGGTCCCGCAAACCGCTAACGAGTGTACTCGCATGACCGCGCGAGAGCCCGGCGTTGCCATCTAAAATCAGCGGAGCGGTAGGCGCGACCGCGTGAATTGCCGTCAACCGAGCTAAATCATGCTCAGGCCCACCCGCGCCCCCGACTTTAACTTTAATCTGTCGAATGCGCCGGGCCCGAATCGCTCGCGCCGCTTCGGCCGCCTCAGCCGGCGAGCCGGTCGTCACCGTCATATCAGTTTCGAGCGTCGTGCTCGCGCCGCCAAAATATTTCCATAAAGGCAGCCCAGCGGATCGCGTCAGCGCATCGAGCAAGGCCAGTTCAAAAGCGTACTGAGCCGATCCGCAGCCCCCGCCACCGAGCCGGCGAAACTCTTCCGCCACTACCCGCCAGTCTGTAAAGCTTCGCTCGAGTAGCCAAGACCGAGCGGCCGTTAACACGCCAACGGCGTCAGCCTGGGTCTCCCCATTATAGGGAGGCAACGGTGCTGCTTCGCCGTAACCCGTCGTACCGTCCGCCAGCATAAGAGTAACCAGCACATTATTAGCCACCGCTTGCGCCCCGCCAGAAATGCCGAAAGGCGCGTAGAGGGGAATATCGAGCAAATTAACCTCAAATCCACGGATGGTATGCGGGGCAAACATAGAGAGAATAATTCTTTAAAAGGCGTGAAAACAAAGATCGTCGCCAAAAATCCTAGCGAGTACTAGGACGATCTAGTCACGGGCCGGAGGCGTTACGCAACTTGGCTCGACGGCCAATTTGCCTAAATCCCAAATCGTCAAACCACGCAAAGCCTCTCGCGATAAGGTGCGGCCGACTAAAAGACTCATGCCATAGCCGACCACTACACAAGTTGCGATCGCTACCGCCGCGTGCAAAAAGACGCTGGTATGCGTGTAATTCTGCACCCACCACGTCACAGCGATGCTGGTCAGCGCGCCAATCATAACACCCAAGGCATTCGCGCGTCGTGTCAGTAAACCCAGAGCAAACACCCCCGGGAAACCGCCCCCAATGAGCGCGAGTAATTTCAAATATTGATCCCAAAGCGACACCACATGAAGCGAAGCGATTAAGGCCGCCATGATTGTGGCGAGCCCACCCGCCACTAGCGTCGTCCAACGCGCCTGGCGCGTACGCTGCGCGTCATTCGTCGCCACACTAAAGAAAGATGAAAAATCTGTAACGATAATCGCCGCCGTGGCATTCAAGGCACTTGAGAGCGCCCCCATGGCCGCCGCAAATAAGCCGGCGATAATGAGACCGACCATGCCGTGCGGCAGTTCGTTCACGATGAAATACGGAAAAATGGCATCATTCGGCAGCGCCGCGGATAAGCGCTCAGGATGAGCCTGATAAAAAACAGCCAAGGCCGTGCCGACAAAAAAGAAGATGATCGTGGATGGCAGTCCAAGTAACGTGCCGAGTATAACCGTGCGTTTGGCTTCACTAGCATCCGCCGTAGCCAAGGCGCGCTGCATCAGCGGCTGATCCGCAACTTGCGTAAAAATTGAGCCGCAGAACATACCGATAAAGACCCACACCGTCGGCGTGTTGATATCTAAAGACCAATCGACCATGTGAAATTTCCCCATCGCGGTGCCCGTATTAATAATCCCCCCCAGCCCACCCGGAACCCCATGGGCCATAAACCAAATCGCTGTACTAACGCCCCCCAACATAACGCCGACCTGCAAAACATCGGTCCAGACCACCGCCTCAAAGCCACCTTCCATCGCGTAAATTGTCGTGACGGTCCCCATCAAAATAATACTGAGATAAACATTTAAACCGGTGACGGTCGCCAGCGCGAGCGCAGGGAGCAGCATCACGACACTCATGCGTCCGCAAATTTTTAGCAGCACCGCAAGACCAGCGCCTAATAAACGCACTTTTCGACTAAAACGGCGTTCTAGATAATCAAAAATTGTCGTGAGATTTAAACGCCGAAGCAGGCCCACAAAAATTAAGCCAACCACGATCCCCGCGAGCGATTGGGCCGGTCCCGACCCAAAAGCGAGCCAGTCTGATTGAAAAGTTTTGGCCGGCAGCGCCATGAAACTAATACTGCTAGCCCCGGTGGCGAAAAAACTAATGCCAGCCGCCCACCAGAGAATTTTCCCATCCCCTAAAAAAAAGCTGCCCCCCGCTCGTCGCCGGCGAGCACACCACCAACCGATGGCGAGATTAACCGCAAAATAAATAGCCAGCGTCACATAGTCAGGCCACGTCAGCGTATGGGGTACGAGTAGGTTTGAGGGGGTCATTGGGGTTAGATTAAAATTGGTCGCTCGAACAGCGCTCAGCCAAGCCTGCAAACGTAAGCAGTAGCCCAAGCCACCGAGATTTAACGAGCTGAATATTTTTTATGGTACGATCACAGGAGAGACCATGGCTCGATTTATTGAAAGCTCGTTTGCTAATGGCGCGGGCAAACTGACCTGTCCGGTTGCCGCCCATTCCGTACCGCGCTGAAAAGTCAGCTGAAAGCCACGACCTTGAAGCGTCTCGACCGAATGACCTAACGCGGTGTGAAAGACTCGACCAGACCCATACGTAAGCGCGAGCAAAAGCGGTTCATGCTCCTTGGTACGATCCGAGAGAGCGGAAGCCAGCACTGTTAGTGAATTGGCTGGCCCGCGCAGGCCGTGATAGAGTTCATCTTTCGCGTGGAGCCATTGGGCCGGCAAGCCACGCAGAATTGGGTGTGCGGGACTAGAGGCTTCCATCAAGAATTCGTGTTGCGGACCGTGTCCACCGGCCGGGCCGGGGGTTAAATCCCTGATCCAAACGCCGCTGCGTAACCGCAGATAGGGACCAGATTTTTCGGTGCGCCCACCCCAACCGCCAAGACCGATCATCTCATTGTACTCGGGCCAATCAGGAAACGCGTTGTCGGCCGCATGGTAGGAAACAAAGCCGCCCCCACCCCGAACATAAGCCACGAAGGCGGTGCGCACGGCCACCGGCCAATTCTCGCCGTTATAATTTGAAACAACGACGGCATAATTTTTAAAATTAGGCCGCCACTGAGCCCACCGCGCGGGAGCGTGGGCTTGGTAGTCGGCCTCCGCGCGTGCGAACGCCTGCAACTTTTCGGCGTGCGCGGCTTTTTGTTCGGCCGTCGCTCCAGCAGGCAGAGTGGGGGCGATCGGGCGTGTTGGGGTAGTTGTAACATCTACACTAAAAATACCCGTGTCTTGCAAAATTTGCTTCAGCACGGGAGTGGTCGCAGCCCAGGCGTGATTATTTTGTCCGTCGATAATCAAAACCTTAAGCTGAGCGGCCGCGAGGTGTGGAGTAATCAAGAGCAGCGCCACACAGGCCAGCCACGCTCGCTGGTAAAATTTTTGGCTAAGGTAAGAATTAAGCATAGAAAGGGGATAGGGCAAAACAGGTTTTTATGATTTAAAGTTCGGCTGCTAACTTGGCTAAAGCATTAAATGCGCTTAAAAGCACCTTACGCGCTATGGCCAGTCCAGCTTAATGGTAGCATGCTCTGACTCGAAATGACCACGCGAAGCGTGAACCTCACGAACATAAGCGTGCGCTTTGCTTTCATTGATGCCGCCAACTAGACTCTCCCCTAGGCGAACAACCAATCATTAGCCGCATCATGTAAATTGTATAATCAAGGTTTAACCGCCGGCGCAACCGCGTGCCAACGCGGCATTTTATCGCGACGATCAGACACCGCAAATCCACCGGCTCCTTGGTACATTTTTGGCCAAACTTGCTGCTCAAAGAATGTCGTGCCGGCAAAGCTCAAGGCAGTCGCATACTGAAAGCCGAATTCACGCGTGCCATCGTGATGCTCCCTTACAAAGGCAAAATCTGCATCCGTCCGCAGTGCTCCGTATGTGATCGCACCGGTGGTAACGTCAAACATGGGTCGACCACGCAGGTTGGTCAGTCCAATCGTTTGATCCAATTTTAAACCAACCGTGATGGCCTCCCCTCCTAGCATAAAATGCAGTCCGAGTGCGCGACCGTCATCATGCTCATCCGTGATGAGTTTGACCTCATCAAGCAACTTACGATCGAAACCACCGACCGGCACCGGCCGCAACACCGTGACGAAAGTGAGCCGCTGACCTTTAAAAAAATAATTTTTAAGGTACTGATAAAAAGCCGAGGAAGGATGAAAGCGTCGATCGATCACCCGCGTGGCTGCAACTTTATCGCGGTTACCCACAAACTGAATCAACAGATCACGGGTATGCGGATTAGGCCAAGATTCCTGACGGATGGAAATCTGGTCCGCATGCGCGAGCACCCAATTATCCCCTTGCTCCAAGAGCTGATCAGGATGCCACGTATTGCAAAAAATCTTGCTGCCTGCGCGATCGATCAGAAGTGAGTCGACGATAATCGTGAGGCCGCTCTCTGGAGCAAATAGAGTAATGCGGTCTCCAGTATAACCCCGTTCTTCATCAACTAACCTCGTCCGAGCGTAGTCGAGACTACCAAAGGTCCCAAAATGGATTTTCTCTGTCTGCACTTGATGATAGGTGGTATCCGCGAGCAGGTAATCAAAAACATCGGCCTGCGCAGGAAAACCAGTCCGCGCCACGATCCGATTGTGGAAAATATCGGCGCGCCAACCACGCCCAAACACCCCAAGTTCTACGACGGAAACACCCCGATAACCGCCGTCCGCGAGCAGCACCGTGCCGGCTTGGATCAGAGCGCCAAACGCATTTTCGTCTGCATGACCATGGTGAGGCTTCTCCTCGTGCGCATCGAGTTGCGCGTGCTGGTAATCACGGGTGAAGCGGCCGTACGGGCCCTCGTCCCGGTAGTTGAAAAGCGCATAGGTGTCGGCCGCGCCCCGAAAGACGATTTTCTTGGAAATTAAATCATCCACCACTTCCGCCGATTTAGCCTGAATCAACGGAGCGAGTGGCACCGCCGCATCGAGCCAACGGACCGCGAGACCCAGTCCGCCGATCGCCTCGCCCGTCAACTCTTGATAATAAGCATGGTTGGCCTCGTAGAGCTGACGCGCCGCTTCCAAATAAGTACCATCGCGATAGTGACTACCGGCGAGCACGAGGTTGGCGACGTTCCATGCCCAGCTATGCGTCCAGTCCCCATCACCCCAATCGGGCATCAACCCGTTGGGCATAAGCAGCGCCTTCGCGTGATCGAAATAGTACCGCGTGGTAATTAATTTCATACGCTCAGCTAGTTCGCCGCGCATCTCGGTTAGCGTGAGAAGATAGTTAAACCAAAAAGGCTCATAGATAGACGCATCTTCCACTGACCAACCGTGCAGACTGTCGTAGACCAGCGCTTCGCCCTGCCGTTGCCAGCGGTCGACCTGCGGGGCGGTGGGCACGGCCTGCGCACAAAACAATAACTCTGCGCCGTAGATGAGCCCGCGATTTTGCGCGCCAAAATCGGCGCGATTGAGACGAATATCCGCGCAGGCGGTGATTTGTGCGGCCACTTCCGCGACTTCACCCGGCGTCAGAACACCCTGCGCCTGCAGATAGCGATAGGCATCACAATACGACGGAAGGAATCGAAAAGAGGCCCCAAAGAAAGGAGAAATTTTCCCATGGGCATCAACCGAACAACGTGCAATCCACAGCAAATCTTCCTTCGCCCAAGTGAGCAGTATCGCCTCCTTGGTTTGGGCATGCAAATTAATGAGACCAGACAGCATGTAAGGATAAGAAAAATCTGTCGGTTGTACGTTTTGGGCACGCTCCTCAGCTGCGATCGCGTGGTGACGCTCAAGATTACGACGCAGATCACCCTGGAGTTGGGCGCGAAAACTCGCGGTATCCACCGCACTGACGCTGATCGGGATAAGGAGCACTAGACTTACAAAGGCGTGACGAAGGTGAGTCATGGTAGGCGAATACGGTCAGATAAAATCCGGATTAGATTGATCAACCTAAAGAGCTTGGTGGGGTGTAAGGAAAAAGCGCAAGCCTTTGGCCCAAGCTTGTGGATCGCACTTCCTGCTCAGCTGAACTAGGTTTCGCCTCAGTGCGACCCTGGCACAGATAGGCAGGATCAAATGAATAATCAGTGCTTGATCTTACCTTACCAGTTTTTTCAAAAATCGCGCC
This sequence comes from uncultured Verrucomicrobiota bacterium, assembly GCA_903856725.1. GTDB lineage: Bacteria > Verrucomicrobiota > Verrucomicrobiia > Opitutales > Opitutaceae > Lacunisphaera. The sequence continues at coordinate 25,186 of CAIOCT010000017.1, forward strand.
TGCTTTTATTCTGATAAAATAGAATAAAAATCTCCCCCAGAGGGAAAAAGAGATGATACAAGCCGCGGTCATATCGAATGCATGTAGTTTTCATCCTAAATATTGTCGCAGTTCTTCTAGCAAAAAAACCGAAAACTAATTACTTTATTTGCTGTACGCTTGGGGGCTATTCGCCGGAAATTACTACCCCCACACAGACTCGCGCCACTGAATTTCACCCTCCCCTTTCAGCCCGACCGCTTTTCTGTCTCACCAACGTAAACAAATTCTTGTCTCAACGCCCCCGACTATCTTTTAACTGGAGTGTCTCGTTAAGCCAATCTGCCCCTGTTAGGTGTCTGTCTCGTGAATCACTCTTTGAATTTTCCCCTACCCGCCCATTTAATTTCGGTTAACCACTCAGGATCTGCGCCAGCGGGTTACTCCCGCTCAGCTGATTCTAATGCTTCTGATCATACCGTACCCACCGGGCTATCCCCTTGGTCTGCTTTAAATCTATGAAATTCTTCCGGCCCCGCTCCTTGCCCCTTTGGGCTGCCGGTGTCGCCAGTCTCGGCGCACTCCTCATCCAACTGGGTTGTCAGCAAACTGCGGCGCTCCCCGTCGCGGCCGCGGCCACATCGCCAGCAGCTCCCAGCACGAAGCTCGCGTTTAACGAGCACATCCAGCCCATCCTTGCGGAAAATTGCTACTCTTGTCACGGGCCTGATCCAGGTGGACGCAAAGCGAGCCTCCGCTTGGACCGCGCCACCGCCGCCTTTTCTCCTCACGAAAAGATGGGCCCAGCCATCGTGCCAGGAAAGCCCGATGAGAGCCCGCTCATCCAGCGCATCGAATCCAGAAAAGAAAATGAAATCATGCCGCCGCCGGAGGCGCACAAAACACTGAAGCCGGCCGAAATCGCCTTGCTCCGCCGCTGGGTCTCCGAGGGCGCCGCTTACCAAGAACACTGGGCTTTTATTACCCCGCAACGGCCAACTGTCCCCGCCTCCGGAAAAAATCCTATTGATGCCTTCGTCCAGGCACGCCTGAGCCGCGAACATCTTACCCCCGCACCAGAGGCGGATCGCCGCACCTTGATTCGCCGCGTGACGCTAGATCTCACCGGTCTGCCCCCATCCCCGACAGAGGTTGAGGCCTTCCTCGCCGACCGTTCACCCGATGCCTACGAGCGAGTCGTCGATCGTCTCCTCGCCAGTCCCCGCTATGGCGAACACCGTACACGTTACTGGCTCGATTACGCCCGCTACGCCGACACTCACGGAATTCATTTTGATAACTATCGGTCTATTTGGCCGTATCGCGACTACGTCATTCGCGCTTTCAATACAAACAAGCCCTTCGATCATTTTATCCGTGAACAGCTCGCCGGCGATTTGTTACCCGCCCGCACGCTGGATGAACTTGCCGCCACCGGCTATATGCGGGGCAATCTGACCACCAACGAAGGCGGCACGATTCCCGAGGAAATTTTTATCAATCAAACGCGTGATCGCGTAGAAGCCTTTGGCGCCACCTTCCTCGGTCTCACCACCGGCTGCGCGGCATGTCATGATCACAAATTTGATCCCTTCACTCAGCGGGATTTCTATGGCCTCGCCGCTTTTCTCAGCAATACCGCGGAAAAACCTTGGGACTTTAATAAAGCGGCGCCGGCCCCGGTGCTCGGCCTACCCAAAAAAGAAAATCGCGCTTCGGCTGAATTTATTTTGTCCGCCCGCGCTGACCTCCAAGTCAAGCTAACCGCGCGCCAAGCCCAGGCCCCCGAATTAATCACCACCTGGCTAGCCACTGGTCAGCGCCCCCAACCCGTTTCAAATAAAGCTCTCGAGCTCCGCTTACGCCTTGATGAAGGCCACGGTGATATTGTTAAAAATTCTGCGCCCGGGACCTTGGCCCCAGAATTTAAGGCTACGATCAACCCGCTGGTTTGGGGTGAGAAATCTTGGCTCTGGCCATCCATGCGCATGGATATTGCGACGCGTCTCGCGCTCGGAAATCTCTGCGATGTCGAAGCTGATGAAAAATTTTCCGCAGGCGGCTGGGTCATGCTCCGTGCCAAAGCGGGCGATTCGAATACCGGCAATGGCGCCCTCCTGGCGCGACGCGGCGATGATCAACAACACGGCGGCGCCGGCTGGGAAATCTATCAAGAAGGCGGACGCTTTATCGTTAATCTCGTACCAGACCCCAGCACGACTCAGGAAATATTTATCGCGGAAGCTAAAAAAGAAGTTCACCCCAAACCAGGCATCTCGGTCGCAACCAAAGACACTTTTGCCCGCGACGAATGGGTTCACGTCTTTTTTACTTATAATGGTTCCCGCCGGGCCATTGGTTTAAAAATCTACATTAATGGTCAGATCGTAGACGTGGAAAATAAGGTAAACTATTTCACGCCGGCATTTTCTATTCGGACAAACGCCACTCTCCAGCTCGGCCGGCGCGATGATTATGAGCCAATGCGCGAAACTCGCTTCCAGGATATCCGTTTCTACCGCCGAGAATTAACTAAAAAAGAAGTAGCGCAGCTGCCCTTTGCGGATCCGGCCGCCGAGATTATTACCCGCCAACCCGATCCTAAAAAATGGACTGCCGACGAGATGTTTGTGGCCGCTGATCGTTACTTCCTCGGGGAAGTCGACCAAGTAGCCATCGATCTAGCCGCGAGTGTCGCCGCCCACGACATCGCTTTTGCGGCGCTCACTAAAAGCGGTGAGCCCACCCTGATTGCTCGAGAAAAATCAACGCCGGGCTATGCTGATATTCTAAAACGCGGTGATTATTACGCCCGCGGCGATCGCGTGGGTCCACTCACTCCGCACTTCCTCCCCCCATTACCGCCGGGCGCGACCGCCAATCGGCGCGGACTTGCCGAATGGTTGCTTTCAGCCGAACAGCCCCTCTTTGCCCGCGTCACCGTGAACCGCATGTGGCAGGAGATTTTCGGCCGCGGACTCGTTTCAACTGTCAGTGACTTCGGCGTCATGGGAGAAAAACCTTCGCACCCTGAATTACTCGATTGGCTGGCCGTAGATTTTCGCGAAAGCGGTTGGGACACTAAACGATTCTATCGGCAACTCGTCACCTCCGCCACCTATCGACAATCAGCCCAGAGCACCGCGGCGCAGCACGAAGCTGACCCGACCAATCGCTTACTCGCCCGCGGCCCACGCTTCCGAATGGACGGGGAAATGTTGCGCGATAGCGCGCTGTTAACTTCCGGTCTGCTGGTGGAAAAATTAGGCGGCCCATCGGTAAAACCCTACCAGCCCAAAGGTCTGTGGGAGGAAGTCGCCATGCCAGAATCAGACACAGCCGTGTATGTGCCGGATAAAGGTGAAGGCCTCTACCGACGGAGCGTCTATACTTTCTGGAAACGCGCGTCGATGGACCCCAGCTTGGAAACTTTTGATGCGACCGCACGCGAAGTAGTCTGCACGCGACGCGCGCGTACGAACACACCCTTGCAAGCGTTTGTGACCATGAACGATCCGCAATGGTTCGAGGCCGCCCGTAAACTCGCCGAGCGTACTCTGCATGCGGCCCCCGCTGCGGCCGCTCGCTTAAATTTCATGGCCCGCACCACGCTCAGTCGTCCCTTAGTGGACAACGAACAAGTCGCCCTGCTTAAAACTCTTGAGAAATTCCATACGCGTTTCTCCACTGATAAAGCCGCCGCCCAAGCGATTTTGACGGTAGGCGAATCGCCCGCTGATCCAGCGCTCGACCCGGTTGAGCTGGCTCAATGGACGATGGTCGCGAGCCAATTTCTCAACCTCGACGAATTTCTCACTAAATAAGATTAGCCCGTTCAAGACGGCTATCGAGTCCCCTAACCCATCATCTCATGGCTTCGCCTCACCCTTTACAACCTGACCTCTGTTCCGATCATGGCGGCGAACATCCCACCATTTGGGATCTACCCAACATTCCGCTCGGCCTGAAACAGGAATGGTTAAATTTAGAAACCCGCCGCCACTTTCTCGGTCGGGGAGCTAAGGCTCTCGCTTGGGCCGGCCTCGCCAGCATCCTCGGTCGCAGCTTGCCGCGGGCCTTGGCCAACGAGTCATCATCGACCCCGCTCCTACCGCATTTTGCCCCCAAGGCCAAACGGGCCATCTATCTTTTCATGGCGGGAGCGCCTTCCCAATTTGAAACGTGGGATTACAAACCCGGGCTCTCGAGCATGTTTAACCAAGACCTGCCGGAATCAGTTCGCGGTGGCCAGCAACTCACCGGCATGACGGCAAGCCAGACCCGCTTTCCCGTGGCCCCTAGTTTTTACAAATTTGCCCAGCACGGCCAAGCTGGGCGCTGGTGCTCAGAACTGTTTCCCTATACCGCGAAAGTTTCTGATGAGCTGTGCGTGATAAAATCATTGCACACGGAAGCCATTAATCATGAGCCGGCCATTCTCTCGATCACCACGGGGAATATGTTTCCGGGCAAACCTTCGGTCGGAGCTTGGCTCTCTTATGGACTCGGTGCCATCAACGATGAATTGCCCACCTTTGTGGTCATGATTTCGAAGATGCCGATCCAGGTGAATGTCCAAGCACTTTCGAATCGACTGTGGTCTTCCGGCTTCCTCTCCCCCGAGCATGCCGCCGTGGCCCTTCGTTCCGGCAGTAACCCCGTGCTCCACCTCAAAGATCCTCCAGGAGTCGACCGCTCGGTACGTCGCGCGATGATCGATGGCGTGAATGATCTCAATCACCAACTCTTTGATCGCGTCGGTGACCCAGAAATCAACGCCCGCATTAGCCAATACGAGATGGCCTTTCGGATGCAGACCTCGGTGCCAGAATTAACCGATTTTTCGAATGAGCCATCTTCCACTTGGGATCTTTATGGACCGAAAGCCAAAGAACCTGGCACCTTCGCCTACAATTGCCTGATGGCTCGCCGCCTGGCTGAACGCGGCGTGCGCTTCTCTCAAGTCTTCCTTCGCAGTTGGGACCAGCATAACAATCTCCCCACCAATATTAAAATTCTGGCGGAAGATTCTGACCGACCCACTCAAGGCTTAATCGCCGACCTCAAACGCCGCGGAATGCTTGACGACACCCTCGTTATTTGGGGCGGAGAATTCGGCCGCACCGTCTACTCGCAAGGCACTCTGAAGCCCCAAGACTACGGTCGCGATCACCACCCCCGCTGCTTCAGCATGTGGCTGGCGGGCGGCGGGGTAAAACCCGGTATCTCCTACGGCGAGACGGACGATTTCTCCTACAATATCGCAAAGGACCCCGTGCACATTCGCGATCTGCATGCGACCCTGTTGCATCAGTTCGGTTTTGATCACGAACGCCTCACCCATAAATTCCAAGGCTTGGAACAAAAACTTACCGGCGTTTTACCCGCCCGCGTCATTCGTGATATTCTACTCTAAATCCTTAATCCTGAGCGCCGCGCTCACGTTATTAGCGTTCCACCCACGATTGGGAGCGGAACCAGCTACTTTCGCCACACGTGTGGCTCCCGTGCTTGAGAAAAATTGCACCGGCTGCCACGGTAAAGATAAACAAAAAGGCAGCCTCCGCCTCGACACCTTTGCCCACGTCATGCGAGGCAGCGATGATCGAGTGGTGGTCAAAGCGAAGGATTTTGCCGCCAGCGAACTTCACCGGCGCATTACCTTACCAGCAAGCGACGAAGATGTCATGCCAAGCGACGGCAAGCCGCTCTTAAGTTCCGCGGATATTTTGCTGCTAGAAAAATGGATCGCGGCCGGAGCCCCTGCGACCGAGCCCTTTGACGCTCCCGCCCTCGCCCTCACCCCTATCACCTCATCGGCCGCCCCTGACTACCGCCCCCGGCTGGCCGCCGCCACGGCTTTAGCCAAAAAACTTGGGATCCGATTAGTTCCACGTTCCATCGTCCCCACGGATGGCCTCATCTTGCGCACCGCAAGCGCCCCGACTCAATGCAACGATGCAGTCCTAGCTCAACTCGCCCCCTTTGCCGACTTGATCGTCGAAGCAGAATTAGCGCGCACCACAATCACCGATGCCGGGCTGGTCTCGCTCGCGCTTTGCCCAAATCTGCAAATTCTAGATCTCACCCAAACGGCTGTGACTGCGCAAGGTCTCGGGGCACTCCACCCGCTCAAAAATCTTGTAGTACTCAATTTAACTAATACGGCCGCCAATCAAGCTACGGCGGCGTCTTTAAAGAAACTGCCGTCGCTCCACCACTTGTGGTTATTCGGTACACCTGCAGATCCCGTCAGCGCTAAGCCAGCAGCAGCCAAGGCGAAGTAAGTCCAACGGAGTCAGTGTCGGTTACATTCGACTGACTCAAACTAAGGCAGCGATGCGCCCGTGAGGGGCTTTGTAACGCTTGCACAAATTGCGACCTGACATCTCAATACGCTGACCGCATTTTTCATTACTCACTCCGCTACCGCCCCTCGTCAGCGCGCTTCTCCGACCGATTTTCTCAACCCTAAAATCACGGTTCCTATCCTTGCCTCGTAAATTTTTGTAGCAATTGACTGCGCGTCCGCGGCTTTCTCTTTCTCCACTTTCATCGCCGCAGTATCAGTGGCAATCGACCTTCATTTAAATCCCCATGAATATTCCCCATCAGCCTGCTGTCACGCGTCGTCGCTTTCTGAAAACCGCCTCGCTAGCCGCCCTCGCTGCAGGCCTCGCCCCCCGCGGCTTCACCGCGGAGATCAGTACGCCCACTCGTTTTAAAAATCTTGTGACGAGCGGGCGTAAATTGCGCGTCGCCTGCGTCGGTATCGATGGCAAAGGGTACAGCGATACCATGGCCTGCCTCGGCGAAGATATCGTCGCCCTCTGCGATGTCGATTTCGCCAGGGGACGCGCGGCGTTTGCAGAACTTCCTCTCGTCCCACGCTACCGTGATTTTCGCCAAATGCTGACTGAAATGGGTGACCGCATCGATGCCGTCACTGTCTCTACCCCGGACCATATGCATTTCCCGGTAGCCTTAATGGCGATCGAAATGGGTAAACATGTTTACGTACAAAAGCCCCTTACCCACACAATCGCAGAGGCCCGGATCCTGAAGGCTGCCGCGGCTAAATATGGGGTGGTGACCCAAATGGGCAATCAAGGCCACGCCAATGAAGGCACCCGTTTAACCAAAGAATGGATCGAGGCCGGCGTAATCGGCACGGTGCGCGAAGTCCACTTCTGGACTAACCGACCGATTTGGCCGCAGGGTATTCCCCTTCCAGAAGCCCAAATTGCGCCCGACACAATGGATTGGAATCTCTGGTTAGGCGTCGCCCCAGTTCGCAGCTACAATAGCACCATCGCCCCCTTCAAATGGCGCGGCTATTGGGATTATGGCTGCGGCGCACTCGGTGATATGGGTTGCCACATCATGGACGCCGCCTTCTGGAGCCTTGATCTTCGCGGTGATGTCACCATCAGCGCAGTCAGCGAAGGCGCTAGCGATGTGACCGCACCTACAGCTTCAATCGTCACCTACCAATTCCCGCAACGCGGCCAGCGTGCTCCGGTCAAGGTCGTCTGGTACGATGGCAAGCATAAGCCACCCGTGCCGGCTGAGCTCGGTGCTGACGGTAAATTGCCCACTGGCGGTTCGATTTATTACGGCGATAAAGGCATCCTCATTAACCCCGATGATTACAACGCCGCTCCGCGCCTACTCCCTGAGTCGCGCATGAAAGCATTTACCAATCGGCCCAAACGCGTCATCCCGCGCGTCCCCAAATCAAATCCGCATAGCGAATGGATCGCCGCCTGCAAAGGCCAGGGTCCCGCGCCGGGTTCTAATTTTGTCGATCACGCGGTTGATCTCACGGAATTCTGCCTCCTCGGTAATGTCGCGATTCGTGCCGGCCAGTCGATCCAGTGGGACGCCGCCCGCATGACCTGCAGTAATTTGCCCTCGGCCGATCGCTTTGTGCGCAAAGCTTACCGCGTTTATTAATAACCATTCTCCTTTTTGATATGAAACGCCTTTCTCTTCTCCTCCTCGCCATCGTTTGCTTGCTGACGAGCTCCTGTTCCTCGCTCACTCCCACCGTGGCCAGCGGCCAGCCAAAACTTGGGCTGCAAGCTTGGACGTTTCGGAATCTCACGATGGTCGAAACCCTCGACCAAGCGCACGCCCTCGGACTTCATTACCTACAAGCTTATCCCGGCCAAACCTTAGGCGGCGGCCTGACCGGTAAATTCCACCACACGATGGATGCGGCGGCGTTGAAAGAAATTCTCGCACTCGCCCAAGCCAAAGATGTCACCATCACGAGCTACGGCGTCATCACCCCCCAAGACGCGGCCGAGTGGTCCGTTCTCTTCGCCTTCGCCCAAGCAGCTGGTCTCCAGGAGATCGTGACCGAAGCTAAGCCCGAGGTTTTAACCGCCATTGCGCCCACGGTAGCAAAAACTGCGCTCAAAATTTCGCTCCATAATCATCCGAACCCATCATTTTACGCTCAGCCCCAAACCGCGCTCGCGGCGATTGCCAAGTTGAGTGACCACTTTGGCTTATGCGCTGATACCGGCCACTGGGCCCGCACCGGCCTTGAGCCCATCGCCGCCCTGCAACTCGCCGCCGGCCATATCAATTCACTGCATTTTAAAGATATCGCCGAACGCGGCAAACGCTCCCGCGATCTGCCGTGGGGCACGGGCACCTCGAATGTTGCAGGTCAATTGGCCGAGCTACGCCGGCAGGGATTTCAAGGCATCGCCTATATCGAATACGAACACATCTCCCCCGCCCTTTACGCTGAAGTGGAGCGCTGCGTTACTTTTTTCCGATCCGCTGCCGTCGTCTCAACGAGTGATCTCACCCGCGGCTTAATTGCTCCGGCCGGCTATAATTTAGATATTCACGCCGTCTTAGCTTCGAGTCGCAGCCGCGATGCCACCCGCTGGCCGGCACCGCAACCGCTGTTTGCGTCGGATCTCAGTAACGCCGATATGCGGACCGGAACTTGGGCTTTCACCGCCAAGGGCGTACTCGCCCCCACGCGCCCTGCCAGCGCCAAAGCCAATGGCGATCTCTGGACAAAAGAAAGCTACGGCGATTTTATTCTGACCCTAGAATTTCGGGCGCAGGAAAAATCGAATAGCGGCGTTTTTATTCGCGCGACTGATATTGTACACTCGCTGCAAAATTCCCTCGAAATTCAAATTCTCCAAGGTGATGAAGATACACCCGTACACTTAGTTGGAGCGCTCTACGATGTGGCGGCTCCCGCCCGTGTGGTGCCCATCGTCCCCGGCGAATGGAATCGCTACGTGATCACGGCCAAAGGCAAATCGCTCCGCGTTATGCTCAACGGTGAGGTCGTTAATAAAGTAAACCTCGATGAGTGGACCACCGCCGGTTTCAACCCCGATGGCACTGCCAATAAATTTAAAACTGCCTATAAAGATATGGCCCGCGCCGGTCGCGTCGGGCTTCAAGATCACGGAGGCCTAGTCGAATTCAGGAATTTATTTATCGAGCGACTCTGATTTTAGCTTTATCTCTGCTGCGCGCTTGCTCCTGACCGGGCAGCTCGTAGCCCTGCGTGGAACTGCGCCAACCTCGATCCCTGCCTATTATGCCCCACTCTCGCCGACAGATAGCTAGCCACCGTGCAACTCCGATCTCTCGCCGTGAAGCTTTGCGACGCCTCGCCCTAGGTGCCGCCGGCGCTTGGGCTTTTCCGGCCGTCGTGCGGGCACGCGCCGGCGGCCCTTCCGCCAATAGTCGCATCAATCTCGCTTTCGTTGGCGTAGGCGGCAAAGGCCGCGAACCAGCGCTTAGTCTGTCGGCCAATAATTATGTAGCTTTTTGTGACGTCGACCCGAACCGCGCCGTTGATGCCTACAAGCAATTTCCGAACGTCCCCCAATTTAAAGATTTTCGCGCCATGTTTGATCGACTCGGTCGCGAGATCGATGCCGTCGTGATCAGTACCCCCGATCACGCCCATTATACGACCGGCATGGTGGCCATGCAGCTGGGCAAGCATGTCTATATTGAAAAACCTCTCGCCCCCACCATTTGGGAAACTCGCCAGCTTCATGCTATGGCGAAAAAATCTGGGGTCGTAACCCAAATGGGTATTCAGGGCCATAGCCTGACTGGCTTACGTGTGCTCAAAGAATGGATCGATGCCGGAGCTGTCGGTGAAATCAGCGAAGTTTATCTTTGGACCGATCGGCTTAATCTGCAGCGCTGGTCGGGAATGCAAACCGATGCTCCAGCCGAATCTATGCCGGATGGCTTTCCGTGGGAAGTCTGGCTCAGCGGCCGCCGCCCGCGACCTTATACCTCTCGCTACGTGCCCCAAGCTTGGCGCTCATGGTGGGACTTTGGCTCCGGCGCGATCGGCGATATCGCCGTGCACATGATGGACGTCGTTGAAACCGTGCTCGGCGTCGGCTTCCCGAACCGCGTCACCGACAATTCTCCGCACCGGGGTGGACCAACTGTGCCGCGCTGTTCCGACACGCTCTACGAATATCCTGCACGAGGCTCGCGCCCAGCGGTAAAATTACACTGGTGCAATGGCTACAAGGGAGACGTCCTAAATAAACCTGCCGCTGTTCCTCACGTACCCGCGGCCTTGATCGCTAAAGAGACTAACGTCATCGCGTTCGTCGGCACCCGCGGAACTATCTTAGTTCCCGATATGCGCGCCAGCAGCCGGCCCCAAATTTTTCCGCTCGAATTGGAGAAAGAATTTTATACTCACCTGCCCCCCGCCACCATTCCGCGACTGAAAGGCAGCCATTTCGACGACTGGTTCCGGGCGATTCGCGACGGCGGTAAAGCCGGCGCTGATTTCGATTACAGCGCACCACTCACCGAGGCTGTGCTCCTTGGCACGTTAGCCCAACGCACCGGCCAGCCCATTATTTGGAATCGCGAAAAAATGTCTGCCCTCGACGTCCCCGCCGTCGATGCTTTGCTCAAACCCAACCTCGCCCCCGAGTGGATTATCCCTGTTTAAAAAGCTATGTCATCTAGCCCTCAAAAACCTGACTGCGGCCTCGAAGCTTACGCCTCCAGCTGCGCATTTCTCCTCCTCCGTCTGTGGCTCGGCCTGCGCGCGGTAATCACCGGTGTTGAAAAATTCGCCGGCAAAATTTCCGAACAAAAACCGTTGCTCGATGAATTCGGTCAACCGGATATCAACGGCGCGATGGTCGCAGTAGATCACAAGGTCTATGCCTTAAAATACTATCAAGGCATCCCGACCGCGCTCCAGGCAAAGTTTGCTGCGGAACCTTTGCTGCCGGCTTTTTTGCTTAAGCCGTACGGCGCAGCCCTCGGCTATGCTTTAATCATTGCCGGAGTGCTGCTGCTACTAGGCATCGCCACCCGCACTTCCCTGTTGGTGCACGGATTGATTTATCTCAGCCTTTCCTTCGGCTTGATTTTGATTAACGAAAGCGCGGGCGTGGCGTGGCTGGCTATTCATCTCTTACTCGTCGTCGCCGCCCTCGGGCTCGCCAGTAACAATCGCTTCGCCCTGACCAAGCGTTGGTAATATCAGCCATGACCCTCCCCCTCTCCTCTACCCCAACCCCCGGCGTTGATCGTCGCGAATTTATGCGGACCAGCCTCTTGGTCGGCGGCGGTATTCTCCTCGGAGCCCCCGCCATTTTACGCGCGCAGACCCCCCACGCGGACGCGGTGCAAATCGCCATCGTCGGACTCGGCGTGCAGGGACGAATTTTACTCGATGCGATGCTGGGCATCCCTGGTTTAAATTTTCGCGCCGTCTGCGATATTTGGCCCTTCAGTCGCACCTACGGTCAGAATCGTCTCGGTAAAGCCGGCTTCAAGGTGGCCGCCTACGCTGATATTGAGGACATGCTCGCCAAGGAAAAAGGCCTCGATGCTGTCATCATCGCGACTCCTGATTTTTGGCATGCGCCGCACACCAATCTCTGCCTGAAGGCTGGCCTGCATGTTTATTGCGAAAAAATGATGTCAAATACCATCGAGGGCGCTCGCTCGATGGTGCGAACCATGCGGGAATCAGGCAAGTTGTGCCAAATCGGTCATCAACGCCGCAGCAATCCGCGCTACCGCCACGCCTTAGATAATATCATCAAAAAAGCCCGCCTGCCCGGCCGGCTCACCAACGCTAATGCACAATGGAATCGCGCTGTCACCCCAGACGCCGGCTGGCCGAAGAATGCCGAGCTACCCTCGAATGTCCTGAAGAAGTATGGGTTCAAGGACATGCACCAATTCCGCAACTGGCGTTGGTTTCGCGATCTTTCCGGGGGCCCAATTTCTGATCTAGGAGCGCACCAAATCGATATCTTTAATTGGTTTTTTCAAAGCAACCCCACCAGCGTGATCGCCTCCGGTGGAGCTGATTATTACCAGGGTCGTGAATGGTACGACAACGTCATGGCAATTTTCGAATACGCCACACCGGAAGGCAAAGTGCGCGCCTTCTATCAAGTGCTCACCACCACGAGCGCGGGCGGCGGCTACTTTGAGCAATTTATGGGTGATGAGGGCTCGGTGAAAATCTCTGAGAATCCCGCCCTCACCAAGGTCTACCGTGAAGATCGCGCCCCAGACTGGGAAAAATGGGTTGAACTCAATTACATTAAGAAGAGCGCCCTTGCCGCCGCGACTCCCGCGGCCGGCAAAGTCGATGTCCGCGAAACCGCCCCACTCGTGGCCTACGAATTACCGATCGTCCTCGACAAGCCGCTGCATCAGCCCCACCTCGAAAATTTCTTTGCGGCCATCCGTGGACAGGCCACGCTGAATTGCGATGCCGCCCACGCCTTCACCAGCGAAGCCGCCATCTTCCAAGTTAATCCAGCCGTCGCCTCCCGCTCGGCCTACGATTATAAACCCTCTGACTTTATTGTTTGATTTCTGGTATGAATAAAATTCTCGCGATCGCTCTGCTCAGCCTAGCCGCTTTCTCCGCTCGCGCGGAAGAAGCCCTGACTCCGCTCAAGCTAACTTTCCCACCGCCGATTCTCACCGGCACGCCCGTCCCCACCAAACTTACTAACTTAGAATCGCCTAGCGTCCGGCCAGCGCCCATTCTAGTCCCTGCTGGTGTAATTAATTTGGCGAAAGGCAAAAGCGTCACCTCCTCTGATTCAGCGCCCGTCATCGGTGATCTTTCTCTGATTACGGACGGCGATAAAGAATCCGAAGAAGGCTATTTCGTGGAACTCGATCGCGGCCGCCAATGGGTGCAGATTGATCTCGGAATTTCAGCAGAACTATACGCGATCGCCGTCTGGCATTACCACGCCCAATCCCGCGCCTACCTCGAGGTCATCGTCCAAGTTTCCGATGACCCCACTTTTAAACAAAACGTCCGCACGTTGTTTAATAATGATGATAAAAATCACGCCGGCTTTGGCGTAGGCACTTCGCCGGCGTATTTGGACAAAAATACAGGCCGGCTCATTGCCGCCAACAAAACGGTCGCTCGCTATGTTCGCCTCTACAGCGCGGGCAATACCGCCAACGAGCTCAACCACTACATCGAGGTCGAAGTCTTTGGCCGACCCCGCGCATAGTCGCCGGTTGTTCGTCTTGCTCGCCGGTCTTCTCCTCGCCGGCGCGGCCTTATTACGTTTTGCGCAAATCGATCGACGTCTTCTGCACGCCGATGAAGCGGTGCAAGCTTATCAAACGTGGCAACTCGTGCGCGGCGATGGCTACACCTACGATCCCGGCGATAAACATGGGCCCTTTCTGTACTACGCCGCAGCGGGCTTAGCAAAAATCTCCGGGCAGACCCCGGCTACGCTTACGGTGGCTAAGTTTCGCGCGGTTACGCTGCTCGCCGGATTAGGCACGCTGGTCTTGCTGCTCAGCGCCGCCCCTCGGCTCGGGCGCACCCCTGTCTTCATCGGGACCACCCTGCTCGCGATCGCACCCTTGGCGGTGATCTATGATACTTATTTTGTGCAAGAAGCATGGTTCAGCTTTTTCACTTGGGCCTTATTTTTTTCGACCCTGCGCTTTGCCGATCGTCCCACGCTCACTGCCGCTTTACTGATGGGCGGAATCGCTGGGCTCATGCAGGTCACGAAAGAAACCTCTGTCCTGCACTTCGCTGCCCTCGGCCTCACTTTGTTTATTATTCGGCCGTGGCGCGATATCGTGCGCCTCGGGCCCCAGCTGCTGATCGCCTTGCTGGCGGCCAGCTTGGTTTATGTTGTTTTTTATTCAGCATTTTTCACCCACCCGGCTGGTCTCGCGGATGGTCTTCGCACTTATTTTAATTATGCCGCGCGCGCCTCAGGGGGGCCCCATGACCAACCCTGGTTTTATTATATCTCCATGCTATGGCCCCATACCCAAGGGGGCATCCACTGGGGCGAACCTCTCTTGCTCATAGCAGCCCTCGGCGGCGGCGGACTCGCTTTTTCTCACCGGGCCAATCCGACCCATCGCGCGCTCGCGGTCTTCACCGTCACGCTCCTGCTGCTCTATAGTGCAATCCCCTATAAAACTCCGTGGCTGTTGCTGACACCTTACGCTGGCCTGGTCCTCTTGGCTGGTCTCGGCGCAGCCCAATCCGCGTATTGGCTGCCCAAGAAAATCGAACGTCTTGCGCCTATCATAGCGGGCTTAGCACTCGTGCTCGCGTGCGCTTGGCGTGCGGGCCCTGCACTGGGCCGTTACGCCAACGACAGTCGCAACCCTTACCTCTACCAACCCACATCGCCTGATCTCGCCAGACTCGTGACGACATTAGAGACTCAGTCGCTCGATAAAAAAATTGCCGTGATCAGCCCCGATCATGCTTGGCCGCTACCTTGGTATCTACGTCACCGCGCTAAGGTAGGGTATTTCACCACGCCACCGCAGAATCTCTCCGCGTATGATATTGTGCTGCTCGACTCCCGACTCGATCTACCTCCACCAGCAGCTGCCAGCGCCTTTGGTCTGCGACCCAACATTCTACTTTGGTCCGCGCCGCGATGAATTTTCGATTGACGCTTCCCGCTGGGCTCACCCCTTGCACCCATGCAGCCATGGCGACCGAGTGGGTATTTCACTTAGGTGGTCATGATCCAATTTACTTACGCCAAGCTGCGACGGAGGCTTTTGCCCTGATCGATCAACTCGAAGGGAGCCTAAGTTTTTATCGCGAATCGAGTGACGTCACCCGTTTAAATCGCGCCGCCCGCGGAACCGAAGTTGCCGTCAGTCCTGAGACCCTCGCCTGTCTCGCTCTTGCTGCAGAGGCCGCGCGTCTTACGGGTGGAGCCTTCGATGCCTTCACCGGTCGTGCGAGTGTCGCGGCTAAAGGCCAGGAAATTCCACTCTCTTTACATGCCGCTCCGAGTTCGAGTGACGGAGATCAGCCTGGACCGGTCGTGCGCCTTCAACCCGAACTTGGTAGCGTGTATAAACTTCGGGCGGGCCCTTGGCTAGATCTTGGGGCGCTGGGTAAAGGCTATGCCCTCGATCAAGTAGCCACGTTACTGGCTGAGTGGGACATCATGACTGGCTGTCTCATTGCTGGCGGCAGCAGCCTGTGCGGACTCGGCGGCGATGGTTGGTCACTAGAAATTGACCAATCACGCAGCGTGCTCCCCCTCCATAGGAAATTTTGTCTCGGGGCTTCGGGCTTTCAATATCAACCCGGACACATCATCGACTCGCGCCCTGACTCCGCCGCGCAGCCGGCCGCACGCGCCCTCGTACTTGCCCCAAGCGCCGGCCTTGCTGATGCGCTCAGCACCGCCGCCGTATTGCTCAACGCTGCGCAACTGAAACAACTCACTGATCATGATCCCCGCATTGCTAGTTTGGTCTCTACGCCATCAGGCCAGAGTTACCGGCATGGCGCGCCTTTTGCATGAATAAAGCTGACACCCTTCTGGTTATTCCCAGTTACCGCGATGGGAAGCGGCTCGTTGAATTCCTCCCACTCCTCTGCGCCGCACTTGCCAAGAACGTAAGTAACGGGCGAGTCCAAGTTGTCGTAGACGGTTCCCCCCCGAGTGAACAGCGTTGGCTCGCAGCCCAGATTGATGCGCTGCGCCGTGACCACGCTGTGCTCCTACCCATGCAAGGCTATGCAAATAACCAAGGGAAAGGTCATGCGATTCGCGCCGGTTGGGCGACCGCTCCGCAGGCGTCTTGGCTCGCCTTTGTCGATGCAGACGGCGCCACGCCCGCCACGGAAGTCGCCGCGCTGATTGCTCGGGCGCAAGCGGCCCAGCAGCCGGCTCTTTTTATGGGTGTACGCACGGCGGTGACTAATAAATCAGTCACCCGATTTTGGCACCGTCGAATCGGGAGCCGCATTTTCAATCGTTGGGTACAGCTCTGGCTGGGTCTTAAATTTACCGATACTCAATGTGGTCTAAAAATTATCCCGCGTGCTTTTTACGCCTCCAACATGTGGCGTGAAGCCGGCTTTGCCTTTGACCTCGAGCTACTTTTGCGCGCCCGTGCTGCCGGTCTGCCCGTAATCGCTCAGCCGATCAGTTGGTGCGAACGCCCGGGATCCTCGCTCAGCCCTGCCGCCATGCTAGGGCTTTTTTCAGCAGCCTACCGCCTGCGCCGAAATCTCCCCCACCCCCCAACGGGTCCTTAATGCAAAAATCACGGAGGCCTGTTTGTAATACATTATATTACAAATAAAATGTCCTCAAATGATCAAATCTCGCCCTTGTTGACGAGCAGCCACCCAGCAGAGCAGGCGCAACGTTCTCTCGGCATCAAGGCAAGCGCGTTGCGATTTTAGGCAATCCTGTAAACGCTGGCGCGGTAGGCCAAGAAAGCGCGCCAACCGCGCCTTGCTGCCGCGTTTCCCGACCCAAGGCAGGGTTTGCTTAACCAGCTCATTCCAAAGGGGCGTCTTTGCGCCGGGTTGTAAGGTCGAGCCCACCGGCTGCCGCGTGCCCAGCAATCCAGTTTTCTTTAAATTGCGCGCGGCAACGCGTGTGGTCGCTTCAATCGCTTCAAACAAGCCGAGCGCCAATCCCCCAGCCAATAAAGCAGATCGAGGCAAACGAAGTGAATTCATGGATTTTTAATCTTTAAATTAAAAATAACATACAAGCCCCCCGTTTGATGACGCAGAAAAAGACGCTCTGTTTGTAATACAATATATTACAAACAGAGCGTTACGGAGCATGGCGGGGGGCAGAGATGGCATAGGGGCACGGGGGTTGGCGGGGTGAACGTAG
>CAIOCT010000018.1 GCA_903856725.1 uncultured Verrucomicrobiota bacterium
ATGATGAACGACATTTCAAGATAGCGCGTCGGATCCCATCGCTGCAGCCAGCAGCGTAGGGTCTGCGTGCTGTCGATTGCTTTGATAAAAAATTGCGAACCAAAATTAAAAATGACCAAGCCCTTCATTCACGACGACTTTCTCCTGCAGTCTGATGCGGCGCGCGCATTGTATCACACCTATGCGGCCGCTGAACCGATTTACGATTACCACTGTCACCTGCCGCCGTCACAGATTGCCGACAACCATCAGTTTGCTGATCTCAGCGAAATCTGGCTTGGGGGAGATCACTATAAATGGCGGGCGCTACGGGCGAATGGCGTGGCTGAGCGCTTTTGCACGGGTGACGCCACGCCACGGGAAAAGCATGAGGCTTGGTGTGCGACCGTGCCATACACCCTCCGCAATCCGCTGTATCATTGGTCGCATCTTGAGCTGAAGCGTTACTTCGGTCTCGAGGCTACGATCAATCCGAGTTCTGCGCAGGAAATTTGGCAGCAGGCTAATGCGAAGCTCCCGACGATGCGCGTCCATGATATTCTCGCGGCGAATCGGGTCGCGGTCATCTGCACGACGGACGACCCTGCAGATTCGCTCGAGACGCATAGGCGGATTAGAAAATCTGGGCTGACAACGCGGGTTTATCCGACCTTCCGGCCGGACAAAGCTTTCTTGGTGCATCAGCCGGCGATCTTTAATCCCTATCTCGAGAAATTAGCCGGCGCGGCAGGAGCGGGAACGATTAAATCTTTCGATGATTTTCTCGCGACGTTAAAGCGACGGCACGACGACTTTCATGCGATCGGCGGCCGGCTGTCTGATCACGGTTTGGAGAATGCTTGGGCCGAGCCCTGTACGGCGGCGGAGGCCGGCGCGATTTTTGCGGCGGCTCGTCAGGGGCGCGCGGCCACCCGGGAGGAGGGGGCGCGGTTTAGTTCCTATTTGATGCTCGTACTGGGGCGGTGGGATGCGGCCCGCGGTTGGACGAAGCAGTTGCACCTCGGGGCGCTGCGGGGAAATAATACGCGACAGTTGCAAAAGCTCGGGCCTGATACGGGCTTCGATTCCATCGGTGACTTTGGGCAAGCGCGTGGCCTGAGTCGGTATCTCGACGCCCTGGATGCCACCGATGAGCTTCCGCGGACCGTGCTCTATAATCTTAACCCGGCGGATAATTATGTTTTCGCGGCGATGACCGGTAATTTCCAGGACGGCTCCATTGCGGGTAAGCTGCAATTTGGTAGCGGCTGGTGGTTTCTCGATCAAAAGGAAGCGATGGAGTGGCAGCTCAATGCGCTTTCCAATAATGGCCTCTTGCGGCGCTTCGTGGGTATGCTGACTGATTCGCGCAGTTTTCTTTCCTATACGCGGCATGAATATTTCCGGCGCGTATTGTGTAATTTGCTCGGCGCCGAAATGGAGCGCGGTGAATTACCCGCTGAGCAAGCGCTCGTGGGCGCGCTGGTGCGAGAGGTTTGCTTCAGCAACGCGCGCAATTATTTCCGCCTCGACCTAGCGGCGCCTTACGCGAGTTAAACTA
>CAIOCT010000019.1 GCA_903856725.1 uncultured Verrucomicrobiota bacterium
CTATATTCCTGGAGTTCGTCCCGGTGAACCGACGGCTAGTTTTCTGGATTTCATCATGACTCGGCTCACTTTGGCTGGGGCTATTTTTCTGACGATTATAGCTATTATTCCAGATGTACTACTATTTGAATTATCAGTACCGCCACGCGTTGCTTATTTCTTTGGTGGTACGGGCATGCTGATCACGGTTGGTGTGATTCTCGATACGATGCGTCAGATTGAGACTTTCCTTTTGCAGCGTCACTATGATGGCTTCCTCAAAAAAGGTCGCATTCGTGGTCGCACGACTTCGGCTAATGTTGCGATCGGTGAAGCAGCCAGCGATAAATCAGTTATGCAACTAACTGCGGTCATGGTTATTATACTTTTAGTTGGTCTGACCGCATGGGCCGTCCGTCACTTTGCTCTTTAATACTTTACTTCGGTGAACAGGGCTGAACACTCCAGCCCCTTTTCCAATTTCGCTTCGGCGAAAGCGAAGGTCATTCTCCTCGGTCCATCAGGCTCGCATTTTGCGAGTTTGATTCTCCTAGGTCGTTCTTTGAATCTTGAGCACGTCTCTCCTGCGTTTTTTGTGCAACAGGAGATTTCGCGACGCACGTCACTGGGCCAACAAGCCCAATTGGCGATCACGCGCGGCTTTGCCGTGCCTGACCAAATTCATCTCGCAGTAATGCGTAAGTGGTTTTGGGCGCGCAAACCCGATGCGGGATTTCTTCTCGAAGATTTCCCGGCTACGCTGCTCCAAGCGTTGGTGTTCGATGAGTGGCTCGAAGCTCGCGGTGAGACTATCACTTGCGGCTTTGCGTCTAATCCGTTTTCCGCGGAACCCGTCTTCACCCACTACCGCACTAACGGGCTTCTGTTAGAAGCCATTCCTGCTGCTGCTTAATGATTCCGATAAAAAACACGGAAGCCATCAAGCGGATGCGCGAATCCTGCCTCATCGCCGCGACGGTACTTGCGCGGCTGAAGGAGCAGGTCCGTCCCGGTATCACGACATACGACTTGGATCAAATCGGCCGCGATCTCATTGCCTCGTTTGGCGCTCGCAGCGCCTGCTACGGCTACCAGTTGCACGCTCAGCGCTATCCAGCCTACACTTGCCTCTCAGTTAATGAAGAGGTGGTTCATGGCATCGGGTCCCTGAAGCGCGTCCTGCGTGACGGTGATATTATTTCGCTCGATGTCGTTATTGAATATAACGGCTATATCGGCGATAATGCTATTACGGTCCCAGTCGGCGCCATTGCGCCCCAGACCGCTAAATTACTGGAAATCACTGAATCCGCTTTGCGTATCGGTATCCAGCAAGCGCTACCCGGTAATCGAATCGGTGACATCTCTTACGCAATCCAAACCTTTGTTGAATCTCATGGTTTCAGTGTTGTGCGAGATATGGTTGGCCACGGAGTGGGTTGCGCGATGCATGAAGAGCCGCAAATTCCTAATTTCGGCCGGCGCAATGCAGGTGAGAAAATTAAACCAGGGATGACCCTGGCGATCGAACCAATGGTTAATTTTGGCCGCTTTGAGGTTAAAACCTTACCCGATGGTTGGACGGTCGTAACTCGCGATGGTTCACCATCTGCTCATTTCGAACATACGGTGCTCACTACTGATTCTGGTCCGGAAATTCTCACGCGTCTTTCCACCGCTTTTTAATTTATACTTTTTATTCACTCTCAACTCCTAACTCTTAACTAAAACATCTATGCCTCGTCTCCTCGGCGTCGAACTCCCCGCCAAAAAGAAAGTCGGCTTCTCCCTCCGCTATATCTATGGCATTGGTCCCGCTCGGGCCGATCTCATCATTGAGGCCGCTGGCCTTGATGCCAACATGCGCGCCTCGGACCTTTCCGAGGAGCAGCTGAATAAAATTCTCCATATTATCACCGATAATAAATGGGTGGTGGAGGGCGATTTGCGCCGTGATATCGCTGGTAATTTAAAGCGCCTTCAGGCCATCAATTGCTACCGAGGTATCCGGCATCGTCGAAGCCTGCCTGTACGCGGTCAGCGCACCAGCACCAATGCTCGTACCCGCAAGGGCCCGCGCAAGACTGTTGGTGTTACCAAGGTCAAGGAAGCCTCTAAATCTTAAAAATAACCTCCATGTCCGAAGAGAAATCTGCTCCCAAGAAGGAAAAGCTGCCTAAAAAGGCCGCCGCTGCTGCTGTCGATGCCGCCCTCGCGGCTTCTGCCGCTCCTGCCGGCAATCGTCCTGATGTTCCCGCTAAGGGCGGCAAGGATAAAGCCCCTAAGGCTGAATCTGCTGCACCTGTAGCTCCCGTTGAATTAGTCGGTGGCGTACCTAAATCCGTCACCGCTGAGGATCTCCTGAAGGAGGAGCTATCTTCTGTAAAGGTCCGCAAGGCTAAGGGATCAAAAAATATTACATCTGGCATCGCTAACATTGCGGCCACGTTCAATAATACGATTGTCTCAATTACAGACGGAAAGGGCAACGTCATCTCGTGGTCGAGCGCTGGTAAATGCAATTTTCGCGGTTCGCGGAAATCGACTGCCTACGCTGCCCAGGTTGTGGCGCAAGATGCCGCTCGCAACGCTATGGCACACGGTCTGAAAGAGGTGCAGATTCGGGTGAGCGGTCCTGGTCTCGGTCGTGATTCAGCCATTCGTGGCCTTCAGGCAATTGGCCTCGAAATTTCCTCTATCATCGACGTAACCCCGGTGCCACATAATGGCTGCCGTCCCCGTAAACGTCGTCGCGTATAATCTGTCTTTTAACCCGCTAACTATTTTTTACCATGGCTCGCTACACAGGACCATCCACCCGCATCAGCCGTCGTTTCGGCCAATATATCATTGGCTCGGCCAAGGTGCTCGAACGCCGCAATTTCCCACCCGGACAGCATGGTCCGAAATCACGGCGCAAGCTTTCCGAGTATGCCGTCGGCCTCGCTGAAAAGCAGAAGCTCCGTTTTATTTACGGACTTTTGGAACGCCAGTTCCGCCGGACCTTCGCCATTGCTAAGAAAGAACGCGGTGTCACCGGCGAACGTTTTCTCCAGTTGCTTGAGACTCGTCTCGACAGCGTGGTGTACTTGCTGGGCTTTGCAAAGAGTCGCGCAGCGGCTCGCCAGTTGGTTAATCACGGTCATGTTCGCGTCAACGGCCGCAAGGTCGACATCGCCAGTTACTCAGTATTGCAGGGCGATGAAGTTGAAATGAAGGCTGTTAATTCTTCCCGTCAACTCGCCACTCGGGCAATTGAAGAAAATCGCGCGCGGGTTGTGCCGGCTTGGCTAACTCGTAATGATGAAGCCCTCAAGGGCGTTGTTACTCGCTTGCCTACCCGTGACGAAATGGAGCCTTCGATTAACGAACAGCTTATCGTCGAATACTATTCACGCTTCTGAGCCTTTCAGGTTCATTTTGCCAAGGCTCTGCGAGCCGCGGCGGATACTCTCCTACACTCATCCAGTTCCAGTCTCATTCAACTATCATTCCTGCCATGCCCAAGCGCCTCGGAAAGTTCGAAATCCCCTCCAAGCTCACTAAAATCGAGGAGGGTTCCACCAATACCTACGCCAAGTTTATCGCCGAGCCTTTCGAGGCCGGTTATGGACATACCATCGGTAACTCTCTTCGCCGTGTTCTCTTGAGTTCAATTGAGGGCAGTGCGATCAGCTCGATTAAAATCGAGGGAGTGAACCATGAATTCCAAAGTGTGGATGGCGTGGTCGAAGATGTGACTGATATTGTCCTTAATCTTAAAAAGGTCCTGATTCTCTCGGAGAAACGTGAGACGCTAAAATTACATCTGAAAGTTAATCGCGAAGGCCCAGTGACGGCTGGCGATATTCAGGCCGATGCTAACATCAAGATCGTCAATCCTGAGCAAGTTATCTGCACCCTTGATACAAAGCGCACATTTGAAGCAGAGATTGAGATTAAAACCGGTCGCGGTTATTGCCCTGGTGAAAATAATAAAAAAGAAGAACAGGCGATTGGGGTTATTCCGATTGACTCTCTTTTCTCCCCAGTTCGCTTGGTTCGCTACTCGGTCGAAAATACCCGCGTTGGTCAGATTACGGACTATGATAAGCTTGTGCTGGAGATCTGGACTGATGGCCGGATTACACCTGATGATGCACTCAAGCAATCGGCCTCGATCCTTAAACATCACCTAGATGTATTCGATCGCGTCTCGCAGGAAAACTATGAGTTTGAGAGCGTCGCAGCGGAAGTTTCCGAAGAGCAGAATAAGCTCCGCAAGTTGCTTAACATGTCGGTGAATGAAATCGAACTTTCGGTTCGTGCTGCAAATTGCTTAAATAATGCTAATATCACCACTGTGGGTGAGTTAGCCATGAAGACGGAGCAAGAGATGCTCAAGTATCGTAACTTCGGTAAAAAATCACTCAATGAGATTAAAGAGAAGCTTGAGGCACTCGGCTTGTCTCTCGGCATGAAGTTCGACGAACGTCTACTCGACACCAAAAAAGAAGCCTAATTCTTTGAGATCCACAGAAAGTAGTGTGGGGTGAGCAAGAGCCCCTCATGCTACTTTTCCCTATCTATTATTCATTACTTAATTTGGCTCTCGCGCCGTCCGCTGCCGCCCAACGCTGCGACCGGATTGCCGATCGGGGGCCGATAACCTAAAAAACCAATGCGTCACAATAAACATCACGCCTCACTCGGCGTAACTCGCGAGCATCGTAAAGCGATGCTATCTAACATGGGCGCCAGCCTGATTAAGCACGGTCGTATCGAGACCACGCTGACCAAGGCTAAAGCGCTTCGTCCTTTTATTGAGAAGGTCATTACTAAGGCCAAAAATGCAGCGGCTGCGGCGGTAAAGGCCGATGCGATCCATTTGCGCCGTATGGCGCTTAAGGATATTCGCGATGAGGCGGCTGTGACGCTCCTCTTTAACGAAAAAGCGGCTCAATTTGCTAAGCGTTCTGGTGGCTACACTCGGATTTACAAGCTTGGTCCACAACGCATTGGAGATGCGGCCGAAATGGCCATCATCGAACTGATTAGCGCTGAAGACGAAGGTTACTCTAAATCTCGGGGTAAAAAGAAAGCTGCTAAAAAACCCGGAGTTAAGAAAACCGCCTCGGCGGTTGAAGATGCTCCGGAAGCGCCAAAGTCCTAATCTTTAGGCGAATTTCTAGAGCCAGTTAGGAGAATTTCAAAAGCGTCGACCTAACGGTCGGCGCTTTTTTATTTCCTCTTGGCTCTCGCGCTACTTGGTGTGAACTAACATCCGTAATCATGCCCCTTAACTTCACCTTTGATCTCATTTCCTATGGAGTGTTGGTAATAGGTAGTTTTGGCTCTCTGTGGCTTTATTACGATCAGAGAGATCGGCAATTTTATGATTCTGAGCGCCGGAAAGTCACATTTCACTGTATTCGTTGTGATCATCTTTATACGAAGAAAAATGGCCACGAGTTAGCGCAATGCCCGCGTTGCGACTATCGAAATACCCGCTTAAAATTCTAATAAATTAGGTGGGCCGCTATCAATACGGGGCATTTTTTTAATTTCACTTTAAGGAAATCTGTTTTAGTTTTTTATATGGCGCAGACAATTGCTGTTCTCGATTTTGGTTCTCAGCTGACGCAGGTCATCGCCCGTCGGATTCGTGAGTGTCAGATCTATTCAAAAATCTATCACTTTAGCACTCCCGCGGCTAAATTGCGTGAAGACGGGGTGGTCGGCATTATACTCTCTGGTGGCCCCCAGAGTGTTTATGCTAAAACTGCGCCCCATCCAGACGCTGATATTTTTAAGCTGGGCGTACCGGTGCTCGGTATTTGCTATGGAGTTCAACTCATGGGCTACTTTCTCGGCGGCAAAGTCGCACTTAGCAAGGCGCGCGAATATGGTCTTGGCCAATTAAGCATCAAGAAACCCGGGAAACTTTTTTCCGGTTTACCCCGAAAGCTTCGAATTTGGAATTCCCATGGGGACAAGCTTACAAAATTACCGCCAGGTTTTGTGGCGACCGCAATTTCTGAAAACTCTCCATTTGCTGGAATTGAAGACCGACGTCGGGGATTTTATGGCATCCAATTTCATCCAGAAGTATTTCATACAGAGCGCGGGGTAGACATAATTCGTAATTTTCTGGTTGGGGTTTGTCATGCTAAGCAGGATTGGACGACCAAGGACTTCATTGTTCAGGCGGTCGCTGATATTCAAGTGAAGGTTGGTAAATCTCGTGTGCTGCTTGGTCTATCGGGCGGGGTTGATTCTTCGGTTGCGGCGGCGTTGTTGCATAGGGCCATTGGCCGTCAACTAACGTGTGTATTTGTTGATAATGGATTGTTGCGCAAAGATGAGCGAAATTATGTAGAGGCGCTCTATCAGCGGAATTTTAAAATCGATTTGCGAGTCGTTGATGCCTCCGCTCTTTTCATTAAGCGCCTCAAGGGGGTTAGCGACCCTGAGACTAAGCGAAAAATTATTGGACGAACCTTTGTTGAGGTTTTCGAGAAATCGCTAAAATCAATCGGCGGTGCGCAGTTTTTAGGGCAGGGTACATTATATCCCGATGTCATCGAAAGTGTTTCTATTGCAGGAAATCCTGCCTCGCTGATCAAAACTCATCATAATGTCGGAGGGCTGCCTGAACGAATGAAGTTGAAGTTAATCGAGCCGCTCCGGGAGTTATTCAAGGATGAGGTCCGTCAAGTGGGGGCGGCCCTTGGGTTGCCGAAGGAAGTGGTTTGGCGTCAGCCCTTCCCTGGTCCTGGATTAGGCGTGCGCGTGATGGGCGATATCACTGCGGAGAAATTAGAAATTCTTCGTAATGCTGATGCCGTTTTACAAGACGAGATGATGCGCTCAGGCTATTACTGGAAGGTCTGGCAGTCATTTGCGGTTTTTCTTCCAGTAAAAACCGTTGGGGTGTTTGGTGATGAACGGACTTATGATTATGTGATTGCTTTGCGCATTGTGGAGAGTGTCGATGCGATGACTGCTGATTGGGCAAAGTTACCTCATGATTTGCTGCAAAAAATATCTAGCCGGATAACTAATGAAGTCCGCGGGGTAAGTCGGGTGGTGCTTGATATCAGTTCCAAGCCTCCGGCGACCATTGAGTGGGAGTAAATTTTCGGATGCAAAGTTCGCATTGGCGACTCTTGGCTTCCTAATCAGGCTAATGAAAACTTGGTTATTTATTTTTATGGCCTGCGTGGTCGGGCTGACCCCGGTCGCGATGCGGGCAGAAAGTGTTGAGCAGATTATTAACAGGGCGCGGGCTTATCTCGGTAGCGAGAATGCGCTTCAAGCGATCCATACGATTCATTTTATAGGCGCATTAGAAATCGATGCTAACGCGCGGTTGCCGGCGGATATTATATTCCAAAAGGACTATCGGCAGCGCATCACGGTAACTTTCCCCAAGTATATCGAGACCACAGCGCTTGATCATTATGATGCCTGGCAAAAGCGCCTTAACCCAGCTGATCCGATTCATTGGCAGCTTAGTTTATTGGACGGAGCTCAAGTAAAGCGACTCCGCGCTAATACGTTAGAAAATCTCAGCTTTTTCTCAGGCCTCGACCAGCATGGTGGCCTGATTCAGTTGGCAGGGGTGGTTACAGTTGATGGGATTGCATGTGTGAAATTATCTTTTATTCATGCGAGTAATATAATCTTTCAGCGCTATTTTGATCGAACTACAGGTCGTCTCGTAAAGACTGAGACCGAAAGCGGTGGGGAAATTCGCGAAGTGGGGGAAATCATCGTTCGCGGTGTTCGTTTTCCTAAAAAAGTTATCAATAAATCTGCTAATGGCCAGGCTACCACCATCGTTTTTGATCAGGTTATCTTAAATGAGCGGATTCCGGTTAGTGAGTTCGCTGTGCCGGTGGTGCCTACGCAAACACATTGAGTCAGTCAGAGTGACGCTGGGGTGGTATTAATTCTACCAAGGGTTAGGTGGAAATCTAATGCCTGCTTTTCAGTAGCGAAGAACAGCGGCTTTGCTTTGCAACAGGGCGAATTTCTGTTCTTTTAGTTTCTTACCTCATGCAAAAGACCGCCCTGCTTAAGATCGACGACAAAGAAATCGCCTGCCCAGTTATGACCGGGACAGAAGGAGAGTTGGCCATCGACGCTCGCAACCTGCGCAAGGACAGCGGTTATATTTTTTATGACCAAGGTTATGGTAACACTGGCTCCTGTGAGAGCGCGATTACCTTCCTGGATGGCGACAATGGCATCTTGCGTCACCGGGGCTACCCTATTGATCAACTCGCAGGTCGTAGCGAATACGTAGAAACTGCTTATTTGATGATCTACGGTGAGCTGCCAAATCAGCAGCAACGTACGGCCTTTGGTCAGCGCTTGCGCGAGAATGCGGCCATCGAGACGCAGATGCAGAAAATTTTTGAAGGGTTCCCCAAGGATGCACCGCCGATGGCGATGTTATCTTCGATTGTGGGTTCACTGGCGGCGCATTACCCGCAATTGGCCACCAATAATTTCGAGAAAGATCTGCAGCAATTTGACCTCGCGGCGGCGATGGCCATTTCAAAAATTCGTACGATTGGTGCGATGATTTACCGCCACTCGCGGGGCTTGCCGTTTTTGCACCCCAAGGATTTGCCGTTTTGCGATAATTTTTTGCACCTCATGTTTTCTGAGCCCTATCAAGATTACGTCTTGGTTCCAGAAGTTACGAAGGCGCTGAATCTCATTTTGCTCATGCATGCTGATCATGAGCAGAATTGCAGTACGTCGACGGTTCGTATGGTGGGTTCGAGTGGCGCCAATCTATTTACTTCGCTTTCTGCGGGTATCAATGCGCTATCGGGTCCACTGCACGGTGGCGCCAATACGGCAGTCATGCAAATGCTACAGTCTATTCATGATGAGCATGATGATGGCACGAGATTTATTTCGGCGGCCAAAGGTGGCAGTAAGAGCAACCGACTTATGGGATTTGGGCACGCGGTTTATCGCAATTTTGATCCGCGGGCGCGGATTATTGGCGAAGCTTGCAGCGTGGTGCTCGCCAAATTAGGCAAATCGGATCCGCTGCTGGAGATTGCTAAAAATCTGGAACAGGCTGCGCTGAAAGACGATTACTTCATCTCGCGGAAGCTCTATCCCAATGTCGATTTTTACAGCGGGATCATTATGCGGGCGCTAGGCGTGCCGACTAACATGTTCACCGTCTTATTCGCTATGGGTCGAGCGCCAGGCTGGATCGCTAATTGGCGCGAGGTCGCCTCGAATCCCAAAGGTCGTATTTACCGCCCTCGGCAAATCTACGTTGGTCCAGTTAAGCGCGATTATGTGCCTATTCAGCAGCGTGGCTGAGGCACCGGTCGCCGCCGAAAGTTAAGCCGCGGTGTCGCTCTTGGGCGGCTGGGTATTTTTCGGAGGTGGCGATTTAAGGATTTGGTCAAGCGTTAGACCTGTAGCGACTTGGAGCCCCTTCAGGAGTCGCCAGAGAGCATACATCATCATGGCCATGCTGGGTATTGAGATGCCGAGGAGACTGACCCAATGCATGCGGGCTAGTTCCTGATTAAATATTTCGGTGCCCGGTACGCTTCTGATAATCAAGCGAGCGAAGCCGTAGTTGAGCGCGGCGCTGAGCAAAAACGATGCGGCCAATAAATGACTGGCAGATCTCATTAAGCGCTGGAATTCGAGCTGCATTCCGCGCTCTTTGAGGGCGATCTCTACTCGCTCAACATCGATGACTTGGGGATTGTAGAGCATCTCATGAACGAGGGGTTCCTTCGCCTTCATGGAGGCAAGTACGGCGATCCCGATGAGGGCTGGCAGCGCGCCATCTTTCACCGCAAACCAAAAACCATCGAGATTCATTAATCCAAACCCACCTGAGATCAGAACGCTGCTAAAGCCGATAATAGAAATGAAATTCATTCGTCGCCGGCGAAAAAAATCATGGATGCCGTAGGCGAGAGGAAAGATCAGCGCGACAAGTAAGCCTGCTTTGGGGCCTAGGAGTTGATCGCTGCTGCACCAGGACATAATCGCGGTGGGCAGGCCAACATTGCAGATAAGATTCAGTAGGAGATTCTCGGGTTTAGGCTTAGAGGGAGTCGCAGGCATGGGCTTGAGAGAAGGGTAACGAGGTAAAACGGAAAGGAAGAAACTACGCTAATGGTAAATTTCCTGATTCCCAGTATTCTTAATTTCAGTATTATATTTCTTAGATGATTCTTCTGGGCGTAAATATTGATCATGCCGCAACTTTGCGACAGGCGCGTTACCGACCGTTCGGCGATGCTGTGGGCGGTAATATTGAGCCGGACCCAGTAGCGCTAGCATTGCGATGCGAGCAGGCCGGTGCGGATGGAATTACGATTCATCTACGCGAGGATCGGCGTCATATTCAAGAAAGTGATGTGCGGCGTTTGGAGGCAGTTAAAAAAACTCGCTTGAATCTTGAGATGGCTTGTACCCCGAGCATGACTAACTTTGCTTTGCAGTTGAAGCCGCACTCGGTGTGTCTCGTTCCAGAGAGTCGTGAGGAAATCACGACAGAAGGGGGGCTCGATGTGGTGAAAAATTTAGAGCGAGTGGCGCGGGTGACAGATGCCATGAATGCGGCCGGCATTAAGGTAAGTCTTTTTATCGATCCGGATCTTGAGCAAATCGAGCTCGCCGCTCAGTTGAAGGCTACCTGGGTTGAGTTGCATACGGGGGCTTATGCCAACGCCTATTATGGTGCGGGAAGAGCGGTTGAGTTTGGGCGTTTAATTACGGGTGCTCGGCAGGCGCACGGTGCTGGGCTCATCGTTAATGCGGGGCATGGGATTAACTATATTAATATCGCGGAAATTCGCACCCTGCCACATCTGTATGAATTAAACATCGGTCACAGCATCATGAGTCGTGCTTTATTCAGTGGTATTGATGAGGCCGTGCGCACGATGAAAGTGCTGATGAATCCTGGCCGGTAGTGCGATGCGATGTGTGAATCCTGCTGGATCAACCTTCTATTTTTGGATGTTAATTTATGCGCTATTCGCTTCTCGCTGAAGGCGACTGAACTATGAATATCACCCTTCCCCCTGGCGGTACCTTGATTGGCCTTGGCTGTGACCTTATTGAGGTTGAGCGCATTCAGGCCATATTAGCGAAGCATGGTGAGCGTTTTCTGAAACGGATTTTTACTGAAGAAGAGCAAGCGTACTGCAACACGCTCAAATATTCTCACAAACACTACGCGGCGCGCTGGGCGGCGAAGGAGGCGGTTTCGAAATGTTTTACGACCGGCATAGGTGAGCACCTCGATTGGACTTCGATCTCAGTTTATCATGGGGCGCGGAAGGAGCCGTTGGTGCGCCTAGATGCAAAAGCGGCGGCGCTTCTCCAGGCAGTTGGCGCGACGCATGTGTGGCTGACTTTATCACATACGGAGAGCCATGCGATGGCAGTGGCTGCATTAGTGTCTCATCGTTGAGCGCTGCAGGGTGGCCGCCTTATATTGGCGTTAGGTTTTAGGGTCTGACCCAAGTCTGGGTGGTTATTGCTTTTCTCTATCGGCAGCGCTGCGTAGGATCATGGAATGGTTCAGCCGGCATCAGTCCCTGTTTTAAGTTGTGCGGAGTCTCAGGTATGGGAAGCAGGTCTGCTTAAAAATCAGGGACAGGAGTGGTTGGCGATGCAGGCGGCGGGGGAGGGTCTGGCAAAGGCGCTCGAGCGAGATTTTTTAGAGATTGGTGGATTGCCCGCGGCGCCGCGTTTGTTGGTCTTGGTGGGGAAGGGGCACAACGGAGGTGATGCTTTATTGGCGACGCAATTTTTGCTTAAGATGCGGCCCGCCGGGACCGTCGATATAGTGATAACTTCTCTGCCGGCTACTCTGCGGCCACTGACGGCACGTGCATTGACTGAGTTACGTCTCACTGGAAACGTACGGGTGCGCGACGTTACTTTGATTGAATTGAAGGAAGAGCTGGCGAGTTACGATGTATGTTTAGATGGAATTTTTGGTTTTCGATTTCGACTTCCGCTGGATGAGGCCACTTCGGAATTGTTGGCATGGGCCAATACGCATCCGCGGATTCGCCTGCGCGCGGCGGTGGATTTACCCAGCGGATTGAGCGAGGTGAATGCACCTAATATTTTTCGCGCAGATTTTACCTATGCTACGGGGATCGTAAAGTCGGTGGTGCTGCGGCCGACTAATGCGCATTGGGTGGGGCGGGTTCGTTTGGTTGATCTTGGGTTTTTCAAAGCAGCTGATGTATCATCCGCCCCCCAAAATCGGGTGTTACAGCCAGCAGTGCTTAGCCAATTGACTCAATGGCGGTCACCCCATTCGGACAAACGTGCTTTTGGGCATCTCTTGGTGATTGGTGGATCACTTTTTTATCCAGGTGCAGTCCTTTTGACGGTTCGCGCGGCTCTGCGTAGTGGCGTGGGCTTAGTGACTGCCTTTGTTCCTGAATTTCTAGTGCCTGAATATGCTGCGCGTTATCCGGAGGCTATGTGGGTGGCTTGCCCTAGCAACGCCGCTGGAGGGTTAGCCTCGAGTGTGCTTCCCTTGGTGCGTGCGCGGTTAGCTCGAGCAGATGCTGTATTAATTGGGCCAGGCTTAGGCGCTGAGCCAGCCACCATAGGTTGGGTGGTGCAGTTGGTTCAAGAGTTGAAGGTGCCAGTCGTGCTGGATGCTGATGCCTTGCGCCCTGAAGTGATGGCGGCGGCCATGCCGGGATCACTGATTGCAACGCCACACCAAGGAGAATTTCAACGTATTGCCGCGGGGCTAACCTTGCCGGAATATTGTAAAAAACATGCGGCGGTGGTGGTTTTAAAAGGTCCGCGCACGCAAATTTGCAGTCAGTCTTTCGCGGATGATCAGCTCAGCAGTGGCGGCGCGATTATCTATCACTCGCTGAGTGGCGGGCCTATTTTGGCGCGCGGGGGTAGCGGGGATATGTTGGCGGGTCTGATCGGGGGATTGCTGGCACAGAAGCCTTCAGACCTATTGCTGGTAGCATGCCAAGGAGTGGTGTGGCATGGTCGTGCTGCTGATTTACTAGCTCGCGCTCGGGGCCAGGTTGCCGTAGAGATTTCCCAACTTCTAGAGCAGCTTGGGCCGGCGCTCACCCCACTGCATGATTGATTTATTAACGGAGCGTCAGGCGTTCATGGTTTTGAACGACCTGCCGAATATTGGACCGATCACTTTGAATCGCCTCCTCGAGGAATTCGGCGGTGATCCGCGAGCAATCCTCGATACGAATCAACGCCGGCTCGAATCTGTGCGCGGCGTAGGCCCGGAGACGAGTGCTGCTTTGCTCAACTGGCGCACGCATTTTGATTTACCGCGGGAAGAGGCCTGGCTCATCAAGGCAGAGGCAGCTTTTATCACCCCGCGCGATGCAGGTTATCCGCGCTTATTGCGGGAGATTAATGATCCGCCGATTGGGCTTTATCGCAAAGGTGATTATTTATTTGAGCAGCCCTGTATCGCGGTGGTGGGTAGTCGGCGGACGACACTATACGGGCAGGCCATTGCAAAAAAATTAGGTGCCCAGCTCGCTCAACTTGGATTTTGTGTTGTGAGTGGATTGGCTCGCGGCATCGACACGGCGGCGCATGAGGGGGCGCTTTCGGTTGGGGGGAAGACGGCGGCGGTGCTTGGCTGTGGCATTGATATTGTTTATCCACCAGAGAATCTTGATCTTTACCGGAGGATCGCAGCCACTGGCGCGGTGTTATCAGAATTTCCGTTTGGTCGAAAAGCAGATCGACAGTCATTTCCTATGCGCAATCGCGTGGTCTCCGGTATGAGCGAAGGTGTCGTGGTGGTCGAAAGTGATGTGCAGGGTGGTGCCATGATCACGGCGCGCTTTGCGGGGGAGCAGGGGCGCTTAATTTTTGCAGTTCCAGGGCGCATTGACCAAGCGACGAGTTATGGGTGCCACCAGCTTATTCGTGATGGCGCGACGCTGCTCACAAGTGTGGATGACATCGTGTCTGAACTGAGTTACCTTAACGGGCTGCATCCAAAAATAGCAGCGCTGACGGATGAGCCGAGTCTGCTGGAGCAGCTCCTGCCGCAACTGGATATGTATGAGAAAAGGATAATTGAATCTTTTAAGGGAGGCGCGTTGCTTGGGATTGATGCGATTACCGCACTCACTGGTTTTACAGTTCCAGTGACGGCGGCGGCCTTAATGGGTTTAGAGCTAAAAAAGCTCGTTTCCAAACGAGCTGATGGCACCTTCGAAGCTCGCTAGCATAAGTTAATTCTATTTTTTATGAAAATTAAATGGCTGGGATTCATCGGAGCATTTTTATTTTTAGGGGCTCACAATGTCGGAGCTGCTGAGGCGATAGCGAAGCATGCCATTACCCATGAAGATGTCTGGTTGATGAAGCGTGTTGGCGCACCTGTCCCAAGCCCTGATGGAAAGTGGGTAGTTTTTTCAGTAACGGAACCTGCTTATGACGCAAAAGAGCAGTGGTCAGATCTCTGGTTGAAATCGCTCAGCGATGGCGCTCCGGCTCGGCGAATTACTTACAGCAAGGCCGGTGAAGGTGGGGCCACTTGGTCGCCAGATAGCCGAAAATTAGCCTTCACGGCTAAGCGAGAAGGAGACGAAGCGGGGCAGGTTTACGTGCTTGATCTAGCGACTGGAGGTGAAGCCGAGCGTATTACCATGCTATCGACGGGCGCCAGTGCGCCTAAGTGGAGCGCAGATGGTCGACGCTTGCTTTTCGTGAGCAATGTTTATCCCGGGGCCGAGGATGATGCTGCTAATAAAAAAGCGGCTAAAGAACGCAAGGACCGCAAATTTAGTGTACGGGTCTACGAACAATTCCCTCCACGGTTTTGGAATCAGTGGCTGGATGATCGGAAGGCCCATCTTTTCGTGCAAGAGGCACGCTCTGGCGCGGTAGCGCGAGACTTGCTGGCTGGTACTCAGCTAGCGGCCAGTCCTGGTTTTGGCGGTTCATTTGGTGATGATGGCCAAAATTTAGAGGCGGAGTGGACGCCAGATGGAACTGCAGTTATTTTTACCGCACTCATAAATCGCGAGGCGGGGGCGCGGGCCTCGGTCAATTCGCAAATTTTCCAAGTACTGTTGAGTGGGGGTGAGCCCCAGCGCTTGACCAATGATAATTATAGCTACGGCCAGTTGGGGTTTGCTCCCAATGGCGATCAATTAGTCTGCGCCGTTGATTTTAATACGGCAGGCAAAATTTATGATATCACGCGGCTAGGCAGCTTTTCTTGGCCCTGGAGAAGTTCTACCCCCAAAATTATTACTGATTCGTTCGATCACTCGATT
The DNA here is from genome assembly GCA_903856725.1 of uncultured Verrucomicrobiota bacterium. Taxonomy (GTDB): domain Bacteria; phylum Verrucomicrobiota; class Verrucomicrobiia; order Opitutales; family Opitutaceae; genus Lacunisphaera. The sequence goes on from CAIOCT010000019.1 coordinate 15,282, forward strand.
TCCCGTTACGCTACGCCGGCTGGAGTAGATCGTATATTCTTTACCTTCGAGCAGGCCGGTTTGGATAAGTTATATTCTGTGAGCTATGCGGGCGGAGATGAGCGTGCTGAGGCATCACCTGTGGCCGGGAGCATTGGCGCGTTGCGGGCGGGCGGTACGGCATTAGTGGGACTATGGGAAAGTGCGACGAGTCCGGCCGAGGTATATTCATTTAATGGGTCGCCGACAGCGCTCACTCAGATCAACGCGCCCCAGGTGGCCGCGATCGACTGGTTGCCGCTCGAGCATTTTACCTTCAAGGCGTTGGATGGCCGCGAAATTCATAATATGATTGTGCGGCCAGCGGGCTTTGATCCGGCAAAGAAATATCCACTCTTTGTGGTTATCCACGGAGGCGCGGCCAATATGTGGCATGACGCCTTTGGGTTGCGCTGGAATTACCATTTATTAGCTCAGTCCAACTATGTCTTATTGCTGACGGACTATAAAGGTTCGACTGGCTACGGTGAGGAATTTGCCCGTGCGATTCAATTTGATCCGCTGAAGGGGCCCGCCGATGAAATCAATCAAGCGGCCGCTGAAGCGGTAAAGCGTTATGCTTTTATTGATGGTTCACGCCTTGCAGCGGGCGGGGCTAGTTATGGTGGCCATTTGTCTAATTGGCTGCAGGCAACCACCACGCGCTATAAATGTATTATTTCTCATGCCGGTGAGGCGGACCTCATGATGCAGTGGGGAACGAGCGATAGTGTTTTTAGTCGTGAGGTGAACAGTGGCGGTCCTATTTGGGGCGACAGCAAAGTATGGCGGGAGCAAAGCCCAGCGCTGCAAGGTGGTAACCGCGAAAAGGGGACGGGCTTTACGTCGCCAATTTTAATTACGGTTGGCGAACAAGATTACCGCGTGCCGATGAATAATGCACTGATGTGGTTTACTTTAAATCAGCGCTTAAATGTCCCCAGTCGGTTGCTCGTATTTCCTGAGGCCGGTCATCATATTCTACGCGGAGAGGATAGTCGCTATTGGTATGGAGAGGTGCACGCGTGGTTGGCCAAATATCTCAAATAAGGCGGGGTGACGCATCGGCCAGTCTCATCGCTTAACCCGGTGGCCAAGCCAAGGAGCGCTGACCGAGTAAGTGTACATGCAGGTGTGGCACGCTTTCGCCGCCGTCACGGCCTTGGTTGATGACGAGGCGATAGCCAGATTCAGCAATGCCCAGCTGCTTGGCTACATTGGAAGCGGTGAGTAAAAGATGCCCAAGAAGAGCTTGATCACTCGCGCTGGCATTACCGATGCGTGGAATGAGTTGTTTGGGGATGATGAGCACATGAATGGGCGCTTGGGGGGTCACATCATGAATGGCGATGCAGAGTTCGTCCTCGTGCACAAATTTTGCGGGAATTTCTCGGCCGATTATTTTTTGAAAAATAGTTTTCATGGCAAAGCTGCCGGTGGCTCGTTTCCGGCGAAAATTTACAGGAACAGCAGATTGAGCGTAGCGTGCCGCAGTGAGCGAGCGGCGGCCAGTTCTCGGATGAAAGTGAGTGTTTCATCGTATTCGCGGCGGCGGCGCTCGGTCCAGCGTTTGCTGGGTGGGCAATGAGCCGTGCGCAGATTAGTGATAAGCAGGGTCGATTCGGAGTAAGCGGCCAGTTGTTTTAAGCCCTGCATGACGCTCGCACGCGTGAACAGTGGAGTGGCGCCGGTATAATCAGCGCTAGCATCCCAGTGAAAAAATCCATGCTCCGATTGAGCGGAGCAGAGCCGTTGGAGTAAGAGAGCTGCTGCTTTAACAAAGGCGGGGTCGCTGGGCGCCCGTTCTTCGGCTTCGCCCAGAGAGGTGCTGATGGCCTCATCAATTTGTTGTGCCAGATAGAGATCGTGCCCGGTCAGTGGGGCAAAGAGGGCGTTAAGAAAATGCAGCCGGCGCAGTTGCAGGGGGCGCGTCATTTCTTGGCTTTCACGGTCGCGGGTTGGTCGTTGGGGCTAAGATTACTGATTTCATCGACGAATTCAGAGACATCGCGAAATTCTTTATACACTGAAGCAAACCGCACGTAGGCGACTTGATCGGTCTTCCGGAGACGCTGCATGACATGTTCGCCAATTGCGCTGGTCGGGACTTGATTGTCGTAGAGGGCTTCGACGGCATCGAGCACATCCTCGATGAGCATGGTCATTTGCTCATTATCAATCGGACGTTTATGGCAGGCGGCGCGGACGGCGCGAAAAAGTTTATCACGGTCGAAGGGCTCTTGGCGGCCATCGCGCTTAACCACTACCATGCTATCGCGCACGAGGGTTTCTGAAGTGGTATAACGATTACCGCATTCGAGGCATTCTCGCCGGCGACGGGTATTATTGCCATCGCGGGCAATGCGCGAATCGATTACTTTATCGGCGATAGAGGTACACTTAGGGCAGCGCATGACTTTAAGGCAGGGCGAGGAAATTTTGAAGAATCCGCATACCGCCTTCGGTGGCGATGGACTCAGGATGAAATTGGACACCGTAAATAGGGAAATGTTTATGGCGTAGGCCCATTATTTCTCCTTCGGCGGTTTCGGCCGTGATGGTTAGGCAATCTGGCAAGCTAGAGCGCTCGACTAAAAGGGAGTGGTACCGGGTCGCAGTGAAAGGTGAGGGCAGCCCTTTAAAAATATCAGTCCCGCGGTGCTGAATGGGCGAGAGTTTGCCGTGCATTTGGCGATCGGCGCGGATGACTTTTCCGCCGAATTGCTGGCCAATGGATTGGTGGCCGAGGCAGACGCCGAGAATAGGCTTTTTACCGGCAAAAGTTTTTATCAGATCGAGACTTACGCCGGCTTCACTCGGGGTGCATGGTCCCGGAGAAATCAGGATGCGGTCGGGGTTTAATTTTATGGCATCGGTAGATGACAGCTCATCGTTACGGAAAATGCGCATAGCAACCCCCAGCTGGCCAAAATATTGAACCAGGTTGAAGGTGAATGAATCGTAGTTGTCGATGACCAGCAGCACTTTTGATCAATCTACCTCGTAATTGACAGAGGGTCAAGACCGCGGACAGGGTGGGGGTACCGTTATGAGACGGATCCTCGGTCGCCCGGTACTGCAGTAAGATGAATTGCTGCTCTAGCCTAAGACTGACTTATTATAAAAGGCCCAATGCTTCCTCCCTTTAAACTCCTCCAAACGGATCCCTCGACCGCTGCCCGCCGTGGTCGTTTGAGTACATTGCATGGTCAAATTGAGACTCCGATTTTTATGCCGGTTGGTACGCAAGGGACGGTCAAGGCTCTGACGCCGGTGCAGATTCAGGAGACGGGTGCGCAAATTATTTTAGGGAATACTTATCATCTGAATTTGCGCCCAGGCTCTGAGTTGGTGCAAGATCTCGGTGGTTTGCATAAATTCATGGGATGGGATGGGCCAATTTTAACTGATAGTGGCGGATTTCAGGTTTTTAGTTTGGCTAAGCTCCGCGAGATTCGTGACGACGGCATTGCGTTTGCGTCACATATTGACGGCCAGAAACTTTTCCTGGGGCCGCGCGAGGTCATGACTATTCAGGCTAATTTGGGGTCAGACATTGCCATGGTCATTGATGAATGTCCGCCTTGGCCCTGTACTCGTGAGGAGTGCCGTCTAGCCATCGATCGCAGTCTGCGCTGGGCTCAGCAGTGTAAACAGATCGCCACAGATAATAATTTCCTGGGATCGGGGCATCATGTTTTCGCAATTATCCAGGGTTCGACCTTTGATGATCTGCGGCGCGAGGCCGCGGAATCGCTGGCGGCACTTAATTTTCCGGGTTATGCGGTAGGTGGTGTCAGTGTGGGCGAGCCGGAGCCCGAGATGTTGAAGCAAGTGGCGGCCACCATACCCTTTATGCCAGCAGACAAGCCGCGCTATACGATGGGGCTGGGGACACCGCCACAGATCCTCAAGATGATCGCGCTCGGGGTTGACCTCTTTGATTGTGTGCACCCCACGCGCGTGGCTCGTAATGGGGCGGCCTTTACCCCAGATGGCTTGATCAATTTGCGCAACGAGCGTTATCGCACAGATCCTAGGCCGCTGGTTGAGGGATTAGATAATTATACTTGTCGGCAATTTTCCCGCGCTTACTTGCGTCACTTGGTCATGGCGGGTGAAATTCTCGCGAGCACTTTGATTAGTCTGCATAACGTGCATTTCTATCTCGACCTGATGGCGCAGGCTCGAGCGCACATTGCGGCTGGCGATTACGGATCTTGGCACCGCGCTTGGATCGAGCGCTTTGAGGCCGGTGAGCGAGCCGCTAAAAATGCGGTCGCGGGTTGATTCTCAGCGCAGTTTATCCCATCGAGCTAATAGATCTGTTTTTAACAGCGTAGTTTCGGTGGTCTCGGATAAGGCGATGACTTGAGTCCCCGCGCCAGCTCGGCCTAACAGTAAAATCCACCGATCGGATTGGCCGGTAACGATGCGAGGAAAGTTAGCCGCGATATCTTTTTCTTTGGCAAATAATAGATAGCGAGTTCCCTGGGGGAGCTGGCGGGCCTGTTCAGCTAGCCGCACATCCCATTCGGCATCGAATTCGAATCGTAAAGATAGCTCATCCTGCTGATTAAGCGTTATCAAGACTGGTGCACTAAGTGGGCGCTTGTTGATGGTCATTACGCCAGCCTTGAAATGGATTTTGTGTCTCAATTTTGGGAAATCCCAGAACTCAACAAGGTTATCATGCCATGATTCAAGCACTGCTGGATCATGAATATGGGCGATATCGCTATCTAATACATTCGGATCGAGAAGATTTCGGCCTAGGCCAATTGAACCAGTGAAGCCAAGGAATGGGAGTAAAGTAGGGCCGATATCCAAAGTTGAGCCGAGGCGGGGAATGCTCGCTCCATTTTTAATTTTTGGGTCAAGGATCAGGAATAAATTTTTTCGGATGCCCCGATCGAGTAAGGCGGTGGCCTCGTTAGGCATAGCGATGTGATCAGAAATAATAACAATAACAGTATCTTTACCCCAGGTTGAAGCTTGGACGCGCCGTACGAACTGAGCGATGTGATGGGCGGAGGTTTTAACCGCGGTCAGCATTTGATTACTGCCATCACCGTACGGAGAGAGTGCATCTGTTTTTGAGGGCAGACCGTGGGGAGAGTGTGTATTAAGAGTTAATAAAAATAAGCCAAATGGCTGGTGGTTGGCTGCGAGCTCTGTGTAGCGATCATAGGCGAGGTCAAATAGGCTATCATCATACAAGCCCCAGCCGTTAATATAAGTGGGGTCTTTGAGCTTAGGTTCTAATTCTGTTCGGCCCAAGACCTCATCAAAATGGTGGCTGTGCAAAAACTTCCCTTTGCCGCCAAAATTTAAATCAGCTCCCCCCATAAAAGCTAATCGATAGCTCTCTTGGTGCAAGAGATCGCTCAGACCAATTGCTCCAGGCAAGAATGTATCCATGCCTGACATCGAGTTGGGGTGTGAGGGAGTAATCAGCGGAATAGCGCAATTGCTAGCCACAAATCCTCCCATGGTAAACCCAGTGCCAGGTAACGAATCAATGTTAGTAAAAGAAATTCCGCTTTTCTCTAATTGTTGCAGTTCAGGCACTAAGCTTGGGAAAAGTTTATTATCCAAGTAGGTGCGTTCTAAGCTTTCTCCATAAATAAAAATAAAACTTTTCGGCCGTGGTGCGATGCGCTGGATTATGGGCCGGTGATAATTTTCGTAGAAATCTTTTGCAGCTTTGGTCGGCCAATTTAACTGCGCTAAATTCTTGATAGCGGGGTGGCATGAGAGGGCCCCGATGACCAATATGAAGGCAGCACTTAAAAATCTAGGGCGTATCAGGCTAAGTTGCCCCCAGCGGGTGCTTTTTTTGGCCAAGAAAATGAAAATGAGTAGACCGGTAGCTGTTAGCAGCACACTGGGTAAGCGGTCATAAATGGCCCCAGCATTTAAGAAGCCATAATACAGGTGGAAGATCGTCGCGCCATTAATACCATTCCCCGTAATATTATTTATCGCTAGCCATGCAGCAGAAAGCGCGAGATGAAGGGCAACTATACCTGTAAATATGAGGTGAGTGCGGAGGCTTTTCTTGGTAAGAGTGAAGCAGATAATGCTGCTGCCTAGTAGCAAGTGGCTGGTGAGAAGGAGGAAAATCACTGAAAATAAATAAGATGATGCGACTTGATGAGAGATGGTTAAGTTAGAATTTAACCGAGTCGCTTAATCAGCGTGACGAAAATATTCACGATGGGGTTACAGGTGATAGGAAATGAATACAATTTATTGCTATTTATGTGTGCGTGGGGGGGGGGGGGCGTCAAGTCATTGCCTGCATTGTATTCATATTTTGACGGAATTTTAGAACGATAGGGTCCCGTACAGCTACGCGAACAATCGCCACAGAATATAACGCGTGATGGCCTGCGCTGGCAGCCTATGACTGCAGGCTCGCCAAGGTGCTTGGGCTCTCTTTTACTGGGCCTTCCTCTTATTATGCGCATTCTCATCACCGGTGGAGCGGGGTTTTTGGGCAGTCATCTTTGCGACAAACTTCTCGCGCAAAAACACGAGATCGTCTGTCTCGATAATCTTTTCACGGGCAGTAAGGCTAATATCGCGCACTTACTGGATCATCCCAATTTTGAATTTGTACGGCACGATGTGATTGATCCGTTCAAGTATGAGGTGGATCAGATTTACAATCTAGCCTGCCCGGCTTCGCCGCCGCATTATCAGTTCAATCCCATCAAGACCACCAAGACCTCAGTGATGGGGGCGATTAATTGCCTCGGTCTGGCCAAACGGGTGAAGGCTCGGGTCTTTCAGGCGAGTACCTCTGAAGTTTATGGTGATCCTTCGGTGCATCCCCAGCCTGAGTCCTATTGGGGTAATGTTAATCCCATCGGGCGTCGCTCATGCTATGATGAAGGCAAGCGTTGTGCGGAAACGCTCTTCTTTGACTATCATCGTGAGAACAAGGTCGATATCCGCGTGGTTCGTATTTTTAATACCTACGGTCCGCGGATGCACCCCAATGATGGGCGAGTTGTTTCCAATTTTATCGTCCAAGCGCTCAAGGGTGAAAATATTACTGTTTATGGCGATGGCCAGCAGACCCGCTCCTTTTGCTATGTGGATGATTTGCTTGAGGGATTTGTGCGCTTAATGGAGCAGACGGACACGGTTGGACCGGTCAATTTAGGTAATCCCGGGGAATTTACGATGCTCGAGCTAGCTGAGCAGGTGCTTAAGCTCACGAAGAGTAAGTCTAAGATCGTCCACAAAGCGCTCCCGGCCGATGACCCCAAGCAGCGTCGTCCCGATATTACCCTCGCCAAAAAATATCTAAAGTGGGAGCCCAAGGTACCGCTGGCACAAGGGCTCAAGCTGACGATCGATTATTTTAAGACCAAGGTCTGAGGGAGCGCGCGTCCCAGCGGGGCAAGTGGTTTGCTAAATTTTTGATTCGAAGCGATTTGCGGCAAGGGGCAGGTGAGCGATTTGTCATTTGCCAACCCGCTGTTGGCGGCTAACAATTGTACTTCTTTTCATGCTAAGCTTCATCCTTAAGAAATTCTCGGGCCGCCACCATCGCAAGTACGTTGAAAAATGCCGCCCGGTCGTCGTGCGCATCAACGAATTTGAGCAACAATATCAGCGGCTCAACGATGAGCAGCTCCAGGCTAAGACCGCGGAGTTTCGGGCGCGGGTTCAGCAGGGTGAGACACTGGATCAAATTCTCCCCGAAGCTTTCGCGGCTGTTAAAAATGCCGCGCGTCGGCTCTGTGGGCGTAAGGTGCTGGTTTGCGATCATGAACTTACTTGGGACATGGTACATTTTGATGTGCAGCTGATTGGTGGAATTACGCTGCACGAAGGTCGGATCGCGGAAATGGCTACTGGCGAGGGCAAGACGTTAGTCGCAACGCTGCCGCTTTATCTTAATGCGCTGACGGGGAAAAATGCGCAGCTGGTGACCGTTAATGATTACTTAGCGCGCCGCGATTCTGAGTGGATGGGGCACTTGTATAATTTTTTGGGTATCACCGTTGGTTGCATCCAGCAATCGATGCACTCCGAGAGCCGGCGGGAGATGTATAACCGCGACATTACCTACGGCACCGCTTCGGAATTTGGGTTCGATTACCTGCGCGATAACGGCATGGCCACGCGCAAGGAAGATCAGGTGCAGCGCGACCATTTCTACTGCATCGTCGACGAAATCGATTCCATTCTCGTCGATGAGGCGCGCACGCCTCTCATTATTTCAGGGCCCGCGCCGATTGAGCGCGAACAACCCTTTACCCGATTGCGGCCTGGCGTGGAAGAGTTGGTCAGTGCCCAATTGCGGCAGATCAATAATCTCGTGAAGGAAGCCGGCGATATTCTCGCTAAGGCTGAGGCAACTCCCGAGCAGCGGCAAGACGCGGCAATGAAAATGCTCCAGGTTAAATTGGGTATGCCGAAGAATAAGCAACTTCTCCGGCTGCAAGAAAATCCAGAATGGCGTAAGCTGCTCGATAAAACAGACGTCGAGATGCACAGTGATTTTAACAAAGACGAGCTCTACAAATACAAGGAGCAACTTTTCTTCACGATCGACGAAAAGAATCATCAAGCCGATTTGACCGAAGTGGGCCGGACTAAGCTGCGGCCGGATGATCGAGACGCTTTCGTGCTGCCAGATCTCGCCACTATTTTTATCGATATCGAAAAGGATACGACGCAGACGCCTGAACAAAAAGAGCAAGCCAAGCGAGCGGCGCAGCAGCGGTATGAGGTGGTCTCAGAAGATATTCACGCGCTATCGCAATTGTTGCGGGCCTATTCACTCTACGAACGCGACGTCGAGTATGTCGTGCAGGATGGCAAGGTAGTGATCGTCGACGAAAACACCGGGCGTATCATGACGGGACGACGCTGGTCGGATGGTCTGCATCAAGCCGTTGAAGCGAAAGAGAATGTTAATATTGAGCGTGAGACTCGCACGTACGCGACCGTGACCATCCAGAACTATTTTCGAATGTACGAAAAATTAGCGGGCATGACGGGTACCGCGGAGACGGAAGCGACAGAGTTTAGTGAAATATATCAGCTCTCGGTGACTCAAATTCCGACGAATCAGCCGTGTATCCGCATTGATCGGAACGATTCAATTTTTAAGACCCGGCGCGATAAGTACGCCGCAGTCGTTAAGCAAATTCAGGAAGCGCAAGCGCGTGGTCAGCCTGTGCTTGTGGGTACGGTGACGGTTGAGCAATCGGAGGTCTTGAGTCGTATGCTCAAGCGCGCTGGCGTCATTCATACCGTGCTGAATGCTAAATTTCACCAGCAGGAAGCGGAGATTGTGACCCGCGCTGGGCATAAGGGTTCAGTCACGATTGCCACCAATATGGCGGGTCGCGGCACTGATATTAAGCTGGGTGAAGGGGTGCGCGAATTAGGCGGACTCTTTGTGGTGGGCACCGAACGCCACGAATCTCGACGAATTGACCGACAATTACGTGGTCGTTGCTCTCGGCAGGGCGATCCTGGGGCGACTAAATTTTTCCTCTCGCTGGAAGACGATCTCATGCGACTTTTCCTGCAAGGGAACATTGCCTCGCGGATCATGGAAGGGGCCATGGCGGAAGGCGAAGAGTTGGAGCATTCGTTACTCAATCGCTCCATTGAGTCGGCGCAGAAGAAAGTAGAGCAGCAGAATTTTTCTCAGCGAAAGCGCTTGTTGCAATATGATGATGTGCTCAACAAGCAGCGCGAAGTGATTTATGGTATTCGCAATGGTGCGCTGCACAGTGATCGCCCCAAGGAAGTTATTTTTGAAATGATCGAAGAGGAGTTGGCCGCGCGATTAGAAGCAGCCGGTTTTGGTGAAAAAGGCGGTGCGACTGCAGCTAATATTGAAAGCCTCATTGGTTGGCTTAATTCTCATTTCCCCGTCAGTGCCAAGGTAACAGAAATTTCTGAGCGCGCAGATTTTGATAGCTTGCTCAAGCAGTTGGTCGAGCGCATCAGCAAGGCTTACGCGCTAAAGGAATCGGTCGAAGATCCAGCGGCTTTGGGGGGCTTGGAGCGTTACATCGTGATCAATGCTATCGATCATCACTGGCAGGAGCATTTGACCGAAATGGAGGAATTGCGTCGATCAATCGGACTGCGCAGTTATGGGCAAAAAGATCCGCTTTCAGAATACAAGGGCGAGGCCTTCCGTTTCTTTGAAGAGTTGATGAACAATGTTCGTCTGCAGATTTGCACGAGCCTTTTCCGATCTGCTACTAATCGGGACGCCTTCGAAAATCTTTTTTCAATTCTCTCGCGCTCGGCTCGTTTACAAGGTCCGGCTTCAGGGCCCACTGCCCTTAATTCGGCGGTGCAAGCGGATGCGAGCCCAGCGGGTGCGAATGCCGCGCCTGCTGAGAGCGAAGTGAAGCTTCCTTCGGTCACGATCCGCCGCGATACCCCGAAGGTGGGTCGCAACGATCCGTGTCCGTGTGGTAGCGGAAAGAAGTACAAAAATTGCCACGGGGCTGCCTAAGTCCCATGACGGTTGCGCCGATTCCCGCGCTTGATCCCTATGAGCCGAGGCTGACGCTTTGGCAGCGGCGGCCGCATTTGGGTTGGAGCTTGGCGGTATTTGGGCTCACGGCATTTTTAACTTTCGCGGCTTTCCCCCCGATCAATATTGGCGATGCCGGCTATGCTTTCGCTATCCCTGCTGTGTTGTGGGCGTACCGCCGTCCGTCTTTTTGGATTTACGCGCGGACGGTGCTAGCGGCGCAGGTGGTAGCGTGGGTGGCGTTACTTGGTTGGTTGCACCATGTGACAGTGCTAGGGCCGCTTTTATTAGGATCTTTCGTCGGGCTTTTAATCGGGAGTTGGTATTTGGCCGTATGGTGGGTAGTGCCGCGTTTACGCGGCCATCAGGCGGCAGTGCGGATCATCGCCTTGCTAGGGTTGGCGGCGCTGTGGGTTATGCTTGAGTGGCTGCGAACAGTAATTTTCGGGGGCTTCCCGTGGCTGACACTCGCGGCTAGTCAGTGGCAACGGCCGCTGGTATTGCAGAGTGCAGCCTATGCGGGGGCCTGGTCGGTATCTTTTATTTTAATTTATTTCAATTTAGCCGGCGCCGCCTATGCGCACCGCATTTTTTACGAGGGATTCTCAGGCCTGCGAAAACGTAGTCCAGAGTTCATGGTCGCCTTGATGTTATTGGTGTCGGCCTCATTTCCCTTTTTAGCTGAGACCATGGGGGCGCAACGGCAGAAATTGGCGCGAATAACTCTGGTGCAACCAGGCATCCCGCAAAATGAAAAATGGGATAGCGCCCGTGCGCAGGAGGTTTTGCAGACGATCGAACAGGTAACCTTTGAGGCGCAAAAGGCGGGGCGAGGGGATTTTATCTTATGGCCGGAGTCGGTGGTGCCATGGCCGCTATTTCGTGACGCCAATGTTGAGCCGTGGTTGGCCTCCGTCGCCAAGCGAGCAGGACGGCCATTACTCGTAGGCACGGTCTACACCGCGCTGGGCTCAGCGACCGAGCCAATTTTGTGGTATAACGGGGCCTTCGTTGTTGAGCCCTTGGCAGGCGTGGCGCGGGAAGGCTACGCAAAGCGCAAGTTGGTGCCCTTCGGGGAATATATTCCGCTGCGACCGATCTTGGGATGGCTGGATAAATTAGTGCCGATTGGGGGTGATTTTCAGCGCGGCACGGAGGCGCGACCCTTGCTGGTGCCGGTGAGATCCGATCAGGTGCGGGTGGGCGTGCTGATTTGCTATGAGGACATTTTTCCTGAATTTGCACGTGAGAGCGCGTTGGCGGGCGCCGAAATGTTGGCCGTGTTGACCAACGATGCTTGGTTCGGCGAGGGCGGGGCTGCTTATCAGCATGCGGCCTCATCCGTCCTGCGAGCGGTAGAGACCCGGCGCCCGGTCTTACGGTGCGGCAATAGTGGCTGGAGCGGATGGATTGACGAATTTGGCAATATCCGGGCGACACTCCTTAATGAAAAAGGCAGTATTTATTTTCGTGGATACCAGACGCTCGACGTGACGCGTGATCTTCGCTGGCGTGACCGATTGAGTTTTTATGCGCAGCACGGTGATTGGTTTTTACTGTTCTGCGCTGGGTGGGCTGTCGCCAGTTATTACCTGGTGCTTAATCTGCGTCCGCCGCGTTTACCGACGGATGGGGTGGCGGCTTTTTGACGGACAGGAGCGCGCGGTGGGTGGGCGCCGCCGGATCGCAGGACTTTAATTGATGGAAGTAAAGAGAACGCAGACGGCCATCGGGACGGTGGCGGTTTGGCCAGTGGCGGTTAGCCGGCCGGTCTCAGGATTAACTTTGAAGACGACGAGATTATTGCTGTCGCGATTGGCGCAAATCAGCCAAGCGCCATCAGGTGATAGCGCAAAATTGCGGGGATGCGCACCTCCGCAGGGAACAATTTCGATAGGCTGTAAGGATCCATTGCGAGGATCGCGGGCAAAAACGGCGAGGCTATCGTGACCGCGGTTGGAGCCATAAACAAAGCGTCCATTGGGGTGTAGACGAATCTCAGCGCAGGTATTTTCGCCGGTAAAATCCTTGGGCAATGTTGAGACGGTATGAGGATTGCTTAAGTGGCCGGTCGCAGGCGTACACGTGAAAGTCGTGATGGTACTATCCAGCTCATTGATAACGTAGAAAAACTTTCCATCAGTGGAGAATTTACTATGGCGAGGGCCCGCGCCTGGCGCTGTGGGGAAATCGCCGGCGGGAGTCATCGTTGCTGACTTCAGTTCGTAGCAAAATACTTTATCAAGGCCGAGATCGCAGAGATAGGCGAAGCGGCCATCGGGGGAAACGGTTACTGAGTGGGGGTGAGGTTTATCTTGGCGGCTTTGATGCGGCCCCAGGATTCCAGTCAGGATCTGTGTCCCCGCTGGGGGTTTAATTTGGCCATCGTTTGCGAGGGGGAAGGAGGTTACCTGCCCGCCGCTATAACTAGCGAGTAGGAGGGTCGTGGCGGCCGGATCGAGTCCGAGGTGCGCACCACCTACGCCACCGCTGGGTTGCCGATTGAGGAGCGTCAGTAGGCCTGTATGGGCATCGATGTTGAACGCGGTTGCCCCGCCGCCGGGTTTTCCGCGTACCGTATCGCTTTCGCTCAAGGCATAAATCACGCGGCCATTTGGGTGTAGCGCGAGGAAAGTTGGGTTAGATAATTTTGCGGCCAGCACGGGAGTGCTGAGTTCACCCGTGGTGGAGTTGAACTGGAGAGAGTAGACACCTTTACTTTCTCCTTTGGGCGGAGTGTAGGTGCCGATGAAGATAAGCAGTGAGGCGATGGGCAAGAGCATGAGGGGGTTGACCCTCAGCTCATCGTGAAATGGCGTAGTTTGGCAAGTTCGCTTCGCAGACCTGGACGAAAATCAGGATGGGCGATGCTGATGAGGGCCTCCCCGCGCTCACGCAAGGTGCGCCCATGCAAGTTGACCGCGCCATATTCCGTGATGACCCAATGCACGTGGCCGCGAGTGGTGACAACTCCAGCCCCGGGACTTAGTTCGGAAACAATCCGAGAAACTTTACCCCCCATGGCGCGCGATGGCAGAGCGATGATCGGTTTGCCCCCCGGTGAAAGTGCGGCGCCGCGAATAAAATCCATTTGTCCGCCAATCCCAGAAAAAATGTGATGGCCGATTGAATCGGCGCAAACCTGGCCAGTAAGATCGATCTGAATCGCCGAATTGATTGCTACCACCTTGGGATTTTTTCGTATAATTGCGGTATCGTTAGTCCAGTCGCAGGGATAAAAATTCACCAAGGGATTATCTGCCACAAAATCGTAGAGCCGCTTAGTCCCGTTGATAAAACTCGTGACGATCCGGCCTGTGCCCACTTTTTTAAAACGGTTCGTGATGACGCCAGCTTCAACTAGGTCAACGACACGATCGGAAAACATCTCGGTGTGAACACCGAGGTCATGCTTGTTAAACATTCGCGCCAGCGCCGCATCAGGAATAGCGCCAATCCCCATTTGGAGAGTCGAGCCGTCGTCGACTAAATGGGCGATGAGTTCGCCGATGCGGGTATCAATTTCACCGGGGGCTTCGAGGTGATGCTCGGCAAGGGGGCGATCAGTCAGGGTAAAATGATGAACCCGATTTAAGGGTACCAGATTATTGCCGTGGGTGCGCGGCATGCATGCATTGAATTCAACAATGACTGATTCGGCGGTTTCGGCCGCCGCCTTAGCTCCATCGCAGGAGGTGCCAAGGGAGCAATGACCATGGGCATCGGGAGGCGAGAGGGTGAGTAAGGCCACATCAAGTTTAACTTGGCCTGAGAGAAAAAGACTGGGGATATCTGAAAGGAAAATAGGGATGTAATCAGCGCGCCCTTCAGCGACAGCCGCGCGCAAGGGTGGGCCGGTAAAAAGTGAGACGGAGCGAAATTCACGTTCACGGCCAGGCGCCGCAAAAGGGGCTGGGCCCGCGGTGTGGAGATGATAGATCCGCACATTTTCGAGGTCACGGCGGGCGGCGAGCGCTTCAATGAGGGCAGTGGGGGTGGCCGCAGCACCATGAATGAAGATATTTGCCCCGCTCTGAATCGGAGCGACGGCTTCGGCGGCAGTAACCGCGCCTGCCGCCCAGTTGGCGTTAGGTAAATTCATGGATGCAAGCTTAGGCCAAAGCATGGGTGGTGGGCTCTTAGCTGCAAAGCTCTGACACTACGCATCCCTTGGCTATTTTTGGCCGCGGCTTGTCCTTGGGACTTAAGCGGGAGCGAGGGCGGCTTTAAAATGCCGGCGACACATTGCCACGTAGCGGTCATTGCCGCCGATCTCAACTTGTTCACCCTCTTGCACGCCCCGGCCATCGGGGCCGATGCGAAGGTTCATGGTAGCTTTGCGACCGCAGTGACAAATAGTTTTTAATTCAATCAGGCTATCCGCTAGAGCTAGAAGGGCAGCGCTGCCGGGAAAAAGCTGGGCTTGGAAATCTGTACGGAGGCCGTAGCAAAGCACGGGGATGTTGAGTTGATCAGCGATATCGGTGACTTGTTCAACTTGGCGGCGGGTGAGAAATTGGGCTTCGTCGATCAGGACGCAGGCGACAGCTTGCGGTTCGGTGCCGCCTCGTGGCGTGGTGTGTTCGGTGTAGACGTGCGTAAAAATATTATCGTCGGGCTGGAGCGTAATTGCCTCTGCTTCGAGCCCGATCCGAGATTTAACGCGGCCGAGTCCGGCCCGGGTATCGATGGCTGGCATAAAGAGAAGCGTGCGCATGCCGCGCTCATGATAATTATAACTCGACTGAAGCAGTACCGTCGATTTGCCCGCGTTCATTGCCGAGTAGTAAAAATAAACTTTCGCCATGTTGGTAGAGCTAGCAGACCCCTGGTGCGTGGCCAACAAAAAGCCCCGCGGATGAGGCGGGGCGAGGGTGCTGGCGTGGAAGGAAATACTTCAGCGCATGCGGGCAAAGGTCTTCGACAGCAATTCAAGATCGCTGGCGTTTTTGGTCTTTTCCCGGGTGTTGGTGATCAGTTTTTGCTCGAGAGCATTCTTAGTCGGGCGGCTTTTATTTTCGTAATAAATACCGAACTTGCCGGGCCAAGGATCTAGTGCGAGGCGGAGGGCCGCAAGCTCATCGGTGGGATCGTGCCGGGCGGCATCTTCGGCCGAACCGTCATTTTTCTTCAGGTCAATCGTTTGGAATGAACCGCCCTTGCGAGGAATCGAGGCGTCGAAGGCGCCTTCAAAGAATTCCACGCATTCCGACAAGATTTCTACCACCGAGAAGCCGTCGTGCAGCGCGGCACGATGCATCATCTCAACCATGTGGTTCACTTGCGTGGCATGGCTGCGGGCGATGAAGGTGGCTCCGCTATTAATCAGCGTGCGCATTGGATTGATTGGTTGATCAAAAGCGCCCCATGGATCGGTCTTAGATTTGAAGCCGATGGGCGAGGTCGGGGAGGTTTGTTTCTTGGTCAGACCATAAACTGAATTATCCATAATGACATACGTCATGCGTGGATTTTTCCGTGCGGTGTGAACGAGGTGATTACCGCCGATGGAGAAGCCGTCGCCGTCGCCGCCAAACACAAAAACATGAAGATCATCGCGGCCGAGGCTGATACCAGCGGCAAAAGGCAGGGAGCGGCCGTGAATATAGTGGCCGCCGTGCGTATTGACGAAATAGGGGAAGCGGGAGGAGCAGCCGATGCCGGCGAACGTGACAATTTTTTCCTGCGGATAATTAAGTTTCTCGAGAACTTTATAAAAAGAGGCGAGTACGGCAAAATCGCCGCAGCCGGGGCACCACGTAGGGTGGTCGGCGACGAGGACTTTTTTAGTGAGGGGAGCGCGAGGAGTCCCTGGCGCTGAGCTGACGGCGGGAGAAAGAGTGGGAGCGGACATAAATTTATATTTAGAGCTAAAGGGCGCGGGTTATTTCTGAGTGGGGAGAGCGGAGGCGAGCAGGCTTAGTTTCCGCATGCCGACGGTGGTATCGGCGAGGCCGAGTTTTACCGCGACGCGTTCGACGATTTCGCTAACCTTGTAGGTCAGACCGTCCGTCTTGGTGATACTGCTGATGGCCGGATTGCAATAACGGGAACGCAGTAAGGTCGCCAATTGACCGTAACCGTAGAGACCCTCGTCGTTGATTTCGACGACGAGAATATGGCGGTAGCGGGCAAAAATTTCTTCGAGACCACCATCGAGTGGGTGGATGTGTCGAATTTGGATATGGCCGACGGTGGCGCCAGCGCCGCGGAGGCGGCCGAGGGCTTCTCTGATGGGGCCGTAGGTGCAGCCCCAGCCGATGAGCAAGACATCGCCGGACTGATCGCCAAACAACTCAGGTGCAGGGAAGGTTGTGGCGACGGACTTGATTTTCTCCCGGCGCTTAATCGTCATTTTGGTGTGCATCGCAGGGCTGGCTGAAGGATGGCCATGCTCGTCGTGCTCCAGGCCCGTGACGGTTGGATATTTGCCTGAGCCGATGACGGACCCTGGAGGAGCGTGCCGTTGGGCTTGATCGAGCGGGTAAGGCTTGAAGCTAGCGTCACGCGGACTGAGGTCGGGCTTTTGCTCGATCATCAGTTTGGGGAGATCGGGTTCGTCGAATGCTTCAATGCGAGTCGCGAGCGCTTGGTCGGTGAGAATAATGACCGGGGTGCTAAATTCGCGAGCAATGCGGCAAGCCTCGAGCGCGATGTAGAAGCAGTCTTCGACATTTTTTGGCGCGAGCACGACGCGAGGGCAATCGCCATGGCTGCCGTAGATGGCTTGGAGTAAATCGCTTTGCTCGATATTCGTCGGCATGCCGGTGGAAGGGCCGCCCCGCTGCACATTGATGACGATGAGTGGCAGCTCGGCCATGGTGGCCCAGCCGAGAGCTTCCATCTTAAGAGAGAGACCTGGGCCGGAGCTACCGGTGATTGCGAGATTGCCACCGTAGGAGAAGCCGAGGGCGGTTGAGGCCGCGGCAATTTCGTCTTCGCATTGTACGAAGATGCCGCCGTATTTGGGCAATTCGGTGCGCAGCGTCTCCATAATAGAGGACCACGGCGTGATGGGGTAGCCGGCTCCGTGGCGTACGCCAGCAGCGATGAGGCCGTAGGTGAGAGCGGTGTTGCCGTCGGTGGTGATTTGGGGGCGCCCGCCCACTGTGGGGGTCGGTGTTTCGAGACGGAAAAGAATATGCGCCAGATTTTCTGCGGGGTAGGCGTAGCCGGCGTCGAAGGCGAGGAGGGCATTGCGAACGATGTCCTCATTTTTGCCGCCAAAGCGCTCTTTAATGAGCTGGCTAAGCTTAGGTACATCGAGGTCGAACATGCGGGCGAGCAAGCCGAGGACGTAAATATTTTTCCCCTTTTCTTTGCTAGAGCCGCCGACGGCTTCGACCGTAGCGCTCGTCATGGGAATACCGACCGCGGTGATTTCTTTATCATCGGGGTTCGGGGTGACGTGGTCGGAGTCGTAAAGCAGCACACCGCCGGGCCGCAGGGAAGAGCGGTGGCTTTCATAACTGTGCTGGTAGAAAGCAACGAGCACGTCAGCGCGATCTCCGGCCGAAAGAATTTCGCCGGAACCGATGCGCACTTGGAAAATGGAAGGCCCGCCCGAAATCGTGGAGGGGATGGTCATGTAAGTCATGACCTCCTGGGCGGAGCGCCCGGCGAGGCGGGCGAGAAAACCGCCGACGGCCTGAATGCCGTCTTGAGAATTACCGGCGAGCCGAATGACGACGTCGGGAATAGTGAAAAGAGGAGCGTTAGAGCGAGCGGTCGCGCTAGCGGAGGAGGGAGGAATTGGGCTGACCATCGGGACACTCTGCGCTCATTAAATCAGCAGGTAAAGTCTGCGGTTGCTGAACTTTATGATTTTTTTATTTAGCAAAAAAAGACTGAGCAACGAGGGGTATAAGTGAAATATAAGGAGGCGCCGGATTGAGATTTGATCACCTAATGCCAGCCGTAATTAGGAGGAGCGCGCAGAAGCTTCTGCCACGGCAGTTTAGCCAACGCCGGCTTTACTAGGGGCCAGGGAAGGTAGGGCCTGGGGAACCCGCTTATTCCCAACCGATGGGCCGACCCCGGTTCTCTTGCTCGAGCCAGCGCATCAGCGGTTGATAATATTCTACCATGGCGCGCGTAGAAAGTTCTTCGCCCGTGGCCTCTTTGAGGATTTTGCGCCAGTCTTCAGTTTTACCGCGTTCCATGATTTTTCGCAGAAAATCTCCGACCGCTTTATTGTCAGCATAATTGCAGCTTTGCGGTGGCTGGTGCAGAATATTTTTGGCGATGTAGTCGTTGAGTTGATATTTAAAAACCTGCGCGATGGCGTAGGAATAATAATAACAGGGAGTGTCGTTAATATGCGTTTTCGTTGCTGCATCGCACCACTCTTCGCTGCGTTCGCTCGGGGGTTCGACTCCTTGAAAATCACGTACGTATTGCCACCAGCGCTGATTCCATTGATTGGCGGGCAGGTGTTTGGCGTAGATATCGGCTTCCCAGTGAGCCATCACGCCAGAGGACCAGAACATGAAGGGAATGCCGGGGGCGAGGGCGTTGCTAAGCAGGAAGGCATTTTCGTCGACTTTGAAATTAGCTGGTAAGACGCCGAGTGATTTCAGGTAAGGGGCCATGCCTGCAGCTAGGGCTGTTAATTCACCGAAGCCCTCATGGAAAGCAGGGTTGGCTCCCGTCCGCAGCAGCATGGGAACTTCAGGGCGTGTGTAGCTATTGAAATAATAGATGTGGCCAAACTCATGATGAGCGGTGGTAAACCACCAGGGATTGGCTTCAATGCTTTGGAGCGAACGCACATCGTCATTCAAATCCAGGTGCCATGCGGAGGCGTGGGTATTTTTTTTGCGTGGGCTGCCCGCGGGTACCGGGAAAAGATCCGATTTGGTCCAGAACGATGCGGGCAGGGGCGCAAAGCCTAGGCCGACGTAAAATTTTTCAGCGCTGTGTGCGATCCAATCAGGCGAGCGATCTTTAAAAAATATTGTCAGATCAGCGCCATCGGCGAGGCCGCCCCATTCCTGGGACCAGCGATTATTGAGCCAATGCGCCGGAATGCGTCGGGGTACTGGCTGGTGATATTTTTCGGCTAACTTGTATTTCACCCACGTATGGAGTTGCAAATAGAGGGGCCGAAGATCGCGCATGAAGTCCGCATTCAGCTGCAACATCTCTTCCGTGGTCATGCCATAGCCGGCAACTTGGAGGGCGAAGTAGTCAGGGTAATCTAGCTCTTGGGCGACGCCGTTGCGAAGGTCGCGCAACTTGATTAGGCCCGCTTTTAAGGCTTTGCCTGATTCTTTGGAAGCGGCCCACACAGCCTGACGCGCTTGTAAATCAGTGCTTTCGTTGAGCAGTTGATCGATAGCATTTACCGTAATGGACTGACCGTTGAGTTTGAACTCGAAGCTGTTGAGGGTGGAAGCCTGCGCAACTTCAGCGGCGATGCGAGCGCTGACAAGCTGCGGATTAGTCATCGGCCCTTCGGCTGCGTTGAGTAACAGTTGCTCAAGCTCGCGCACGGTGAGTGCGTTGAGATCGCGGCGTTTGAGTAGGAGGGCTTTGGTCTCGTTGATAATGGTGGGATTGCCGAGGAAGGCAGCGCGCGCCTTGCCGGCGGTTTCGGCCGAGGCATCGTGCACTGGAGATACATCAGTCGCAGCGTTCCAAACGGCATTAGATTCAAGCGTGACCATCGCCTGGTAGCTTGAGTTAACCAGCGTCAAGAAATGGTCAGCTCGATCTTGAGTGGGATTTACATCAGCGGCGCGGGCCAGCGAAACGATGAGCAGAAGGAGGAGGGCGCTCGAGATACAGTGGAGGGGGCGATCGTATTTAAGCATAGTGGTAATCTTAAGTTATCGGTGTATTTGGCGAATCTCGGGCGCATCACGGCGCGGGGATACTCAGGCTTCTAAAGTTTTTTCGGGAAGCCACCAAGCCCAGACTGCGGCGCCGAGGGCGAGAAAGCTAGAGGCGAGCAGGGCGAGTCGGAAATCACCCACAGGGGCAGCCCATCCAAAAATAATGGAAGCAGCGGCTGCCGCGAGGCGACCGATATTGTAGCAGAAGCCTGCGCCCGTGGTGCGAAGCAGCACGGGGAAGAGCGGCGGTAGATACATCGTGAAAAGACCAAATACCCCGGAGAAAAATCCGACTAAGGGAATCCAGAACCAGGCGAGCTCCCCGAAGCCCCGCGGGACCATGAAGGCACCGGCCATGCTGGCAAAGAGGGCCCAGAACATGAGGGCGATGGAGCGACGATTGCCGATGCGGGTCGCGAGCCAGCCGGCAAAATAATTTCCAACAATCGAAACCGCAATCATGACAAAAAATGCGCTGGGAATGAGTCGACCAACTTCCGCGGCGGGAGTATTAGCAGCGGCGAGGATTTTTCGTAAATGCTGTGATTGCCAGAAAATGAATAACCACCAAGCGGATAGACTGAGAGCACATACCCCGGTGACATGGAAGGTGGTCCGGGCGAGTGCTCCGCGGAAAAGATCACGGACCCCAGGATTTTTATGCTGCACACTTTCTTCGGCACGTTGCCACGTGGCTGGCTCTGGTACGTGGCGGCGGATCCAGAAAACTAAAAGCGCGGGTAAAACTCCGACGAGAAATACGTAACGTTCGGCCGGTGGGTGCGGTAGTTGGGCGAGCAGCCAGACCACAGCGGCGGCGATAAGAATCCCTAAATTAACGCCACTTTGCAGAACGGCGGCGAGCCATGGGCGCCAGGCGCGGGGCCAAGTTTCCGCGAGCAGTGAAGCCCCGACGGCCCATTCGCCACCAATCCCTAAGGCAGCGACAAAACGAAAAATCATGAGTTGCCACCACGTTTGGGCAAAAGCGCACAAGCCGGTGCATAACGCATAAGTTAAAACGGTCAGAGCCAGGGCGCGACTGCGCCCGAGTAGATCGCCGAGGCGGCCAAAAAAAGCTCCGCCGATCGCCCAACCAACGAGAAACGCCGCTTGAATGTAGGCGCTCTTTTCTTTGACGGCGGGATCAGCCGCGCTCGCGACACCCAGCAAGTGCACCACTAACGGAGCGGCGACGAGGGTGTAGAGGTGCAATTCTAAACCGTCGAACAACCAACCTAACCATGCGGCGATGCCGGATTTCCATTGCTGCGGGGAGATTTCGCTGAGGCGAGTCGCTTCAGGCGCCGGGGCGGGGTGCATGCCCGCTGAAATTGCCGGCTGACTGGGGGGAAGCCAGCCCGAAAAAACTAGATTTTAACCGGATGGACTCGCTGATTGTCTGTGATGCGATCACCTGGGTAGAGAATGACTTCGTCGTCCGCGTTTAATCCCGTGAGCACTTGGGTCTCAATCCCACTTGAGCGCCCAATTTGCACGGGAATCAGTACGGCGCGGCCGTGGCGAAGGGCATACACGGCCCAATTATTATTCTGACGAAACAGCGCTGACACCGGTACTTTGAGCACCTGAGGCTCTTCCCAAATCACAACGCGGGCTTCGACGCGGAAATTATCGCCAAGCGTTGGTCGAGCGGTGAGAGGGGTAATAATATCCGCGACCACGTTGACGCGTTGTTCTTCCACCCCAAGTGCAGAAATTTTTGTAAAGGCGGCGGGCTCGACGAGTCGTACCCGCGCTTCCAGTGGTTGGGGGCCGCCCCATTGCTCAAGCTCAACCCGAGTGCCTGGAGTAAGCGCCGCGCCGTCGCGAGAGAGTAGTTCAATGACCACTTCCAGATCGCGCGGATCACCCACGTCTAGAATCGGGGTGCCGGCGGTGATCGGACGTTGGCTTTCCTCGAATACGTGCAGGACCCGACCGGTGTTTGGCGCATGCACTTCAACGAGGGACGTGCCACTGCCGAGAGCGGTCTCCGCTAATTCGGTCTCAATAGACCGTAACGCACCCTCAGTGGTGATGAGATCACGAGCTGCGGCTGTTTCACGTAATTGAATCGTTTCGAGGTCCTGCGGCGAAACTGTTTTATCGGCAAACATCTGCGTCATGCGGCGAAGTTCGTTGGTAGCAAGAGCGTGCGCGGTGCGACTTTTTTCGAGGGCCGCGGTGGCGGCGGTGCGGCGCGTTTCCGCTAAGGCACGACTGCGCGGATCGAGGGGCGAAGCGGCGAGTGGTTCGATAACAGCGACAATGGAGGCTGCCGTAATTTCTGCGCCGGGCTTAAAGGGTACGCGCCGCAATTGTCCGGTGACTGGAGAAGAGACCACGTAGCGTTGGCGAATGCGCGTCTTGCCCTCTTCACTCACCGTGGCGCGGAGGGGACCGTTGATGGCGCGGGCTGTTTCCACCGTGACCGGTTGGGGGCGCAGCCCTAAGGCGAGTAAAGCCACAAGCGCGCCGACACCGACGTAAGGTAGCCAGCGAAATACCGGCGCTTTTTTAGCGATAGAAGTGGGGGAATTCATGAACAAATGAGAAAGGCTTGAGGAAAATAAGTTGGGCTGAAAATGCAATCGGTCTCAGGTTGTAGTCTGCACGTAGCACTGAAAAATCGCAAATGTGAGCGAGTGATTGGTTCGCGAAATTGGGCGGGTGCCGGATATCATTCGGGTGCTTTGAGGGTGGCGATGAGATCGAGTTGTTTGAGTTTACGCAAAACGAAGAGGGCCGAAAGCGTGGAGGCGATCAGCACGACAACGATGGCGTAAGTGTAAGTGTAGAGCGTGAAAACGAGCGGCAAGCGGATGGTCTCGGTGTTGACGGAGCCGACAATTAAGGTGGTCAGACTCGTGCCGAGAATAAGACCGAGGGGGACAGCGAGCACTGAAAGAATCGCTAATTCTACGACCAGAATAGCGCCCACTTCACGCTGGGTCATGCCGATGACCCGTAGAGTGGCAAGTTCACGGGCCCGTTCGGCGAGAGAGATCCGAGCGTTGTTGTAGATGACGCCAAACGCCACGATGACGGCGAAGGTTAAATAAATACTCTGCAGTAGCCCCATGCTGGTGGCGGTGGTCTCGCGGAAACTTTGCCGCATCGTTTCTTTGATGGCGACGGAGCTGACTCGCGGAATTTCTTTGAGCGCGGCAAGGAAGTTGGCGCGTTGGGCTGAATCGAGGCCGATGCTAGCGCCGGTGATGACATCACCTTCCCCGAGAAAACGATTAATAGCCTGGAGATCCATATAAGCCGCAATACCGGTAAAATCTTCAGCTAGAGCCACGATCGGCATAGGGCTAATGGGCTGACGGCCCTCGAGGGCCTCGAGCATAATGGTGTCGCCAATTTTCGCGCCCAGCACATCGGCTAATTTGGCCGATAGGATTACGCCGTGCGGCGGTGCGTAGATTTCGTGCCCAGCGCTATCGATGGCGCGGCTGTGACGCCCACCGGGCAGGAGACTGCGCAGTCCAATTTGGCGACTGCGTCCCTGGAAATGTACCCGCACGGCAGAATTGCGGGCGGGTTCCAAGCTCATGACGCCCGGCAATTGAGCTAATTCATGAGCGAGTCGAGCGGAAGAAGGCTCAACCAATACAAGATTGAGATCCTGACGTTGCACGACATCCCACTGGAAATCGAGTACCTCGCTGATCCCCGCCTTGAAGGTGTTCGGCATAATCATCAACGCGGTGGCGAGGGCGAGGCCCGTGATGGTGAAGAGGGCTTGGGTGGGACGTCGCTCAAGATTGCGCAGCGCGATGCGGAAAGAATGGGAGAGAAATGTGGCTAGGCCGATTCGCTCAATGAAGGCCGGACGAAAATGAGCGGGTGGTTCGGGGCGCATCGCCTCAGCAGGGGGGAGCTGCACCGCTTTGCGGACGGCGCCTAATACGCCAAGTGTGACTGCGCTGAGTCCAACGGTGAGGGCAATCCCGACGGCAATGGGATCGAGTCGGAAATGCAGATCGGGAAAGCGGTAGAAAAGTTGGTACATGTCCACGAGCTGGTGGCCGAGGCCAATGCCCCCGATGACCCCGCCTAGTACGCCTGTGGCCACCATGACAAAAGCGAATTTTAAATAATGGATGACGATTTGATAATTCGTGAAGCCGAAGGCTTTGAGGATCGCGATCTGCTCGCGTTGGAGCGACAGCAGGCGGCTGAGCACCGCATTAGTCATAAAGGCCGCTACGCCTAAAAAGATCACGGGAAAGCCAATGGAAAGAATAGTGAGTACCCGAATTTCATCAGTGATGCGGATATGGGAGGGATGATCTTCGCGACCCATGGCCCCGAGGCCGCCGTAAGGGCGCAGCAGGCGGTCGAGGTCGGCGATAACGGCTTGGGCGTGGGCGCCAGGTGCGAGCGTGAGAGCCACGCGGTTAAAAGCGCCGTAAAGGTCCCAGGCGGTGGCCACTTCCTTGTAGGGCATCCAGAAAATACCAAAGGTGCGGGCATCCGGCAGGGCGGCGCCAGGGCGTGACTCAAAAATATATTCCGGTGAGAGTACAATCCCGGCGATGCGGAAAGCTTGGCGCCGGCCGTTGAGCAATGCGGTTAGGGTGTCGCCGGGATTGAGGTTGTTAGCTTGCGCAAAAGCTTCACTGACCAAAATCTCGCCACGAGAGTTCGGGGATAGCCAGCGACCCCGGCGGAGGAAAAGGCGATTTAGCTCAGGGGCGCCGACATCTGGCAGAGAGCGCACGAGGCCACTCGCTGGTTCTGTTCGTCCGAGAAGATCGAGAGTAATCGGTACCGCGAGATTTGTCTGAACCGTCGCAACGCCGGGTAAGCTGCGGATGCGTTCGCTGACATAATTAGGAGCGCGTTTGAGGCTAGCGCCGATATCCGCAAAATGATTGGTCTGATAGTATTCAGCACGAGTCGATTCGAGCGAATAGATCAGGCTTCGCGCCATGATGAGCATCGCAAGGCCGCAGGCCATAACGAGTGACACCGCGGCGGCTTGGCCTTTGAGGCGCCGTAGGTCGCGGAGAAGCTTTCGATCGAGATGCGCGAGCATAGCCAACAGCGGGTGCGAATTTACCAGCGCAACGTAGAGGGAGCGACGCGGGTGGCGTTCCGATGTTCGCTCAGGACGCGCCCGTCAGAAAAATGAATGACGCGGTCGGCCATGTCAGCCATGACGGCGTTGTGGGTGATAACAATCGTGAGTGTGCCGAGCTCACGATTAACGCGTTCGAGGGCTTCCAGCACGACGATGCCGGTGCGAACATCTAGGGCGCCGGTGGGTTCGTCACAGAGCAACACCTCGGGGCGTTTGGCGATAGCGCGAGCGATCGCGACCCGTTGTTGTTCGCCGCCGGATAATTGGGCTGGGAAATGATCGAGTCGGGCGCTGAGTCCGACCATAGCTAGGGCTTGCTCCGGCGGCAAAGGATCGCGCGCAATCTCCGTGATGAGGCCGACATTTTCGCGGGCGGTTAAACTTGGAATCAGATTATAGAATTGAAAAATAAATCCGACCGAGTTGCGCCGGTAGCGAGTGAGTGCCGATTCATCGGCGTGGGTGAGGTCGGTATCGCGGTAACTGATTTCTCCGGTGGTGGGAATATCGAGTCCACCGAGTTGATTGAGAAGGGTCGTTTTTCCGCTGCCGGAAGGACCGAGGAGGACGACAAATTCGCCCGCATAAAGATCGAGATCAACGCCCGCTAAGGCGCGGACTTGAGTCGGGCCTTCGCCGTAAAGTTTCGTGAGGCTGCGCACGCGAAACATCGGCGGGGAAGGCGCTGGGGAAGCGTGGGCGGTTGGCGAGAGGAGAGGAGACAAGTGGATGCGGAGTTAATAATGCAGGGTGAATAACCTGCCTCATTTCATCACGAGGGCAACTGCAAGCGCGTCAGACGGCAGACAGTAAGGAGCTGAGGTCGAGCGGTTCGGTCACCATCGCTAGTTCTCCTTGGGGGGTGCGGGGCCATAAGGCAGCGGGGCGATCCCAGTAAAGTTCGACGCCATTCTGATCAGGATCACTTAAGTAAAGTGCTTCACTCACGCCGTGATCAGCCGCGCCCTCGAGTGGAATCTTGGCGTTTTGGAGTCGGCGCAGGGCGTCGGCGAGGGCGGCCCGGTTCGGGTAGAGGATGGCGGTATGATAAAGCCCCGTACTGCCAGTCGGTGGTGGTAGTCCGCCCTGACTCGTCCAAGTATTAAGACCAATGTGATGGTGATAGCCACCAGCTGAAATAAAGGCCGCCTGGGTCCCGAAGCGCTGCATCAAGGTGAACCCGAGTACCCCCACATAAAAATCAAGCGCGCGTGGTAGGTCAGCGACTTTGAGGTGAACGTGGCCAATGCGCACCGCGGGATCCATGGTAGAAACTTGTTTACTCATGCAGATTGGTTTTTGGGGCCGACTAAAAACGTCAAATCACTCTTCCCTACCTCGGCCCTAGAGGCAGCGGTGGCCTAAGTCTTCGCACTGTTGTCGCACTTGATGTGTGCGCGACGGCGTTGGGCGGTGTAATTGCGAATCTGTGCGTTATAATTGGCATTAAACGGAATTTTTCCGTTCTGCGGGTTTTTGACGGCTAAGTCTTCATCCGCCGCTGCGGTGGCGATCAACAGCAGGAGCTCGGCCTTGGGCGGGAGTCGACGCGCCGGAAAGCCCGCATAGGCGGTCAGCCAGTGAAGAGTTTTTTGCCAGGGAGTCTGAATGGAGTCACTCACGGCGGCAGGATGCGCGGACTCCGGCGATAGAGTCAACGGGAGTTCTGGCTTTTGATTGTTAAATGAAGAGAAGGTCCTGAAAGCCGTAAAAATGTTTTATGCTGATCCAGAAAGTGTTGCGCAGCAGAATCAGTAATATTTTTAGGGTAAGTTAAAATCCCCCGAGCTTTGGGTTGCACCCCGAGGGCTGGTTCCTACGTTCTTCCGTTCTCATGGCGCTTTTAAGTCTTTTGGATGTCTCGCATGCCTTCGGCGGTCCGCCGGTGCTCGATCACGTTAATTTCCAAGTTAACAGTGGCGAACGCGTCTGTCTGCTCGGGCGTAACGGCGCGGGTAAGTCCACGCTGATGAAATTAATTGTGGGCGAAATTAAATCCGACACCGGCCAAGTATTTCGTCAGCCTGGGGCTCATTTCGCCCGGCTCGTCCAAGAGGTTCCGGCTAATCTGACGGGGAGTGTTCATGATATCGTCTCAGCCGGCCTGCGTTCGGCGAGTGCGCACGAAGAAGATTGGGAGCGGGAAGTGCGCTTGGAGGATTTGATCAATCATGTCGGACTCGATTCTCAGGCGGAGTTTTCGGCTTTGTCAGGCGGTTTGAAGCGTCGGGTATTGTTGGCGCAGGCGCTGGCGAGTCAGCCGGATTTGCTGTTGTTGGATGAGCCCACCAATCACCTTGATCTCGCCTCCATCCTGTGGCTTGAAGAATTTTTATTGCAGGAGAAAATTGGCTTATTTTTTGTCACGCACGATCGCGCTTTTTTGAAAAAACTAGCAACCCGTATCGTGGAGCTCGATCGCGGTATTATCACCAATTGGGATTGTGACTATGATACCTTCCTGGTGCGGCGGCAGGATCGCCTTGAGGCAGAGGAGCGGACGCAGGCGCTCGCCGATAAAAAGCTCGCCCAAGAAGAGGAGTGGATTCGCCGCGGAGTAAAAGCGCAGCGTTCGCGCGCGACGGCGCGCATTAATCAATTGCATGTCTTACGCGCGGATCGCCGAGCCCGGCGGGCGACGATCGGCAATGTCAACATGCGGGTTAATGAAGCGATCCCGAGCGGCATGAAGGTCGTCGACGTGGAGAAAATGACTTTTGCTTACCCGAATGGTAAGCTGCTAGTGAAGGATTTCACTACGACGATTATTCGCGGAGATAAAATCGGTCTCATTGGGCCCAACGGCGCGGGCAAGACGACGTTGATCAAGTTGCTCCTTGGTCAGCTCGCGCCCACCAGCGGAAATATCAAGCACGGTACTAATCTTGAAGTGGTCTATTACGATCAGCTGCGGGCGCAAATTGAGGATGACAAAACCGTGGCCGATAACATCGCGAATGGTAACACGCACGTCACGATTGAGGGGCGTACTCGTCACGTGATTAGTTATCTGCAAGATTTTCTGTTCACCGCTGATCGCGCCCGCACACCGGCGCGCGTGCTCTCGGGCGGTGAACGCAATCGGCTGCTCTTGGCGCGATTGTTTACCAAGCCAGCGAACGTCCTCGTGCTCGATGAGCCGACGAATGATTTGGATGTCGAAACGCTTGATTTGCTTGAAGATCTTCTCGTGGAATTTCCGGGTACGGTGTTAATTGTTAGCCACGATCGGGAATTTTTGGATGAGGTTGTAACTAGTTCGTTCGTATTTGAAGGCGATGGGGTTATTGGCGATTACGTCGGTGGCTATACCGATTGGCAGCACGATAAGCAGAAGCAGGCGTTGGCTGCCGCCAAAGGAAGCGCTCGCCTGGTCGAGGGCGCTGGCGCAAAGGTAAAGAATTCCGCCAATAGCGCTGGTGCCGCACCCAAGGCTAAAAAACTTTCTGGTAAGGAGCAAAAGGAGCTAGAGACGCTTCCGGCCAAGATCGAAGCACTGGAGCAAGAGCAGGCGCAATTGACCGCGCGGCTGGCTGATCCGGCTTTCTATAAAAAAGAACCGCAGAAATTTGCGGAAGTGAAAGGTCGGCTTGATGTGCTCGAACGCGAACATGCCGTCGCCTTTTCGCGATGGGAAGAGTTAGAGGCGCTGCGGGGTAGGGAGTAATTTTACTCCGCCTTTTTTGCTCTTACCTGGAGCAATTAAGTTTTCAATTCAGGCAACGCTTACAAAAGCGTCAGCACCCGATCAGCTCAACTTACGGGAGCATCGCCGCCGCGATCGCGGGTTCGGCGCCGATGGTGCCACTGAGTTTTTTGAGATAGGCGGGCTCGCGCGTTGCGCGGATTCCCGCGTTAATTTGGGCGAGGCGTTGCTTAATCTCTAGACGCGTTGCGACATCGGCATAATTGGTCCGAGTGAGGAATTTCTTGAGATACTTGGCGTGACGTTCGCCGAGTTGGGCATCGATCGTGCGCTGCGCTTCAAGACGATCGCGGTACCAGTCGCTAGCGAGCAGTGATTCGCGCGTGAAGAGTTCTCTGAATAGTGGGTCGGAGGCTGGCCGACCTTCCCAGGTGCCGTCGCGCATCAAATGCAGAAGGGCGCGCAAGGGCGGGCACGCCGTCTCAATGGAGCCATCAGAGAAATAATGTAGGGCAGCATGACGCATGGCGGCGACAATGTTGCTTACGCCGTCGGCAAACACCGCGAGATCTTGTTTTTCTGGCTGCAAAAATTCTTCGTCAAAGACGCTGCTGGGATTGCCGAGCACGCGACCGCAGTAGGTGGTCACAAAGCGTGGGGTGATGCGCCAGCCGAGTCGGCTGGCGAGCACGCGTTGGCCGTCATGATCAAAATCCTCGCAGCGTTCAAGATGGCCGCCGGCAATCAAAGCAGCGGGTTCGCGTTCGGCGGGGGTCATCCGGCACCAGATTTCGGGAACGAGAAGACTGATATCGTGATCAACTCGGTGATGCGGGCCCACCCAACCGGCGGCGGTTGAAAATACGGGTAGTCCCGTGAGAATGTAAGAAGTGAGGGCGGCGTTGAGATCGTAAATCGGCGGAAGGGCATTGAAAGGGCCCTTGGTGAGCGCTCCCTCGGAGCCTACGCCAGTGGTCGATGGTGATTTACCAGTGAGACTGGCAATAAAATCCATGAAGGCCTCGGGGACTTCTTGATAATGGATAGGGCCAAAAACACAGAGTGGACGAATACCCGACTCCGGCGGGTTGAGTCGGCGGCCTACGAGCACGGAGCCAACCGGGAAGGGGGCCGCGGCATCCGCGGTGAGTCGGCGGTAGAGGCGAGCACCGGTTTGCGCGAGGTAGGTGGCGCGAGGGTCTTCGAGGTCAGGCCTGTCTTGAAGGTAGCGCGGATTTTTTGAAGGCTTGCCTTCGACTAAGCGAGGGAACGCCGGCGAGACCATGAAGTCGGGGCTGCGCGCAGCGGTAAAGGCGCGGAAGGTAGCCTGCATCACATCCGTGAAGGCCTCGAAGCCCAGGGCGTCTTCAATGACGGTATTCGCGGCGGTGCGAGTCAGTGGCTCGTAGTTGGAGAAAAAATGACCGCCTCGGCTGAAGTCTCGCTCAGTGCGTTTATCGTAGCCGCGCACAATCGCATCATCAGGTCGCTGAAAAAGGCGGAGCTCACAGTTGTGAACAAATTTAAGCGAAGGCTGGGTCACCCAGGCGGGTAGGCTGGGTACTTGGTCGCGTGGGGCGACCGTCGAAGCGGTGATATCATCTTCCACCTGAATTTTTTCAGCAGGGAAAAAATCCGAACGAAGAGTGAAAGTGCGCCAGCCGCCTTCGCGGGTATAACCGACTCGCAGGTAGTGCGTCAGTAATTTGCCGGCGCTGTACTTGAGCTCATTGCCAGGGCGGGCATTGATGGTATCGACGCTAAAATGCTGGCGCCAGTCCTCTCCCCACTCTGGTTTGTAGAGTCGCTTGAGGTGCAGCACGAGGTCGCGGATCGAGCGTGGAATCGAGGCCAGCCAAGTGTTGAATTCGTCGGTATAGTCGGGGCTCCGGCTGAGCAATTTGATGACGGAGCCGAGCGAGCGCTCGGGGCTTAATATGCCGCGAGCACGCACCACGTTGTGGAGGGGATTGCGGAAGCGTTTAGTATAGTCCCGTTGTAGAATCGTTTCGACGACATCGAGATCGTGAGCAAGGTCGCTGACGAATACGGGGCCGGTGAACATGGCATCCGCGATGGGTTTAGAAATTTCTGATTTGCCGCCGCCCGAGACGGTGCACGGTTTGTGACAGAGGAGGCCTTCCGCGGCCGTACCACGCAACAGCCAGCGTCGGCTGGCTTCGGGTTTAAACATTTCGACCTTATAGCCCGAGGGGAGCACGTAGGTGAAGCCGGGCAAAAGTTTGATGCTCTGAGCGATATCAGCGGCGTCATGCCAGCTGATTATTTGAGTGCGCAAATCGAAGCGGGCGTCAGCGGGGACGTAACAAATATTAGAGAAAACTTGATCGCGGGCCCAGCCGCCTGGTTGCAGCTCTGCGCGGTCGCCGAGGAGAACGAGCGCTTCAGCAAAGGTGTGGTTTACTTCGGGAAGGTTGGGGTTGAGCTGAAAGTTTTCTCCTTGATCGTAACTGGGGAAAACAATCGCGCCGCCAGCGTGTTCTTCTTCGGCGCCACCCAATAAGTTAGCCGCAAAGCTCAACTGGGTTTTTACCTCTTTCTTGCAGTAGCCGAAATAATTATCAGAGATGAAAGTAAGAATGACGCCCGCCGCGGTGCGCGCCGTAAGTTTGAAGGCGCCGCCATCATTATAGAGCTCATCAGGTTGGACCCAGCACATGCCATCGCGACGTTGCCGATCGGTAGCATCGGCGTGGGCGGGGAGGCCGAGCTCGCGCTTGGTCAGGTTATTCAGATGCGGGGCCAGAATAATACAGCCCGTGTGACCGGTCCAGTGAGTGGGATCGAGGCCGGCGTCATTTTCTGGTAGATGGGGATCCCCTGCATTGCCGAAAATGCTTTCAATGAAATCCAGATTAGCGACGAGGGCGCCTGGGACAAAGAAACGAGTTTCCATCGCCCGCACTGGGCTAAAACCGGGTACGGCTGGTACGACGACGGGGCGAAGGTGGAGCGAGACGAAGCACTCGGCTGGTTTGGGCGCGCCGGCGGTAAAAGGGAGGCGCAGCAATTCGGCCGGCGGGTTGAGGGCGTGAGCCAACAGCCGACCAAAAACAGCCGCGGGCACTGCCTTTTTATCATCAGGAATAGGGAGGCCGCCTTCCGCGACGTGGAAAATTCCGGAAGTGGTGCGGCGATCGCTGCGGGGATTGTGCAGGACGCCTTGGCGCACGCGCACCGAGGCAAGAATGCTGCTATGATGTTCATCACACCCTGGAGGCAGTGACAACGCGCGCGCTAGGCCGGGGCGATCAAGAACCAAGGTAGTGGCCGGCAGTCGTGGGGTGAGGCCAGTGTCTCCGAGATAGTCGGTAAGAAAATCCTGAATACGCTGGTCAACGGGGCAAAGGTGACGAGACAGCGCGCGGTCCTTTTCGCGGCTAAGTGTTAAGAAATGGTCTACTAGACTGGAAAGTCCATCGCCCGCTGGAAGGGTCACGCTGGGCTGGCCAATCTCGTGTAGCTTAAGGTTAAGGTACGCCAATAGCTGTGGATCAGCGGGGTCGGGAATTGGTGAAAGCTTCTGGGGGTGCGCAGGCATGGAACAGAAAAGTGATGCCAGTGAAGTGGTCGATCGCATCGCTGGCAACGCGGAAGCTGTTTTCTGGTTAGCTGAGCGGGAAATATGTCACAGATTATGGTGGGGCCGTTTGGCTTTAGGCCTGGAGTAAGGGGAGCCTATGGGACTTGGCCGCACCTTCGACGGGGCACTTGCAGGCAAGCGGCGGTATCAGCTAAAATTTTATCGAGCGGCGTAATGATCACCCGATCGGGTCATTTTAAACGTGTCGATGGTCCGCATAAAAATTTCTTCCGTAGTCCCATGCGCAGAAATTTTCACAAGGAGACCGCGACTTTGATAGTATCCCAACAGACGAGGTGAATGGCTCGGGTGGGTTCCTTGCATGAGGCGCATGGCGTCGAGGCGATCCTCGCGTTGCTGCGTGAGCATCGTTTGGCAGTCGTCACAATAGCCGGTAATTCGTGGCGGGCGCGCTTTGACGTGATAGGTTTTTTGGCAAGTGGGGCAAACTCGTCGCCCGAGCAGTCGCAGGACAATAAGCGACACCGGCAATTCATAAAGGATGACGGCATCGAGCGAGCAGTCGTTATTTTGAAGAAGATGATCGAGGGCTTCCGCGTGGGCCACGGTGCGAGGAAATCCATCAAGGATGAAGCCGGCTGGACAAGTGAGGCAGTGGCTGCGCGCTCTGATTAATTCCAACAAAGTATCTGCAGGCAGGCGGCGGTTCAGGGCGGGTGGGGGAAAAAGGCCGTGGATGATTTCGCTCGTCGCCAGTGCGCAAGCGCCGAGGGCAGCGCTCAATAATCCCGCTTGGGTTCCTTTGCCGATGCCCGGTGGCCCGAGCAAAACAATCCGTCGCGGCGCTCCAAGTCGCGCCGGTAAGGTGCGGCAGACAGCGGCGTCGCCTTGCAACCAAGCAGCGTGGTCACGGGGGGCAATCATGGGAGATAG
Source organism: uncultured Verrucomicrobiota bacterium (assembly GCA_903856725.1). GTDB lineage: Bacteria > Verrucomicrobiota > Verrucomicrobiia > Opitutales > Opitutaceae > Lacunisphaera. The sequence continues at coordinate 48,903 of CAIOCT010000019.1, forward strand.
CGGATGATAGTTACTATGCACCTGATGTGAGTAGCCGGCACGGCATAGATTGCCGAAAGCCGCGCATCTTTTGGCGGTGGTAGTGGTTGCTGGTAGTCGAAATTTAAGGTGGTCAGGTCGTAGTGAGCCGCTTTCGATGAGCGCCTCCTTTATGCTTAACCGCCAACAATACTTCGTTCGTGAACACGTCGGCTTACTCAAACTCAGTGATCGCTATGATATTTTAGACCCAGATTCGAAAATGAAAATAGGGGAGGCCCGGGAAGAGATTAGTCGTTGGGTTAAGTATCTGCGTCCGTTGATCGGTAAGAATATCATGCCGACGCAAATTGTGGTTTACGCTGGGGCTGAGCCCGCGGACCAGCAGCTGCTTTTTTCAATGCGCCGCGGGAGTTTTATGTTCTTTCGGGCTAAGGTAGAAATTAAGGATGCGCAGGGTCAGTCCTTGGGTTGGCTCAAATCAAAATTCGCATTTTTCAGAAGTGTTTTCCAGGTTTGCTCCGCTGACGGGCAGGAGATTGCGACGGTGAAGGGGGACTGGTCGGGTTGGAATTTTCGCTTTCTCAGCGGTGACACTGAGCTCGGTATTATCACCAAGAAATGGACCGGACTCGGGCAGGAGCTTTTTACCAGCGCTGATAATTATTTAATTCGCATAAACGGAGCACCGGATCCGACGATTAATTTACTGCTCTTAGCGGCGGGGCTCGCGGTGGATACGGTTTTGCATGAGAACAAATAGCTCTGCGTTGGCTTTAATCAGTTTGCGTGCAGCTCATCGCGTCCAACGGCTTAATCTGGGGGGCGCCTGTGTGGTCCTGGGGTTGCTGTTAGCGTTAGTTGGCTGTCAAAAAAGTCAGTCGGCGCCGCGCACCACGAGTCCCGTGGTAAGCAATCGCGCTCCCGTGGTTATTAACCTGATCGAGGATCAAGAAGCGCGCGAAGGTACTCCTTTTCGTTTCGTTATTCCGGCTAATATCTTTAGTGATCCGGATGGAGATCAATTAACCTTATCGGCCGCTTTGGATAATGGGCTGCCCTTGCCGCGTTGGCTTACTTTTGATCGGCTCACCCGAGTATTGGCCGGGACCCCGACGGCGAGTGATGGTGGGACGATCAATCTGCGACTGACCGCGCTAGATCCAGCGCAAGCTTCCGCCGCGACCGCTCTGCGGCTTAAGGTAAAAACGATCAGTGTCATTCCGGCAGATGTGAGTGATAAAATTAATATCTTGGGTCTCTGGAGTCCGGTGGCGGTGTCGACGCCGAGCGATCATCCCGCTTCGCCGATTATTGCTGGCTATGCGGTGTTGCCGCTAGGGGCCGCGCGGAGTGAGGGCATTGCGCTGACCGCCTGGGCATACAGTGGGGTGGATTGGGAGAAAAATCCCACGGGGGCAGACACCATGCCCATCGATATTATCCTGCTTGAGCAAACGACAGATGGGCATTTGCGGATAGCAACGGATAGTTATGTTGATTCACCACGGACGAATGGGGGTAACACGCTCATCGTGGCCGATCTAAATCACGACAATATCGAAGATTTGGTTTTCCTCGCCCATAATGAGAGTCCTTTTATTGCTAAACCGAGCACGGTTTTACTGAGCGAGGGTCCCCAACATTTTCGTCGTGGGTCGATCGCGGATCAGGTGATGGCGCACGATGCCCAATTGGTCACCCGCCGGGGCGAGCCGACCATCGTCACCATGTCCTTTGAGACCGCTTTTCCATTTCGGAGCTTATTTCCTGCAGCCCTGCGTAATCCTTATTATACATGGACCCCGACTGGTTTAATTACGCCGCATGAGCTGGTTGTGCCGGGTGGGGGCATGAGTGCCACCGCCGCGGATTTTGTGGGCGATGGATCAACCGTGCTGGTAGTGGGCGATAGTGCACCCTTGAACTATACGGCGCAGGATTTTGCCGATGTGACCAAACATGACCGAAATTTATTTAGTATCAGATTATTTGATTGGACGACTGATCAACTAACCCCGCGGGGCGATCCACTACTTCCGTATTTTTCGGCGCGGACCGCTTATCAAAATAAGAGCAGTAATTGGGGGCAGTGGGTGACGCATATACCGCGAGTGTGGGCCGATGATTTTAATCAAGATGGGCAGGTAGATATTCTGGCAGGCACCTCGATGTGGCCTGAGGGCCTCGCGATGCTACAGCTCTTGCAGAATGATGGTAGCGGCCGAGGCTTTACCGATCGCACCGATGATCTCAATCCTGAGTATAGCCCCGTGGGTGGAGAGGTGGATTATTCGATGCAGCGCCGGTCCATTGATCGCAGTGGTATTAAGACTTATTTTTTGGCGAATCACCCGGATTACTCCGCCCAACCGATCACTAACGCATCGAAGGTGCTAGTGAATGATGGCACCGGGCATTTATATCAGGCGCTGAGTGCAGAATTTAATCAGTGGAGTACGCAGGTGCAGGTTTTATTCAGCAAGCGCTACTCTTATACTTTTAATCAACCTTGCCGTTTTATTGCTTACGCTAATGCGCAAGGGCTTTGGAATTTTTTGGCCTTTGCCCCGGTGCCTGGAGCCGGTCCAGGTTTGCCGGCCCGGGTGGTGTTAGCGTCGCTTGCGACAGAACTAGACGTGCTCAAAATTTATCGTAAGCCGGTGGTGGTATCGCAGCGCAATCAGAGTCGAAATATCCGGACCTTTGCGGGAGATGATATTATATTTCGCGAGAGCAGCGATCCTGATGCCACAGTCGATGGTAGCGGTGGGGAAGATGTGGCGGTCTATCCGTTAGCGCGGTCGGCCTACACGATTATTAAAATGGGCGAAGAATTCAAAATCACCCAGAAAGATTTTCCGGCGAAAAGCGATTTGCTGCGCCAGATTGAACGGGTCCGGTTTAGTGATTTAACGATTGATCTGTCGACGCTGTAGAGGGTGTTGGCGCAGAAGATCATCATTTGACATTTTTGCTCAGCGATCAATAACGCGCAGATGCTGTGCAAGGTAATCCTGTGGCTGGGACTGATGGCGCCAATGGGCTGGGCGGCCTCTCGCCCTGAAGCTTGGGCGGCGCGGATCAAAGCGGGCGAACAAGGCGAGCTCACTGCTCAGCTCAGTCTAGGCTATGCTTACGCGCAGGGGGAAGTTGTTGCCAAAGATCTGCCGACTGCGATCAAGTGGTACCGGGCCGCAGCGAAGCAAGGCGACCTGTCGGCTGGTTTTAACTTAGGCATGCTCTACCGCTTTGGGCTGGTGCCTTTGGATTATGCGATCATGGCTGATCTATATCGGTTGGCGGCCGAACAGGGCGACGCCGTTGCGCAATTTAAGTTGGGGATGGCCTATCCATTTCTGACAACTTTGGATCTCAATAATTTTGTTGGGCAGGTGAAATCAGCTCATGCTGAAGCGCTCATTTGGTTACAAAAAGCGGCCGGACAAGATCAACCGGACGCTCAGTTGCTTCTCGGCGAATGGTATGCAGAGGGTAATTATGTAGAAAAAAATCCGGTGAAGGCCGTGCAATATTTCAGGAAAGCTGCGGCTCGCAATAATTCAGAAGCTCAATGGCGTTTAGCGCAGGCTTGCCTCGCCGGTGAAGGCACGCTCAAGAATGAGGCAACCGCTGCCCAGTGGATTCGGCTCGCCGCGGAAGGCGGTCATCGTAAGGCCCAGGCATCGTGGGGCAGCATCCTCTTCGATGGTCGACAGGGCTTAGCAGCCAACGAAAAGGAAGCCGAGAAATGGTGGCGGCGAGCTGACGAGCCGCCGCCGCCCCGCCCATTTCGCACGGTGACCGAGTTTTTTGATTGGACCGATAAACCGGCGCCGCTGGATATCGTGCAAGCGCATGCCTGGTTTAATTTAGTCGCTAGCAAAAATTACCAACTAAAAGGGGAGGGCGTGCTGATGACCCCTCAGATTATTTTGGGGCTAGTGGAGCAAAATATGACCGATCAGGAGAAGCGTCAGGCGGAGGCGGCCGCGCAGCGACTGGCCGAAGAATTGCCTTAGCCGCGCGGGCTTTGGGCGGTGGGCGCGAAGTCTCGACTGACTTTGTTCTTCATATCGATGCCGCGGACGCTACGATAAATCAGGGGCAACCTATTATTCTCAGAATTATGATTAAGCAGCGGCCGGCGACGGAACGATTTTTTCTAGCGATAATGCTCAGCACGCTGAGCATATTATTGGCGCTGCCATCCTTAGCCGTGGCTGAAGCCGCGCCGGCTCAGCTCCGCGTTGGGCTGATTGATGAGGTGCAAGAACTTTACCCCGACACCGTATTGGTTGAGCCGGTCCGGCAGCTCACGGTCCACACTGCACGGAATACGCTGGCCGGGGTTTCCATCATGATCACGGGACTCTCTGGTTCGCCGCGCATTCAATTCGGGGAATCATCTCCTGACGGATCAGCGACGCCGGGCCTGCGGTGGCTGCGCATGATTGATGTGCCGGTGCTCGAGAATACGGGTCTCGATCGAAATACCGAAAAATATAGCGGAAAAATAAATCCTTATGTTATCCGGCGGGCGCCTTTTCGTGTTTATGATCCGCTGGAGCCGGTGCATTCACCGCTCACGGTCAGTTCAAGTTCGCTAGCGCTGCGGGTAGAAGTTCCGATTACCGCGACGATGGCCGCAGGAACTTATCGGCATCAACTTAAGCTTACCATTGGTGCGCAGGTAGAGGTCTTAGAGCTTACAGTCGTTGTGCATGCGGCACTCGTACCGCCGGTGAATCAAGCTACGTTGGCCTATATTAATTGGCACAGCATTGATAATATTTGCAGTGCCCATGGCGTTGAAAAATGGAGCGAACCGTTTTGGGCAATGCTCGCCCAGTATGCTCAGCTGATGGCGCATGGTCGGCAAAATGCTTTTTGGTTTAATTGGGCTGATTATTTTACCATCGATGCAAATGGCGAGGTAGTGGAATTTCGGCGCGATCGTTTAGAGCGCTATTTGCGGGTATTTCTGGATGCGGGGCTGACTACAATTCACGGAGCCCCAATGTTCGGTCGAAGAAATTGGACGTCGACGGATATGCTCTTGTACGTGCCCACGGCGGGCGGGCAAGAGGTGGTGGCCGTGTCACCCAAGGGGCAGCGCATGTTGACACAAATGGCGGAGCGAATTGTGGCGATGATGGCTGCGAATCATTGGGCCGGAGCATGGGTCCAAGGTGTCTTTGATGAGCCAGAAGATCCTTTTGTAGAACGCTACCGCGTCTTGATCGCTTTGTTGCGCGCCGTTAAGCCGGATATTAAAATTCTTGAAGCGACGATGACGTTAAATGTCAGCGGGCTCGTGAATATTTGGTGCCCGCAGGTGCAGGAGTATCAAGCGCACCAAGATTTTTTCAGGAAGCGCCAGGCGGCTGGTGATCAGGTGTGGGTCTACACCTGTCTTTCTCCGGGCGGGCCGTGGTTAAATCGTTTGCTCGATCAAGAGCGTTTACGGCAAGTGTACCTTGGCTGGGCTTGTGCTAAATATGATTTGCAGGGATTTCTTCACTGGGGCGGAAATTTTCACACGGCGAAACCCTTTGAAGAGCTGGTCCGTTTTCATATGGAAGGACAATTTTTGCCAGCGGGTGATTCACATATTTTTTATCCCTTACCGGCTGGGCCGCTTGCGAGTCATCGATTTGAGGCGCACCGCATCGGGCTAGAGGATTATGAATTGCTGACGCAATTAAAACGGCGAGATCGCGGTCGGGCTGAGGCAATTATCGCGGAAGTGCTGCAAAGCTTCGATCAATACCGCAAAGACAGCGTAGCCTATCGGACCGCGCGCCAGCATTTGCTCGAAGCGCTTGATGGTTTAAGTCGCCTGTAATTCTCGCATTAATGCTGCAAAAAATATGCGATGAGAATTACGGCTGATAAATTATGAATTGCCTCGGCGCTGACTTCAAAATTTCTTGCTGGTCATCATCAGGCTCACAACAACTCGCCGTTTAACGTCTGTGGCACTGCTCAGTGTTTTGGTCGTGTATGGATTGATTGTCGACCCGTCAAC
>CAIOCT010000020.1 GCA_903856725.1 uncultured Verrucomicrobiota bacterium
CAATCCGGCGAGTCGGGCTTCTTCGCTCGCGCCGAATGGAGCGGCGAAACTGGCAGCTAAATTAGCTACGTTCTTCAGATGGTCAGCCAGCGGTTGCCAACGTGACTCATCCAAATCACGAGTTCCATCTGATGAGATAGCCGTGTGCGCGCAATATCTCATGAAAAATACTTATCCCGTCTCAGACAATGATCGTGAGTGGGTGAAAAAGTAACACTCTAGCTGGCACTTCTCGTCTGTGTCGCTAGATTTCTTTTAAGTCAAAGTTTCTTTGTGCACAGATTTCATTCTTGGATCATTTTTTGAATGATCGTTGGCGCTGCTCAAACTATAAACTTACTGTCGACTGCGTTCGGACTGCGCTGGGTGGTAGGACAACCCTCCGCCGGAGGGGTCAGCGCAATATCTTTGACGACCCTTACAGCTGCTTGGTCAGCACCTTCGAATTGCGGCCGCTCTCTTCGTAGGCTTTGAGCCGTGATTCGGGGAGGGCGTCCTTGTCCGCTTCGGCAAAGCCGCAGATTGAGGTGAAAAATGAAAAAGCTTGGGTCGAGAGCGCGAGCACCGTCTGAGCGCCTTTTTCCTGCGCCTGCAGACAGGCAAAATCGACCATCTTCTTGCCGATTCCGCGGTGATGATAGAACGGCATGACGTACAGGGAACCGATCTCCGCTAATTTTGCCTGTTCCGCGTAATGGTGCAGCGAGACGCAGGCGATGATGTTCTCGTCGATTTCGAAGACGTAGAATTGTTCGATATTTTTCTCGATCGCCGCCTGGGTCCGATAGAGCAGCTCTTCCCGTTTCACCGCCTGCCGTGTGAGATTATAGATGGCCCGAACATCCCGCTTGGTGGCTTGGCGAATTTGTTGGTATTCGTTGCCGTGAATGAGGGTGCCGACGCCTTCGTTCGAGAAAATTTCATTCAGCAAACCATCAAGCAAGCGACCATCGATTAAATGAATCCGTGGCGTGCCCGTTTCGATGGCTTTAACCGCGTGCACGGCGGTGATCCGCATCGATTCGTTAATCGACTCGGGTTTGTTGGCCAGCACGGTGCGGAGGGTAGCCGCTGATACTTGGTGCTGCAGCTTGCCGTTGATCTCGAGGCCCTCGTTGGGCGTGAGATAGATAATTTTAGTCGCGTGTAAGGCTTCGGCCAATTCCGCCGCGAGCAAATCAGAGTTGATCCGCAGCGGTCGACCATCGCGATCGAAGCCAATGGGGTTCAAGACCGGCACCACTTGTGATTCGATCAGTTGCGTGAGGAATTCTTTATCCACCCGATCTACCCGACCGGTGAATTGATGATCGACCCCTTTGATAATCCCAATCGGCACCGCCCGAATCGCGTTGGTCAGCGCGGCTTTGAGGCCGTTTTGCGTTAGACCTTCGATCACGAGGTGCGTAACCCGCGACGAAGCACGGATCGCGAGGTCAAGGGTCGCCGCATCGGCCGCACCGGTGCCGGAAATGTCGGTGATGGGGATTTTGCGAGTCTTCGCGAGTTCCTCAATCTGGTGGCCGATGCCGTGGACTATAATAATTTTAATGCCCAAACTGCGCAGCACCGCGATATCCGTTAAAATATTGGGGAAATTTTCGTCGGCGACGATAATACCATCGGCGGCAATCACAAAGGTTTGGCCCTGAAAACGGGGAACGTATTTCAGGATGCCGCGCAGGTCGGTCGGTTTAATTTCGGCGCCAGTACTCATGGGGAGGGTGCGCTTTAATCGGATATATGACCGCTCGCGTCAATGGGGGATTACGTGCGGGTCGGTTCTCCGCTGCTGCCAAGGCGGGGCCACAAAAGGCACAGAAGGCGCAAAAATCGACCAATACATTTTGGCCCACGAAAAACGCGAAATGACGCGAAAGAAAATCCGGACTTAAACCTTAAAACTTAAACCTTAAAACTATCCCGCCTCTAGCCTTTCGCCACTAGCCTCAAGCCTTAAGGCCGCCACAAAAGGCACAGACGGCGCAAAAATCGACCAA
>CAIOCT010000021.1 GCA_903856725.1 uncultured Verrucomicrobiota bacterium
CATAAAGTTCCCGCGACTGTGCGCCGCCTGTTCGCTGATAATCAGGGGCTCGTGGTCGTGCAGCGCCGCGTTTGAGCGAGCGCGCTCAATGCATCGCGATGGCGCAGGTCCCTAGTCCGCCCCGATAGAAATTGAATTGCACGTTGGGGTGATCGGCGAGGAGCGACATGGGCACAGCGCTGTTGGCGATGCCGCGACTGATCATCAAGGTCGTCAGTCGTTGCCCAAAGGGACTATCATGGGCACCGGCCTGCCAAATAGAAACCTTCTCGGCTTGCCAGGTTTCTCGGGGACCCACGGTGATCGCTTGGGTCGGCACGAGTGAAATGTTGCCACCTCCGGAAGTACGCGCGTTTTGGGCCAGCGTGACGGGATGGAGCTCGACGACTCTCGTGCCTAATTGGCGAAATTCAGCCGGCGTCGGGGGAGCATCGCGATAGGCGCCCATCCGTTTCACGGGATCATTAAAGGCCCAGTGTTTAGTGTCGCCTTGTCCGCCTTGCATGACGGCACAGCGAATCTGCGACCAGCTTTGAACATAGGTGGTTAAGTCGCCTTTCGGAAAGTGGAGGTTGGCCTCGGGCATGGCGAGTTCCGGACGGATGCGGTTAAAACATAATTCGCGGTCGGCTCGCTCAAAGGAGAGGGGGTGCGTGAGGGGCACGGCGGCGCCGTTGGCGTACCATTCATCCATTCCCCAGAAGTGAGCGTGGCGGAGTGAGAGGTTGAGTTCATTGACGAGGCGCGCCACGAGCGGCAGTTGCTCAGTCGGGCCGATGGGACCGCAGATGCCGACGGGTTGGTCGGCGGTCGCCTGACGCCAGGCCGTGATATATTCAAGCGCCTCGGCGAGGTAAAATTCTTCAAGGGTGTCGTAGAAAACAATTTTAAAGCCAGCCCGCGAGAGGTTCGCCATGTCGGCGGGAGTCAATCGGGCGGCTTCCTCAATCAAGGTCTGGTCCAGCGTGGTGTAGTCCCACCAATCAGGAGCAATGGTGCTATATTTTATAGGCATAGGAAAATGGATCAGTCGTGATACCGAGCGCGCTATCCGATGGCCCAGCCGCGTTCGTAAGTGCGATTGACGAGGTATTTTTTCCCGAGAGCGGTGCGCAGCGGGTTGGCTAAGTAATTCCCTTAGCCTTCAGCAGAGCCGCAAGTTCGGTCGCATCCACTTCACCTTTGATGGTATTCAAGTGGCTGAGTACGACCATGCGATCATCGGCGCCGCAGCTGGATATTTCGATCATCCAGTCTTCGGGCTGGGCCGCACTCACAATTACTTCGTCACTCCAAGCGATGACTTCCGTCGCTTCCACAAAACCCTGCGTGATGCCGCGAATAAAATATTCTGCTTTGGTCCGATAGTTCATGCCCAGACTCTTCCGCGCTAGCCTGACGCTGCCAAGTGCGAAAGTTTAGGCGAGCAAGCCGGGGAGGACTTGGCCGTGCACGTCGGTGAGGCGGAATTGACGGCCTTGATACCGGTAAGTGAGTCGCTCGTGATCGATCCCGAGTAGGTGTAGAATCGTTGCTTGCCAATCGTGAACGTGGACGGGGTCTTTGATGACATTATAGCTGAAGTCATCCGTCTCCCCATAGGCGACGCCGGGTTTAACACCGCCGCCAATCATCCAGGTGCTGTAGGCCGAACCGAGGTGATCACGGCCGTGCCCGTCTTTTTTGGTGACATCGCCTTGGACAAAGACGGTGCGGCCGAATTCACCGGCAAAAATAACCAAAGTGTCGTCGAGCAGGCCGCGTTGCTTTAAATCTTGAATAAGCGCCGCCGTGGGTTGGTCGGTATCGCGGCATTGAATCTCCAGTTGCGTGGAGAGGTTGCGGTGTTGATCCCAACCGCCATGCATCAATTGGATAAAGCGAACGCCACGTTCAGCCAGGCGGCAAGCGAGTAGACAATTGCGCGCATAGCTGCCTGCTCGATTTACATCGGGACCATAACTGGCGAGGGTCGCCGGCGACTCGGTCGTGACATCAAGGAGGCCAGGCACGCTCGCTTGCATCTTGAAGGCCATTTCATACTGGGCGATGCGGGTATCCGTTTCGGGATCGCCATGTAAATCGAGCTGATGGTGATTTAACCCAGCGATGTCATCGAGCAGCGCCCGCTTCTGGGCGCGATCAAGTCCCGGGGCATCATTTAAGTAGAGGACCGGTTCTCCTTCGCTGCGCAGACGGACGCCTTGAAATTTAGAAGGAATAAATCCGCTACCCCAGTAATGCTCATAGAAAAGTTGGCCGCAGGTTTTCTCGCGGTCGGAGGACGTCATGACCACAAACGACGGCAAGTCTTCGGCGAGTGAGCCGAGGCCGTAGGTGAGCCAGGAGCCCATGCTCGGGCGGCCGGGAATCTGGGAACCGGTGAGGCAGAAGGTGACGCCCGGCGCGTGATTGACGGCTTCAGTCCGCATGGAGCGGATCAGACAAAGCTCGTCGGCGTGGCTGCCAATATGCGGAATGAGCGAGCTCAGCCAGCGGCCGGATTGGCCGTACTGTTTGAAAGGTTTGAGCGCGGGGAGGATCGGGAATTTTTTCTGTGTCGACGTCATCGTCGAAAGGCGTGCCCCGCTGCGTACTGATTCTGGTAATTCCTTAAGGCGAAGGGCCTCTAATCCAGGTTTGTAGTCAAAGAGATCGACTTGGGAAGGACCGCCGCCTTGCCAGAGAAGAATCACTCGCTTCGCTTTCGCGGGGAAATGCGGCAAGCCGTTACCCGAAGCAGTTAAGGCTGCGAGGGTATTGGGGGTGAGCAGCGAGCTTAAGGCGGCTGCGCCGATGCCAGTGGCCGCGCGACCAAAAAATTGCCGGCGCGTGAGTTGCAGGTGGGCTTCGCTAAGCGGGTTCATGACTTCGTGAGGGTTTCGTCAAGATTGAGGAGCGCGAGGCAGACCGCCGTGTAGGCGGCGTGTTCGGCCAGCGCGAGGGTCGGGTCGCGGGGAATATCGCCGACGGTAAGGAATCTTTGAGCGGCGGAGGGATCTGCGGTGAAGCGGGCCAGCTGTTTCGCGAGACTTGCGCGGAGAATTTTTTTCTCGGTCGCGTCGGGCTTGCGGGCGAGCACGAGGCGGAAGGCGTGTTCAAGACGACGGTCGCGTGAGGAGGTTGCCTGCAAGGTCCGGGCCGCAAGTGCGCGGGCTGCTTCGATGAAGGTCGGGTCGTTGAGGGTCGTTAGCGCATGGAGGGGAGTGCTGGTGATCGCCGTGCGCACTTTGCACGTATTGCGTGCGGAAGCGTCAAACATGTTGGCGGGCGCAACCGTGCGGCGCCAGAAGGTATAGAGGCTGCGCCGATAAAGATCGGCACCGGTAGACTGCGGATAAGTGAAGTCACGCTCTTTCGTGATCGCGAGGGAGTCCCAAATATCAGCGGGCTGATAAGGGTAGACGGGCTTGCCGCCTAATTTATTGATGAGGAGCCCGCTGACCGCGAGCGCCTGATCGCGAATCATCATAGCGGGAAGGCGGAGCCGAGCCCCGCGGGCGTAAAGTCGATTTTCTGGGTCGCGTTCGAGCAAGGCCGGCGTGACGCGCGATGATTGGCGGTAAGTTGCGCTCGTAACAATGAGCCGGTGCAGATTTTTAGTATTCCAACCGCCTTCGCGGAATTCTGCAGCCAGCCAGTCGAGCAGAGCGCGATGGACCGGTGCATCGCTCTGCACGCCAAAATCCTCACTCGTTTTTACGAGACCGAGGCCGAAGAAAGTTTGCCAGTAACGGTTGACGATCACGCGAGCCGTGAGCGGTTGCTCAGGACTGACGAGCCAGCGGGCGAGACCGAGGCGATTGCGTGGCGCATCGGCGGGCAGCGGGGGCAAGAAAGTGGGCGTGGCAAAAGAAACTTTTTCCAAGTGCGCCTCGTAGTTGCCGCGATCGAGGATGAAGGTGTCGCGGGCTTGGTTGTCATCCATAACCATGACGCGTGGATACTCATCTGTTTTGAGACGATTGAGTTCACCGAGGAGGTGATCGATCTCGGGGTTGAGTACGGGGAGGACTTGCTTAAAAAAGTAACGACGCAGGTTATTGGCAGGAAGCTCCAGGCGATCTTTGGCGGGGAGGGCCGCGGTCGCGCGGATGGCGGGATCAGGGAACTTTTCATCGCTGGCGACTTTGGCTTCCCAGTCTGAACGAATTTTTGCGATGAGCTCACCTGATTTCATCGCGGCTAATTTCGCTTCGAGCGCGGCGAGTTGCGCCTTGTGCTCGGGGGTCGCTAGGTCGAGTACGGGGGCCGCGGTGCGGACTTTGGAAGAGGAGCCATTGACGATGCCATTTTCTGAGACGTGATTAAACCCGGCGAGCAAGGAGTAATAATCGCGTTGGGTAACCGGATCAAACTTGTGGTCGTGGCATTGAGCGCAAGCGACGGTGAGGCCCAGCCAGTTGGTGGCAGTGGTATCTACGCGATCGAACAGAGTGACGTAACGCTGCTCCTCGGGGATGGCACCGCCTTCGCCGTTGAGAAGATGGTTGCGATTAAAGGCGGTCGCGATGCGTTGCTCCGTGGTAGGAGTGGGCAGCAGATCACCAGCGAGTTGTTCGATCGTAAATTGGTCGAAGGGTTGGTTGGTGTTGAGAGCCTTAACTACCCAGTCGCGCCAAATCCATTGGAATGTATCGCCGTCTTGCTGATAGCCGTTAGAATCAGCGTAGCGGGCGGCATCGAGCCAAGGCAGCGCCATGCGTTCACCGTAACGCGGTGAGGCGAGCAGGCGATCGACCAGTCGCTCGTAAGCGTCGGGAGATTTATCGGCGAGGAAATTTTCTAGTTCGGCCGGGGTCGGCGGGAGACCCGTCAAATCGAGAGACACGCGCCGAATGAGGGTCGCGCGCGGTGCTTCCGGGCTGGGGGTAATTTGTTCAGATTCGAGTCGAGCCAGCACGAAGCGGTCGATCGGATTGTACACCCATTTTTCGCGATGAACCTTGGGCGGGGTAGGGCGAGTAATTGCCGTAAATGCCCAATGCGGTGTAAACGAGGCTCCCTCGGCGATCCAACGGCGCAGCGTTTCTTTTTGCGCAAGGGTGAGGGCTCGGTGTGAATTAGCGGGCGGCATCTGCTCGTCGTCTTTCGTGGAAAAGATGCGCGTGATGAGGTCACTTTCAGCAGGTTGATGCGGGATAATCGCCTCATGGCTCAGTTGGCCCTCGCGGGTGTCGAGGCGGAGTTTGGCTTTGCGCTTAGTGGCATCCTGACCGTGACAGTAGAAACAATTTTCTGCCAAAATAGGCCGAACATCGTGGGTATAGTCCACGGGTGGCGGGGTCGGGATCGCGAGAGCGGTACCGATTGTAGCGAAGAAGGAGAGGAGTTTTTTCAACATGCGCAGGGTGACGCAGCGTTTAGACCGGAAGGAGTAAGATAAGCGGAGGGGCCTCCATTGAGCGCAACGCAGGACGCTCACGCAGGAATTATGATCGGAAAATAAGCAGAGGGTTTAATCGGCAAGCAAGGGGTAAAGCAGGGTTTTGGGCTCCCTGCGATCAGGAGGCATCGCTTAATGAAAAATCATTCACGCCTTATGCTGCATTCGGGGCATTTAATAACGAAAGCCTCTCGATTGGCGCCGAGAGTTGCCGCACGGTTAATGACCAGGCATCTGATGCGGCACGGCGGGCTCGGCCGTTCTATTATTTTTGTGTATGAGAGTGTTCACCTATTGACGTTTCTTTTGGGGCGAGATCACTATTTTCAGGTTATTACCCCATGACCCCGATTGTCCAAATATCGTTAGATCTTACTCACCTTGAAGAAGCGCTCGCCACCGCGACTCTGGCTCGGCGTGCGGGGGTTGATTGGTTAGAGGCGGGCACGCCATTAATTTTAGCCGAGGGATTGCATGGTGTCCGAGCCTTGCGCGAGCGCTTCCCTGGGGTCCCGATTATCGCTGATTTAAAAACGATGGATGGCGGCTATCTTGAAGCTGAAATGATGGCCAAGGCAGGCGCGACTCATGTGGTCGTGATGGCGCGAGCTCATCCTGAAACTATAAAAATTGTGGTTAAGGCTGGTCGTGATTACGGCATCAAAATCATGGGGGACAATTTAGGTTGTCCCGATATGGTGGCTGGGGCTCGGCAGCTAGAGGATCTCGGCTGTGATTATGTCATTCATCACATCGGCTACGATGAGCGTCGTGGAATCGTCGCCGCGGGCGGTAAAATGCCGAGCCCGCTTGATCAGTTGCGGGAAGTTGTCGCCGCCGTGAGTGTGCCGGTGCAGGCGGTCGGGGGACTGACGTTGGAGCAAGCCGTGCGCACTCCTTCATATGGTGCACCGCTCGTGGTCATCGGGGCGCCTCTGGCGGTAGATGCCGATGCTTTTCGCACCGCCGATGGTAATCTAGAGGGCACCCTCAAAATTATTTGCGACCGCGTGCATGCGTATGGCGATATCCCAATCATTAATAAAAAGAAATTATCATGAAAAGCCTGGCCGTAGTTAATTATTCTTCGACGCCGCATAGCGTTGAGCTGCGTGAATTTTCAAAACCTGAACCAGGTCCGGATGATATTATCATGGCCGTTGAGGCCGTGGGGGTTTGTGGCAGTGACCTGCACCAATGGACGGGTTCGCATAGCTGGAAAGTTAATTATCCGGTGGTGCTCGGGCATGAGTTTGGTGGGCAAATTGCTGCCGTCGGCTCAGCCTTGAAAGGATGGCAAGAGGGCGATCGCGTGGTCAGCGAAACGGCGGCGGTCATTGATGCTAACAATCCGCTGAGTCGCGCCGGTAAGTATAATTTAGATCCTACGCGAAAAGGATTTGGCTACGGCGTAGACGGAGCCATGACCCGCTATGTGCGCGTGCCTGGTCGTTGCTTGCACCGAGTGCCGGCAGGCTTGGCCATCGAGCACGCGGCGCTCACTGAGCCGTGTTGTGTAGCTTATAATGCGGTGCTGCATAATGCGCGCATACTGCCCGGTGATCGTGTCATTGTTTTGGGACCCGGTCCGATTGGTATTTTATGTGCGGCGATGGCGCGGCTAGCTGGAGCCGAAGTGGCCTTGGTGGGATTGGAGCGCGATCGTCACCGGCTCGATATTGCGAAGGCCTACGGTTGCACCACTTTGATTGGCAACGAAGAAGCGGTGGCTTGGTCCTTGGCGCGCGATGGCCTCGGAGTTGACGGCGTGGTTGATGCGGCCGGTGCCTCGGCCGCTTTAAAATTAGCGCTCGATCTCGTGCGACCAGCGGGGTGGATCAGTAAAGTCGGTTGGGGGCCACAGCCTTTGGGCTTTTCGCTCGATCCGCTCGTGCAAAAAAATATCACCCTCCAGGGTAGCTTCAGTCACAATTGGCCAATGTGGGAGCGGGTACTCGCCTTGTTAGCTTCCGGCCAACTTGATGTACGCCCCATTTTAGGTGGTATCTGGCCGTTGACTGGTTGGCACGAGGCTTTTGAAAAAATGCACACTGGCGCGATTGTGAAGGCTGTGCTCAAACCGAGCTAACTCCAAGCTATCGTGCGCTTAAAAGATAAAGTCATTATTGTTACGGGAAGCACGTCGGGCATTGGCCAGGCGATCGTCGAGCGAGCTATTGCGGAAGGAGCGCGGGTGCTCATTCATGGTATCGATCGGGCTGCTGGGGAAAAACTCGCCCTCACTTTAGGATCTGCCGCAAAATTTCACTGTGATGATCTGCTGGATCCGGCGAGTCCGGCCCGAATCATCGCGGCAGCCGTGCAAGCCTTTGGCCGGATTGATGCGTTGGTTAATAATGCAGCTATCGTGGTGCGGAGCACGTTAGCGACCGCGACCTTGCCCGCTTTTGAACGGACAATCGCAATTAATTTAAGGGCGCCTTTCTTCCTTATTCAGGCGGCTTTCCCGCACCTCAAGGCGACTGAAGGGTGCGTGTTAAATATCGGCTCTATTAATGCCCATAGCGGCGAGTCTACATTACTGGATTACAGTATTTCCAAGGGCGGGCTGCAGACTTTATCTCGCAATCTGGCCAACGCTCACGGCATTGATCGGGTGCGGGTGAATCATCTGAACGTTGGCTGGGTTTTAACTGCGCGAGAATATGCGGATCAGCAGCGTTATGGCTTGCCGGCGAATTGGCCGGAGATGGTGCCGGCAGTTTTTGCGCCGTCGGGTCGTTTGCTGTTGCCGGCAGACATTGCCGCTGCGGCAATCTACTGGCTGGGGGATGAATCGCGCCCCGTGACCGGCTCGGTTGTCGAACTGGAGCAATTTTCAGTGATCGGTCGCAACGCGGTTAAGGTTTAATTTATGCCTAAACTCGCAGCTTTCCCCAAGGCGTTCATGCAGCCTTTATGTCGAGAGGGCACCATGACGCTACAAGCGTGGATCGATTTAGCAGCGCCGCTAGGCTTGGATGGACTCGAATACTACAGTGGCTTTCTGGAATTAGCCGATCCCGCGCACTGGCCGGCTGCCCGGCGCGCGGTGGAGGCAAGTGGACTCGTAATTCCGATGCTGTGTTGTTCGCCTGATTTTTCGCATCCAGAACTCGCATTCCGCCAAGCAGAAATTGCCAAAGAGAAAAATTGGATTCGAATGGCCGCTACGCTGGGCGCCAAATTTTGCCGAGTGCTGTCGGGGCAGCGGCGGCCGGAGTTAACTCGGGAGCGTGGCTTAGAACTCGTCGCGCAAAGTATTGAAGCCTGCTTGCCGGAAGCCGAGGCCTGTGGCGTCACGTTGGTGATCGAAAATCATTATAAGGATGATTTTTGGACTTACCCCGAGTTTGCGCAAAAAATGGATGTCTTCTGTGAACTCGTGGATAAAATTCACCACCCGTGCTTTGGGGTTAATTATGACCCTAGTAACGCCTTCCTGGCGGGTGACGATCCTCTGGAGTTGCTGCGTCGAGTTAAGCACCGCGTGCTTACGATGCACGCAAGTGATCGATTCTTAATCGAAGGAACGCTGGCTGACTTGCAGCAAGAGGAAGCGGGCGTTGCGGGCTATGCGCGACGCTTGCGGCACGGCACGATTGGGAAAGGCCTCAATGATTATGATAGTATTTTTCGTGAATTAAAGAGCGTTGGTTTTGATAGCTGGATTAGCATCGAAGATGGCGTCGATGGCATGGATCAACTTATTGAGAGTATAAAATTTGTCCGACAAAAAATGGCCCAAACCTGGCCTGAGGCTTAAGTAGCCCAACGGGATAGTCCCTAGGTTTAAGTGAGAACCAATCAAGCCGTCTAGTGCCGCTGCGAGCGAGACAGGCCCTGATCGATTTTGCCCGTCGGCTTTTTGAGACTAATTCTAATGTAGATTCAAGGCTCAGCCCTAATGAGCTGCTTCGCTTCGAATGCTTTCGTCGCCAATCAAGATCCCGTCATTACTCGGCAAGTGAGGCACAAAAACATACTTCGGATCTTCGCGCTGACGCCGCATGATGGGGAGCAATTCTTGCCACGTTGCCCAAAGCCCGTGAGGCGCGGGAGGGAGATCGTGGAGGAGGGCCGCGCGCAGGCGCGGTAGATTATAAAAAGGGACCGCTGGGAACATGTGATGCTCGACGTGATATTGCATGTTCCAGTAGAGAAATCCTGGCAGCCAGCCGCAGGTATACGTGCGGCAGCAAAGGCGAAAGTCTGGTGCATTTGGGCAGAGGCCGACATGTTGTGGCGCCGCGCAGAGGTGGACGAGCCACCCACAGTAAAAAGAACCGAGGTTGACGATGATGATTAAAAACCAATGTCCCGTGGTGATGAAAATGGCGGCGAGCGCGAGATGCCCGAGCAGTACGATGCGAGCCCACTGCCTAATTTCGCGACGCAGCTCAGTGTTGGATTCGGGAATCACCTGCTGGAGCCACCGCGCTTTAAAAAAGCCGTCGTGGCGCAGGTTGCCAGTGGCCGCACCAATCCAAAAGCGCAATAACTTGAAAAGGTTAGTGGGGCTGAAGGTGAGGGCTCCGAGCACGAATTTTATACCGTGCCAGTCGAGACCCTGCGGCAGGACCACCTCTCCGTCATGATCGGTGTGGGTCGTTGCTTGATGGTGACGGATGTGGCTAGCGCGATAGCCCGTGTAATCAAACCACGAGAGGAAGGAGAATATTCTTAGGAAAAAGGCATTCCAGAATTGCGTCGCAAACGGCGTCTTGTGTCCAAGTTCGTGCCCAGCGATGCCACCAAAAAAACTGGCATGAGTGCCGTGAAAAAATAGTGCAAGCAGGAGTAGGAGGAGCGCCCAAGGCCCATGGCTGAGTTCAAACTGACGAAAAGCTAGGTAAGCCAGCGTCCCCGTAATGGCGAAAAGTAGTAATTGCGGGATAGCTTGCGCGAAGCCCCGCGCATCACTCTTACGCATAAGTTGACTCAGCAAGGGCTGCTCTAATTTGCAGCGGTACCAGTTGATCTTAATGGGAGCATTCATGGTTTTTAAAATACGTCCGAGGGTTAAGCTTATCTCTTTTTAGCGCACCAAGCACGGCCGTTTGGGATCAAACTTCAACTCGGCAAAAGGTATTGCATGGCGATCGTGTCGTCTCTCGCTCCGCCACTAATGTAACGATAAAGTTCATGCGCTAGCTCTAATTGCGCAAAATCAATTTCGATGCCAAGTCCGGGGTCCGTGGGGACGCTGATCTTGCCGTCACAAATGACAGTGGGGTCTGTCATTATTTTTTCTGGGGACTTGGCTTGGGATCAAGATTCGCTGCCAGTTGAACCGCGGTGACGGTAGACACAACGCCCATCTGGGGCACTTCCACCTGTGCGATCCAGAGTAATGCATTCAGCACAACTTTGCGCTGATTATCGTCCCCCCAATTGAGATGCGTATGGCCACCGGTAAAGCCAAAGCCACGGCCTCCAGGGGGGCGGTCATAGACCCACATCATGGTTTCCGCTCGCCCCGCCGCTTGGACGATATGCGCATAAGGCCCCTTAGGAGAAACATAGGGGCCACCCCGAACAGTCGAGGCGGGCCGGGCCGTCAAAATTGGCGTGAGGCCCTTTATGTTTTCCGGCCAGCGCATGTTGAAATACCATTCATCATGGTTGCTAAACGGCTGCACCCCGCGGGCGACGGGGTGATCAGGGAAATGCTGATAATCAGGCGACCACATAGGATTACAGGAATAGTTCGTCTCGTAGTAGCCGCCGATCCATTGCAGGAATTCTGGACCGCCATTTTTCGCCGGGATCTCGACGCCGTAGTGCATGAAGCCGAGGCCGACGCCTTTTTGCGCGAGGGCACGTAGAATCTCGCGATGATCAGCTTGAATTGCAGGATGCTTGTCGCCGCCGTCGCAGTAAAGTACCACCGCATCCGCGCCGTCGAAGGCCTGAGGTGTCTCCGGCCAGCCATTACGATACACCGTTGTTTTTACGCCCTGAGTTTTTGCTAAGCATTGTTGCAAGAGGAGCAGACCAGCATGAAATTCATGCATTCCAGGCGGATGGCTGGGCTTACCAGCAATGAGCACGATGTGCTTGTCCGCGCCGAGGAGCGGTCCAGCCGATAGGAGGATGGTCGCGATGAGAAACAGCAGAGTCTTCATAGAATGGCAGATAAGATTACCGAGGAGAGTAACAGTCGCCGAGGCGAAGAGAAGCGCAGCCAATCTATAATCAGATGATCAGCCAGGCGAGGGGGAACCGCTCCCCAGTGGTAATACGGCAGAGTCGCCCCGTTCATCCGTGCGAATTCGGATCACTTCCTCCAGCGGTAGTACAAAAATTTTTCCGTCACCAATTTTACCAGTTTTAGCACTTTGCGTGATGGCGGCAATGGCTCCCACCACGAGTTCTTCCGGTACGGCAATTTCTATTCTTACTTTGGGCAAAAAATCGACGGTGTATTCGCTGCCGCGGTAAATTTCAGTATGCCCCTTCTGTCGACCAAACCCTTTCACATCGGTAACGGTCATGCCTTCTATGCCCGCAGCGGTCAGGGCCTCTTTAACCTCGGTAAGCTTAAACGGCTTAATGATCGCAATAAGAAGTTTCATGGGCGCTGTGATCGTTTTTAAGATTTTGCGTCGAAGATGTAGGCCTCTTCACCGTGCTCTTCAAGATCGAGCCCCTCGGTTTCTGCTTCCTCAGTTGGTCGGAGACCGTGGATCTGTTTAACTAAAAGCGCAATTAATGCGGTCCCAATCGTGGCGAGCAGCAGCGTAACCGCGATGCCCTTGATCTGCTCGAGCCAGAGTGACTTGCCCACCAGCTTCGCGAGGTTCGTGCTCAAGTTGGGATTTACGGTGGCAGAAGCCAGTATTCCAGTGATCAAAAGACCAACGGTTCCGCCCACTCCATGGACCCCAAACACATCGAGGGCATCGTCGTAACCCATCCAGCGCTTAATTTTCGTGCAGGCAAAAAATGGCACGACCCCGCCGAGAACCCCAGCGATCATTGCGCCCGTGGCATCAATAAAGCCGCAGGCCGGCGTGATCGTTACCAGGCCCGCCACCGCGCCTGAGCAAAAGCCCAGCACACTGGCTTTGCCACGGACCCAGTATTCGCAGGTTGCCCACGTTCCCGCCGCCACCGCCGCCGCAAGGGTTGTGGTCAGAAAAGCATTCGCGGCAATCCCATCGGCCGCCACCGCGGAGCCGGCATTAAAACCATACCAGCCAATCCAGAGCATCCCAGTGCCGATGACGGAAAGCACGAGGCTATGCGGGGGCATGGGCGTTTTGCCGTAACCTAAGCGTCGACCCACAATCAGACACAGTACCAACGCTGAAATGCCGGAAGCCATTTCCACGACCATCCCACCCGCGAAATCAATAGCTTTAATTGAGGCGGCCGGATTCCACACGCCATTCATGTACCCATTAATGCCCCACACCATGTGAGCTAAGGGGCAATAAATAAATAAAAACCACAGCGCCGAAATCATCAACACGGCTGAAAATTTCATGCGCTCAACCACCGAACCAATCAAGACCGCCGGAGTGATGATGGCAAAAGCGAGTTGATAAACTGCGAATACGTTGTGCGACACCCAGTATGAGTAATCGGGGTTGGGCGTACTGCCCACGCCGCGCAAAAAGAAAAATTCAGAACCCCCTAGAAAAGCACTGTGAAAGTTTTTGCCAAAAACCAGGCTATAGCCCACTGCCCACCACAAAACAGTGATGACACTCGTGATGCCAAAACACCACGCCATGATAGAAAGTGCATTTTTCGTTCGCACTAGCCCGCCGTAGAAAAGGCCGAGCCCTGGAAGCGTCATAAATAGAACCAGAGCCGCGCTAACCATCATCCAGGTATTATGACCTGGCCCTGCCAATCCGATTGTTGGGGTAGTTAAGCCGGCCGGAACGAGTCCGTGATTATCCTTAAGCGTTGCGCTGGGATCAGCATTATTAAAATAGGCTTCTAGGCTGGCGAGCCGCTGTTCCACGCTGGGCGTCAGGGCGGGGGCGGCCGCCGTGGTGGCGGCCAGTCCGATGGGGCTGAACCAAGTAAGGCTAAGCGTAATAATTAAAACTCGGGTCCAAAGCGTGGCAGAGTGCATGCGTGGTTACGGAAGAACAGTAATGGGTCAGCTAAAAATCAAGTAAGCAAATCAGCGCTGAGTGGGACATCGAGCGCCCTCAGCGCTTTCAAGGATAAGCTACTTTTTAGGATTAACGGGTGCTGGAATCGCTGATTTTGCGGGGGCGGTCGGCGTGAACGGCTGATTGATCATCGCGCGCGGAGCGACCTGCAGCAAATTGGGACTCATGTTAGTCGCGGGAGCATCTCCGAGCGCCCATTTTAAACCACCAATCAAAATTTGCTGAAAGGTAGGGTTGGTCCAGATATCCTCGCGATGGCCCATCGCGGTGTACCAGACGCGGCCCTTGCCTTCGCGTCGGGCCCAGGTGTTCGGGTAAGCTGGCCGGCGGTAGTCATCGCCTTCGAGGGCCGGATCATTAAAGACCGTAAGCACATGCAGATCGGCAGCGAAGTCTTTCAGCGTATACCACTCTTCCATTAAGCTATATTCTGAACCTACTTTTTCAAAGCCGGGAAAGCTGGCATCGATCACTTGATTGCGTCCGACCTGCTGTTTGCCGTGGCGGATGAATTCTGCGCCAATAAAATGAACGTAGGCATCCGCCTGCGCTCCATGATTAGCAAAACGATCAGGCCCTTTATCGGCCTCGTTGCCCGTGTGGAAGGTGTCGGTAGCGGAGTGCGTACCGACAAAGCCTTTGCCGCTGCGCACAAAATCGAACAACGCTTGTTTACCAGCCGGAGACATCGGCGGATTTTTATCAGTGCCTTCTGCGCAAAGATCACCCGTGGTGTAAAACATTACCGCGTCGAATTGCGCCAAATAGGTGGGAGAAAATTGAGAGCCATCTTTAGAAAAAACAAACTCCCAGTTGTTAGCGGCGCCGAGTGCGAGCAGTTGTTTTTCGGCAAAGCTGGGCGATCCATTTTTGTAAGAAATGACGGCATGCTCGTAACCGGATGATTTAGTGAAAAAAAGAATTTTACGCGTTGGCTGATTCGCCGCAAAACAGGCAATGGCGTAGGTGGCGAGAATGAGGGATAGAAATGAGCGCATGGGAGGGGTCTTAATGGTTAGTTTTTAATAAAAAAGAGACTGCTATCTCGACGTCGTGTTTGAGTTAGTTTTTGGCGCCGCCGCCATCGATAATTTATGGTGTATGATCGTGCGCATAATGTTCGGCTAGCCTATCGCGGGCGAAATCACCGGTAAAATTGCGCCACGCCGTGTGGATATGGTTGGCGTTGTTTTGCGTATTGTCGAATTCAACGACGAAGGTCTTGCCCTGGATCCGATAGTAGTGTCCGGCACTGCGGTCGAGTACTCCTGCCCAAGCGAAATAAAGGCCATCGAGATTGGCTGGCATCGTTGCAGCAAGTTCGGCTGCGGCGATTTTTGATTGATAGCGATCGTAGTAAAGCTGGAGCAGCGTGCGGAATTGTTGGCGTTGGGCCGGAGTCAGGGCCGTTGCGGCTAGCCCCATCGGGGAGAGGGGCTCCACGCGAGCTTTGTTGCTCGTCGCAATATCGTGTGGTGCGTTGGCGGCAATCACCGCGATCTCCCGTTGGCCGGCATCCAATGAATTGACCAAAGCAATGGCCAAATCTTCTTCGGCTGCTAGAACGCGCGTGCCGAGTTGTGGACCTGTGCGGACTTCAGCTGGATTGCTGCCGAAAAATGAAGGGGTGACGACGATATGCTCAGCATCAGGCATCGTGAAATTGAGTGACAGGTGGTGACCTTCAAAACGCCAGCCCCACGGCGGGTGAGCCGGTTCCCCAAAAAATGTCACGTAATAGAGCGTGGGGTCGCGGCGAATGGGGTCATGCTCCATTTCACGGAGCACATTTTCGAGGGTGATGATCGTCTCCGCCTGTAGCGATCCGCGCTGACTGAGACCTGAACGCAAGAGGCTATGCGCGAGTTCTTGCTGGCTGAGGGTCATGTCTTTGAGCGGTAAACCTAGCCGCTTGCCGGGTACAAAAGACCAGTGAGTGCGCTCAGGTGCCATGAGACTGAACATCGTGCGGGTGCGTTGGACCGGATCAAGCGTCGCAATAAATTTCTGGGCGGCCGTGGTCATCGCCGTACTCGAGTCGTGCCCGCGCAGGGAAATGACTGTCAATAGCGTCGCGCCAAGAGCGAGAAAACAGCGGAGGATAAGGCGCATCGAGTGAGGTTCGTGAAAGCTGGCTCGGCGGCAAGGGAGGAAAATATCAAATTAAACCCGGCCGGCCCCAAGCATTTTTGTCGAGGGTGCCTAGTTATTTCATATCGATAAACACTAGCTCTGAAATCGGCGCGCCTTTCAGGGTAACCGCGAGACCTTGAATTAATTCCGCCCCTGTTTTTTCTATCGTCGGGTTCGTTGCATCATCAAAAGTGATTCGATATACTTTCTGTGGATCGAGACCGCGCAGGCGAATCGTCATCGCATTGGCTCCCTCTGCCGGCTTGAATATAAAAATCACTCCCTGGCCGGTGGTGGGATCGTAATATTGCAGCCCATCCCAGTTTTTATCGTCAGGTCGTGGAAAAATATGATATAGATCGGCAGTGCGAATCAGTGGGCGTAATTTAGTTTTGTAGGTATTAATTGATCGAGCGATGGCTTGCCGCTCCGCCTCCGTCCAAGGCTCACCTCCGTTGGTCGGACTGGGACTGTCGAACCACCACATGAACGCCCCGAGCGCAGCCGAACGGAAATCATAAACCAAGCCTTGGGGATAGCCTGGCATCGTTCGGGCGTGCCAGCCCAACATGGCTTGCATTTGAATGGGATGCAGAACGTGGGAGCTGTCGTAAAACACACGACGGTTTGTGATCGCCGGGCTGATGCTATCATGAATTTGAATTTTTATGGCCCGTTTCATCGCGCCATAATCTTTAATGGGGCCACCGCCTGAACAGTTCTCCCACTGAAATCGGGGTAATTCTTTTTTTAGGGTGTCTAACATTTCGTAGAAACCTTTTACGGCCCAATAATCGTCACGGATAACCGCTCCACGTGTGCTATCGGAACGCCACATATCGGCACCATATTCTGTGAAGAGGCGTTTGATGCGTTGGGCGCGAATCTCACGCCCGTGTGGCGTGCGCGTATCTGCGCTGTCGGTCCAGTAGAGGACGTAACGCAGGCCCAATCGGTGCGTCGCTTCGCCTGCTGCCTTCATGCCTTCGGGCCAGTCGATGAGGTCGGTATCAGGCTCCCCGTCATGCCACCAACCTACATCCACGGTCATCTCCTCGAACCCCAGTGCCGCGGCTTCTTTAATGAGCGGATAATATTTTACGGATACGGGGTCCCACGAGGTTGGTTCCGTTTGCGAGCCGTGTGTTTTCCCAGTCGCGGTGAAGGCATTCCATTCCAATTTAGGGTAAGTCGCTTCGGTGCGCAGTTCCTCCGGCATGGAATAAGCGAATAAGTATTTTCTCAGGCCGTTCCCCGCATCATCAACATCACCGCGATAAGTCCCGATAAGCGCAGGGGGCACTTCAAATTCATAACCGGCGGGCGCCTCAATGGCGACGTTCGTAGAATGGCCAGCTTTGAGATGCACCGCCAGACCAGCGGGCGCCTCTTGGCCACTCATTTTCATGAAGCAGTGGCTCCATTCAAGGCCGACGTAAATTCCCTGCACCCCGCCCGCATCAAGAAAAATCATCGGGACCCAGTCGTAGCCTGGAGTGGCCGCAATCTCTTTGGTGTAAGTGGGCGTGACGACGTCTTTGCAGACACCCGAAATTTTGGCCATGCTGGGATCTGCTCCCCACAAAGCGCCCTCATCGTTCACATACCAAGCCTGCAGCGCGTTAGGGTTTCCGCCGGGCGCGGCCAACGTTAGGTCAATGCTAGCCTGAGGGGATAATCCAAGGGGTTGCGTCGAGGCATTGCGAATAAACATCGCGTGTCGTATCGGACCGCGGCCTGGGCGGGCCCACCATTCGCTGCGCAATTCAAGGGCCGGCGAGGCACAAGTGAAGCGCACGATCAGCTTTTGTCCGTCGCGCTGATCTAAATGGGCGTCTTTAAATAACCAATGGGCCTTCACTTTCTTTTTATCTGCGGTGAACACCTCGCTCATCAAAGGCACCACCGCTGGCGCCGAGAGCCAATTCCAACTCGTCGCAGGGTTGCTTAATTCGTAGAGGGCAAGCTGTCCGCTTGAGTTGATGCCAATTGATAATTGGGTGTCGTCTGTCGCGAGGCTCCACAGCGAATCAGGTGGCGCTAGCTTTGCACTCAGTTCTGCACTAAAAACAATGAGGGCTGTGCAGCTCCAAGATAGTATTCCCAGCATCAACGAATAGAGTGCTCCACGGCTGCGACGGAGGTAAATTTTCATGAAGGGATGGATGCTAGGTAGTCGGGAGGCCCGCGCCGTCTTCTTGCAGCGGGTTTACCCTGTTATCAATTTGCCGCGTGGCTCTCAGGCTAATTTTTCGAGTTTAATCGGGTATGATTGGAAAGCATTCCACTGGCAGACGATGAGATCACCGTTGGGTAAAACGCAGACATCGTGGCCATGATCGAAGACAGGCTCGGCTCGAGTAAGGGGCTGCAATTTCCCATCAAGATAAGTTGGTGCGGTGCCGCCTGGGGCACTGACTACTTGATTTTTGCTATCAAGAATGACGACGAAACCACTGGGATTATTGGTGAGCTTGCTAAGAACGGGATTATTGGACCAACAAACTCCTGCGTAAAGTTCCTGGCCGGCGAATACAGGACGGCAAACCATGGCGCCGGGGACGGTAATCGTCTCCCGATATTCTCCCTGCAGGGTAAAGCGCCGGAAGCAGTGATCCTGCCTCGATGTAATCAAGAGGGTGGCTTGATCGACGCCCGCGCGAAGGTCTACGGCGATACCGTGTGCCGTGTTTAAGCGTTGTTCGGGAGGGACGCCGTCTTTGCCGCCGAAGCGGCGGATAAATTTACCGTTGTGATCATACTGTAAAACATACTGCGAGCCGTAGCCATCGACGACGTAGATATCGCCATTTGGAGCGACGGCCGTCTCGGTAGGATTAAACATCATCGAGGGTTCGTAAGCCCCCACCGCCATCGGATGACTCAGGCTGAAAATTTCTTTACCGTTCAGATCGGTCTTGGTGACACGTCCCGTTTGGCGGAAGCCACCATTACCGTTTTTCCACAGCCCGCAGTCTGTCACCAAGAGAAATTCTTCACCGTTTTCAGCGGAGAGCGTTAGGCCATGGCCGCCTGGCCAGACGCAGCCCCATGAGGTCAGGATTGTGCCGTCGGTTTTATAAACCAACATCTGGTTGCTTTCGTGATCCCCGATCATAAATAAGCGGCCGTCCCTGACCTGAATCATTTCGTGACAATTTAAAATGGGGTGATGGCGCCCTTGGCCCGGGGCGACCCAGTCTTTTTGGACTCGATAGCGAAATTTACCGTGGCCAATAATTGTTTCCACCAAAGGATTTGGCGCGCCGGAAACTTTTTGCACCCAGACCGATGCGGCGGCAGTGGACAAACCAACGAGAAAATGACGGCGGGTAATCATAGGGGGAGGGGCTAAAGATGCTAATTGGACTTGGCGGTAAAATTGTAGGCTGATTTTTTATTACAGGGCGAGAGTGGATCATATTTAAATGGGGCACTCGCGTACAAGCTCTGCACATCGTTGACAGAGGCGGCCTGGTCGCGGCACGTTAAGTTCTATCATGATACATGTGGTGCTTTTTAATCCGCAAATCCCCCCCAACACGGGAAATATTGGGCGCATGTGCGCGGTGAGTGGATGCCGCTTGCACCTGATTCATCCCTTGGGTTTCGCAATCACTGATAAGAATCTAAAACGTGCGGGCATGGATTATTGGCATTCCCTCGATGTGCATGAGCACGCTGACTGGGCAGCTTTCAAGGCTAGTCCGGCGGCGCCGCAGCGGTTGTGGCTTTTTACAACTCACGCCCAACAATCTTTTTGGGCAGTTAATTATACCGCGGGCGATGGCCTCGTGTTTGGTAACGAGGAAGCGGGTGCTCCTGATTGGCTGCATGCGGAATTTGGCGCAACGCAGCGGGTCAAGATCCCTCACGGCAATGCCGCGTTGCGTTCACTTAATCTTTCCACGGCTGCCGGAATTGCCACTTATGAAGCGTTGCGTCAAACCGGTGGCCCGCTGGGGTGACCTGCGGATATTTAACCGCGGCGAATTTCTGAACCCTTAAAGCGGATAATCGTGCGGTAGACTTTTTTTACCCGACAGGTGATTTTGCCGGTCTTAAGATCAAATGACTCCGGGATTTCGATGCGGTGTACATCGACCACGGCATGATAGCCGCGCTCCGAAAATATATCGATCAGCATGGCAAGTGCGTCCGGCTCACTTAGCGCGGGATCCTCGCTGTTGATATTCGAGTGGCCCGATAAGGCGTGACGCGTAACGATCGGCATCATTTTTTTCTCGATCAAGGTGATCACGCGTTGAAAAAGCCCTGGGTTGCTCAGTTCATATCCATCGAGTCGCTTGACCAATTCCTGCCGAGCATGGACTACAATTTCACTCGCCAGTGGTAGCATCCGTAAGCGATCGAACGTGTGTGCATCTAGCTCCAACGAGCTTTGGTAATCGAGTTCTCCGACAATATTTTGCTCAACTTCGGCGAACGTGCCTTGCGCGTTGATGAGGTGATAGTGAAAAAGATCTTTTAGGGAGAGTAGAGCGTCCCACGTTTGTTCCTTGAATACGCGGTAGCGGCGCCGAGCAAGCGTTTGGTCAAAATCCGTGACCCGCTCTTCTTCTAGTTGCCCTTGTCCGCTGCGGCGGACTTCTAAATTGTGTGCTTTGACTTTGCGGCCGCGCATGATTTGTCGCGCCACGCTTTCCTTTTCGTCAACGAATAATACGACGATCTGCATGACCGGCTGGCGGAAATGAATGGCCAGCGGGGTGCCATAGAATTCACGCCAGAGTTGCGTCATTTTTTCATACAACATCTTGAGGCACTCGACCTGTACTTTCGTGCGCGGAAAACCATCGAGAATAACGCCGTCGCGATATTCAGCTTTGAGCAAGCGGCGCAGCAGAACGGCGAGCACCTCGCGATCGCCAATCATGCTACCTGCGTCCTTGATTTTTTTCATCTCCGGTGTGTCGAGCAGCGAGCTCATCACAATCGGCTCACACGTCAGCCCACGGATTTTGGCAATAAATGCCGTATTAGTGCCTTTGCCTGCACCAGGCGCGCCGCCGAGTAGAATGATTTCTTTGGGAAAGCGTAGGTGAGAGCGCCCGTAATGGGCTTCGAGATCCGCCCAAATTGGCTCAAAAATAATCCGCGCATCCTTGATTTCCAAGTCATGCGAAGGCGTTGGGCTCGTGGCGGGAGTAGAATTTTTCTGAATTTCGCTCATGCTAAAGCGCACAGACTAAAGACGAGGTCTGGGCGGAGGCGACAATATTTACGATTAGCTGCTGGCTTGCTCGGGGTCGCGGCGTTGACTAACTCCTTGGCCTAATTGCCCTTGCGCGGTAAAATTCGGGCTGGGGATTCCATTTGCCCGCGAGTCACGCCAAGCTGGTTGAGTAACTTTAGTTCGCGCCAAAGTTCCCCGCCACTGGTCTCGCCGCGAAGTAACTGCTGATAGCGCTGCACCGTTTGGGTAACTTCTTCCGGCGTTTCCGTCATGAATTCTACGCGGAAGGATCGAGCTCCCAGCGCCATGAGCCGCGCGGCATATTCTGCTCCGGTTTGCGCGCGGCTATTGTAGACAGTATTGCGACAACCGGCATCGGCTTTGAGCGGATGCTCTGCGCCTACCCGATCGCGCAAAGCAACGCGCTGCGTGTCACACGGACGGCCACAATCGCGATAATCTTTACCACTCGATAGGAAAGCGCAGAATACACAGTGCTCCATGTGAAACATGGGCATGTGCTGATGAATCGTCAGATCGAACCAGGCGCCAGGCGCGTCGTGCAGCAAGGCCTCGAGTTGAGCGATATTGAGATCATAGGAGGCCGTGACACGTTCCAGTCCAAAGTGATTGATAAAATAATCAGCCGTCAGGGGATTGGCTACATTGAGTGAAAAATCTCCCCGTAATCGTTGGCCGGCGAAGAGGGTGAGATGGTCGTAATTACGAACGAGGTAGCCGTCGGCAGCACACGAGAGCACTTGCTGGATAATCCATTCTTCGCCGGGTTTAAAAATGCGCGGCGCCGCGACCCAAATGGAAGTCGTTTGGGATGGCAGGTTACTGGCCGCTTGCAGGGCACGGAAATCGCTAACGGCCGTGCGGTAGTGCTTGGGGTTTTCGAATTCGCAATAAATGGTCCGTGCACCGGCACTCCAAGCTGCCGCCAACTGAGGGAGCTCGCGGATGACCACAATGAGTTCAGCCTCGTGGGTTGCGGTTGGTGCAGATTTAAAATTTTGCGGCTTAAAATTTTCTGTGAGCTGCCAACGTTTTGGGACAGCACGTTGGGCTTCAAGCTCGGTGGCAACGCGGCGCCGGAGATCATTGAGGGCACTGACGGGCAAGATAACATCGCCTTCTAGATTATTGTTAAGAGTGCCCAGTTTGAAGGGAGTGCCGCCGAGCCGACCGAGTTGGTCGGACAGCCGTTCACTCGTGAGGGGCTGTTTTTCGGCGCGAGCGAGCGGGACCGTGGAATCGGCTTGGACTACGTGACCTTCTTGATCGCGAGCGATGAGCGTGAGCGGGGTTCCCGCGTGACCGTGTACTTCCAGAATGATTTCGCGACGGAAGCGAATTTGGTCACCTTCAAACGTTTGCCGAACCCGGCGATCGAGGGCGGGATCATTGGTTTTCCAGACGCGGTCTCCGGGGTGGACGCGGGCAAAATTGATGTCGCCTTCGCCGAAGCGTAACACCGTCTCGCCCTGGTACGCATCCAGATAATAAATGCGGCCACCTTCTTCTTTTTCATCAGGCCGACCAGCATCAAAGACGATGCCATCGCCCGGCTTAGCCGGGCCCTCGAGGCGGAGGTTAACCCGATCACCGCCGACTTGGGTGACGCGTCCCAAGTAGACGCCACGCTTGGTGCCGAAGCGAGCGTGCGCCAGTTCTTGATTCTGCACGCCGCGAAACCAACCGGTGTAGAGGCCGCGTGAAAATCCCATTTCTAGATCATAGAGAGATTCACCGCGTACGGCATCCATGACCGTGGCTTCGGCCTGGGGGTTGGGGCCAAAAATTTGTGCCATCACTTGGTCAAGAGCCTGACGATAGACGCGCGTAATGCTGGCCACGTATTCGGCGCTTTTTAAGCGGCCTTCTATTTTTAAAGAGGCAACTCCTGCGCGCACAAGATCTGGTAAAACATTGAGTCCAGAAAGATCCTGCGGACTGAGGAGATAGCGACGGTCACCGAGATCAACCGTCTGGCCATTCGAGACGAGCTCATAAGGCATCCGACAGGCTTGCGCGCACTCGCCGCGATTAGCCGAGCGCCCGCCGAGGGATTCGCTGGTTAAGCACTGGCCGGAATAGGCAACGCAGAGTGCGCCGTGCACAAATACCTCGAGCGGGAGACTGGTCTCAGCCGCGCGCTGTTCACTGCGGATCGCCGCGATTTCCTTGAGCGAATTTTCACGGGCTAATACAACGAGATTCGCGCCGAGTCCGCGGGCAAAATTAACCCCCGCCGCACTCGTGACTGTCATTTGGGTGGAAGTGTGGATCGGGAAATCAGGCGAAAGCTGGCGAATTAATCGGCAAATACCGATATCTTGGACGATCGCGGCGTCTACCCCAGCCGCGATGATTGCTTTTAGATAATCTGCCGCCGCCGTGAGTTCATCCGTAAAAACTAATGTATTGAACGTCACGTAGCCGCGGACCCCGCGCTGATGGAGGAACGCCATGAGCTGCGGTAGATCAGCGATCGTAAAATTCTTGGCGCGCATGCGCGCATTAAATTTCTCCAGTCCAAAATAAATAGCATCTGCTCCGTTCTCCACAGCCGCGCGGGCGCAGTCCCAATCTCCGGCAGGAGCCAGTAGCTCAGGTCGGGTTAGCGTGGGTGTGGTCAGTGGCGTTGGGAGTGGCATAACAAATTAGGCGGCTGAAATCTCTGGAGGAGGAGGGGGCGGCGCGATATCTTTACGAGCGTGCTGGGCTACATGGGGAGCCGCGGCGCAGAGCCGCATTGCGCAATAGACCATCAGGATTAAAAATCCTGTAGCAAGATAGCTGAGCATCGGTAGTCCCAGAAAGTGGCCATGTGAATCGCGGGTAATAAACCAGCCGGCTAGCATACTCGCCGCGGCGTTAGCGGCTAGTTGGAGGGCAGAATTAATACTCATAAAACCACCGCGGTAACGGGCTTCTACCGCATTAGTGATCATAGTCATCGCAGGTGCATAGCGACCAGACATTGATACCATGAAAAGAGCCATCATGAGACTCGCCAAAGACACCGATGATGGTCCCAGCTGCATAATGATCAGTGTGACCACAATGGCGCCCGCGGAGATATAAATTAATAAGCGCAGGCGATCCATACGATCGCTAAGCCAGCCAACAATGGGTGTGCTGATGGCGGTGGCTAGGCCCCCAATAATATAAACGATCGGCAGTTCCGATTGTTCATTGAGACCAAGATTAGCAATAAAGGAAGGCGCGAGGAAAGGGACCAAGATTCCGCCTGATAATCCAACCATTGTCCCGAGGGCAAACGCGCGCAGATGCACTCTGTGCGACATAATTTCTTTCATCTGCTGCCAAGGCTCATGGTTTTGTACCGCGGTGCGCAAGTGGGGCAAAGCTAATGACGCAATCGCCCCATTGACCACTGCGCAGGCTGCGAGGAAGAAAAAGGCAGCATGCCAGCCAAGCTTGCCTGCTAGCACGAGTCCGAGCGGCACGCCCAAGATCGACGCGACGGGGAAGGCGGCGGCGACAAAAGCCATCGCTCGTCCCCGCCGCGCCGGGGGAATAAAGTCGCCCAGCATCGCTGTGACCAGTGAGCTTGATAAGCCTCCGCAAGCTCCTGCCGCGAGACGAGCGATCAGGAGCAGGTAGAAAGTGGGAGCAAAGGCGCAGGCTAAGGTCGCTAGGCCAAAACCTGTGTACAGGACTAGCAGGGCGCGTTTGCGATCAAATCGATCCAGAATGAAGCCACCAGCGAATCCACTGATCGCTGCAGCGATCCCGTAGGAGGCTACCAATTGAGAGAATTTCGCTGGGCTGATAGCAAACGCCTGCATCAGCTGCGCGCCGAGCGGCATCATGATCATGAAATCAAGAATGTGCGTGAATTGGATCGCCCCTAGCACGAAGAGCATGGTGCGCTCCTGGCTCTTCGGTAATTCGTGGGGATGGGAGAATCGCGACATGCGCAGAGGTTGGGTAGGAAAAACTGAGATGCAAACTCAGCCGGAAGCGAGCGTCGTGGTGGCTCGCTGTAGCGGTTTTAATTGAGCCGCAGGGATCGGCCCGACGACCGCTCGAGCTGCTTCTGCAAAAAGTTGCGCCCCCTCACTGAGTTGGCGTCGACGGTGGCGGACAAGGGCAATATCGCGCGTGGGAGATGACCCCGTGAATTTACGGAAAACAAGCCCCGCCGGATCAGTCGCGCTGCGGGCGCTTTGCGGTAAAACGCTCACTCCCAATCCCAGCGCCGTGAACGATTTGACGGTTGAAAGCTGGCCGCAGCGGTGACCGATGCGGGGTTCGAAGTCGTTGTCGCCGCAATAAAGCTGGGTTTGCGATGCTAGGGTGGAGGCGTCGCCTAACATAATAAAAATTTCGTCCCGCAGGTCCGCAAAACTAATGTCGGCGGCCGTCGCCAAGCGATGATCGGCTCCCACCGCCAGCAACAGCGGTTCCGAGTAAAGTTTTTCAATTAAGAGGTGTGGCTCAGTCAGCGGGAGCGATAAAAGAGCCCAATCTAACTTTCCTTCCAGAAGTAGTTCGACCAACGGTCGCGTGAAATTTTCCTGCGTCTGTAAATTGAAATTGATATCGTTTGACCGACAATGGGCCAAAATTGCAGGCAGGAAAAATGGCGCCACTGTGGGAATGGCTCCGACCACCACCTTGGGTCCAAGCCGCGGGCTGTTTTTTAAATCACCGACCGTTTGCTCGGCTTCCGCTAAAATACGTCGAGCTCCCGCCAACAGCGTTTTACCCGCTTCGGTGAGTACTGCTTTTCGGCCTAATCGGTGAAAAAGCTTCTGCCCAAACTCCTCTTCTAGGTTCAATATCTGCTGACTCAGGGATGGTTGTGCGACAAATGAACGCTGGGCTGCCTTCGTAAAGTTACCTGACTCAGCGACTGCCAAGAAGTAACGCAATTGGTATAATTCCATAGTTAAATCAGATGGAATCTATAGAAACTAAGTATTTCTCCTATTGCAAGCTATGCTGTATATTCCGGCCATGCGCCTCACTGGGGCTCTTAAAAATACAACTCACTCACTTTATGAAAAACACCACATTTAACATTATTATCGTCCTCACCGCCATTGGGATAGTCGGTCTGACGGTCGCCAGCAAGATTGCCACTAGCAATTTCGAGCTGCTCCCCATCGTAGTTAGCTACGCCGCCGTTGCCGTTCTGGCTGCGCTGACGATGTCTGATTATCGTAACGGTACGAAAGGTTACTTCGTTCGTTAAGCAAATTTCCGTAGTTAGTTTATAATTCAACAGAGGTCGGGCTAACGCCCGGCCTCTTTTTATGCCCCGTGCCAAATGCGTACCTTGAGGCATGGTTCGGAGCGCAGTAATATCTGGAACAATTTTAGTGCGAATGCGTCAATGTAGCTGGGTGCCGCGTTTATTTTCTCGTGCACTGGGCTTAGCGTTAATCTACCTCTTCATAATTATACTCCATGAAATCGTTCACCCCATCCTCATTATTTATTCTGGGCGCTTTTTTAATTGTGACCCAAGTCCATGCTGAAAAAGAAATAATCATCCGCCATTTTGCTGGCAAACCGTCCGAACCTTTAATGCAGTCGGCGGCCCCCGCGGGCCCGAAAAAAGAAAAAATCACTTATTTGGGAGTGGAAACCGCGCCTGTTGATCGGGCGTTGGGCACGCAACTCGGTTTAAGTCGAGGGATGGGTCTCGTGGTTACTCGTCTCATGGAGCAAAGTCCCGCGGCTAAGCTGCTCCGCGAGGATGATGTTCTAATTAAATTTGATGATCAACTGTTGGTTAATATCGAGCAGCTGAGTGTACTGGTGCGCGCCCGGGCAGAAGGGGCCGAAATCAGCCTAACCATTATGCGCGGCGGCAAAGAGCAGTCGTTTAAGGCTAAGCTAAGCGCCCGTGAGGTGGAAATTATGCCGCCTCATCACCCTCGCATCCCTGTGCCCTTTGGCTCAGATCATCTCAATGGAGGCGGCGCTTTTTTTCATAAAAAATTAGGTGATAATCATAACCGAGAAGATCAGTTGGAATTAGAAGCGACTGGCTTGCCTCCGCGGGAAATTATTATCCAGCAATTACAAGAGGCCACTGCCTCGGGGTCCAACGGGCAAATTATTGCGCGGATTCGCCGCGGTGAACATCAACCAGAGCGAGCGGAGAGCAGGATTTATTGCACCGATGATCAGGGCTCATTGGAACTCACCGTCGAACATGGTCAGCGTCGCCTAACGGCAAAAAATCCGCAGGGCGTAGAAATTTTTCAGGGACCCATCAATACCGAAGCAGAGCGTAAGCAGCTGCCGGCCGGCCTCCTTCAGCGATTGGAAAAAATCGAAAATGAGACAGTCGATATCAACGTTGATGCAGAAGTTAGGGGCGCAACTCAACCGCGTGTTCTGAAGCCTGCTAAATTGTAAGACGATTCCCGTCTGACTTATCTGATCTGCTTCAATTATTGATTGGTCGAAGCTTGGGTCGTTTATTTAGGCGGTCATCAATTGATCGCCTATTTTAACTTTCTTCAGGAGGGTTTCGCTTGAGGAAGGCAGCAAGAATCAAGGCGATGATCAAGCCAATGACTAGCGTAGCGACGAACCCGAATCCCGCCTGCAGGGCTGGTCTCGTAAACATACGCACGCCTTTTTCTGCTCCTTCCATTTGCGCCTCGCTCAAATTGGCGGCCGCCCATTTAACGCGCGAGGCTTCGATTAAATAGTCGGTAAAATTGGGATTCACCCACGTAAAGTGGATATAAGTGTATAGAGAACCGAGGAGTCCTGAGTAGAGCGCTACGAGTATGCCAGCGCCGACCCCTTGCCCGTAGGTGAGATATTGGCCGGCATTTTCTTCACGCACGGCCTTGAGACTGAACCAGTAAACTGCGATGCCGTAGATTAGTGGAATGAAACCAAACCAAGTACCCTGATTAATTTGTTCCGTTTGGTAGCCGAGGAAAAAACTAACTAAGGTCAGTGCAATCTGGCCGATGGCCATAATGAGTGCGTAGAGCAGCGGAATGTTCATGGGGGGGGCGAGTGGCGATTTTTTGGAGCCTCTAATGAGTTAATCTGCCGTCGGTGGCGGCGGGGTGGGTTTCTCGGCTTCACCCGGGTGCAGCGTCATGGTCGGTGCTGGCGGGGGTGGGGCGTACGGGGGAAATTTTTTGGGTTGAGGCTCTTCCGTTTCCTGCATGGCTCGGCGCACTTCCTCTTCTACACCACTGGCTGCCTTTTTGAAGGTCCGCACCGATTTACCTAGTCCCTTGGCGAGTTCAGGTAATTTGTTGGCGCCAAAGAGTAGCAGGACAATAAACATAATCATCATCAGCTCTGGGCCGCCAATGCCTTCGATAAAGGCGAGAGAAGAATTCATCAGTCGATTAAAGATAAATGGAGTTCGGAAAGAAATGGAAAAATGCAGGCTGCGCTAAATTTTAGCGGCTAGCTGGCGTGAGCTCCTTGCGCCAAGCCTGAGTCACCCAATCACCCCTGGAATGATGACGGTGGCTTAGGTGAGCTTGATCTCGACGTAAAATTTTTGGGTCTGCCCTGGGGCAACTCGATGAATCCCTACTTTATTTTCTGGCGCATTCGGTGGCCCCATCCAGGGCTCGATGCAGTAATAGGGAGAATCTTGATCTTGGGTCCAAGTGACCACAGCAAGTTCGCGCGATGACTCGTTTGTCATACCACTCCGAAAAAGCAATTGGCTCCCCGAGGGACGTTCGGTGACCGTAAAAGTGTCACGGCGGAGGTCCGTGTGAATGAGATCAATGAGGTTATTGTTCGCCAGAGTTTCTTGAGCACTTACTCGTGGTCCGGGATGCAGCCCGCCGCGTTCGTTCCGCTGTAGATATTTAGTAGCGCTTGTCTCAAGGACGTAGTCTTGCCGTGTGCGACCAACGCTCCAAGGGAGTGTGAAATAAAAATGATGACCAGCGGACCACGGCATCGGGGTACGACCGAGATTAGTGAGTTGTAATTCAACAAAAATGCTCAGGGCTTCAAAGCGGTAGCTGACAATAAATTCATAATCGTAAGGGTAGGCGGCTTTGGCCGCGGCATCAGGTAGGAACAGCGCAGAGAAGCCACGATCATCAAGCCGGATGGGGCGGAATCTACCTTGGCGGGCCAACCCGTGCATGGGCATCGGTCGGCGTACCCCATCGTCTGATCGCCAGTGATAAATTTCCCCTTCGTCGTAAGTGCGCCCGCTGAAGGGGAACAGGATCGGGTTTCCGCCGCGAATGCTGGCGATATTTTCCAGCGTATCTGCCTCGGGCCAGTAAAGGATATCACGCACAGTCCCATCACCCAGCGTGACGTTCCAATTCATCAATCTGGCGCCTAGTTCCGGTAGCGCCAGATAGGTCGAGGCTCCAACTTGCCACTTAAAAAGGGTGTGCCCGAGATAAGGAATTCGTTCCATGGCTTATTTGGTAGAACAGAAACCTGCGGCGTTCCAATCCAAAGTCGGTTAAATTCTTCAAGCTAGGTCGCCGACATCATGGTTGTGCTTAGCCATGAGGCGTTGGCGCAGATTTGCCCAAACTTGATCGGCGAGGCTTGATTCTCTATGAATTTAGCCATGTGCTGGGCAAAAGGGCCTTGGGCGTTTGAAAAGAGTAACCTATTTGTAAGCGCAGCACGCTTGCGTGCAGTTCGAAGGGCATTACATTATGGGCTGCATGTACAAGCTGGTTTATCTTCTGCTGATTCTTTCCCTCACGGCTCCCGTTGGGGGGTTAGCCGCGGTCCCCGCCTTGGGTGTAACGGTTGCGCCTACCAAAAAAGCTTTGGTTTATGTAATCCCAGTGCGGGAGGAAATTAACAAGCCGACTCTCTATATTATTCGCCGTGGTCTTAAGGAGGCTATCGAAAAAAAAGCGGATGCGGTCGTCTTGGATATGAATACGCCCGGTGGCGCACTCGATGTAACCTTTGAGATCATGGAGGCCCTTGATAAATTTCCGGGCCAAACCGTTACTTTTGTGAATAAGGAAGCAATGTCGGCCGGCGCCTTTATCTCAGCTGCCACCAACGAGATTTATTTTGCACCCAATGGGGTCATTGGCGCTGCTGCCCCCGTTCTCTCCAGCGGCGGAGATGTCGACAAAACTATGAAACAAAAAATCGTCAGCTACCTGCGGGCGCGGATGCGGGCGAGTTCGGAAGGCAAAGGTTATCGCGGACAGGTTATTTCGGCGATGATTGATGAGGATTATGAACTAAAGATCGGCGAAAAAATATTAAAACCTAAGGGCGAGCTGCTGTCGCTCACCGCAACCGAGGCTTTGGAGGAATATGGGCAACCTCCTCGGGCGCTGCTCGGTGCGGGCAAGGCCACCGACGTAAAGGCGCTGCTCAGTATTAAATTTGGCGCCGCGGGCTATGAATTACGCCAGTTTGAAGTTACTTGGTCGGAAAAGCTGGCTCAGTATCTCACGGCCTTAACACCAATTTTATTGGGACTAGGGGTTTTGGCGCTCTTTATCGAATTTAAGACTCCGGGATTTGGGGTTTTTGGGATCAGCGGCATCGTGCTCTTGGGGGTGGTTTTTCTCACTAATTATGTAGCTGGGTTCTCTGGCCATGAACCGCTCCTAGTTTTTGCAGTCGGTTTAGTATTGGTTTCAGTCGAGGTTTTTTTCTTTCCGGGGGTCGCCATCGTGGCTTTGTTCGGGTTGAGCTTGATGCTCGGCTCGTTAGTCTGGGCCATGGCTGATCTTTGGCCAGGTGTCCCGCTGACGACTGCGTGGTCTGGCGATGTATTCGTGGCTCCATTACAAAACCTTGCACTGGGGATCGTTCTTGCCGTTGGGCTAGGCGTGGCCTTGGTCCGCTTTTTGCCCTCTGGGTGGATGTGGGACAAAATGGTGGTCGGCGCCGCCATCGGCGGAGCCGCCCAAATTGCGGGCTTCGCCCCAGCAGCAGCGCGCGAAGTCGCCCAGCTCATCGGGCAGCGCGGTCGAGC
Organism: uncultured Verrucomicrobiota bacterium; assembly: GCA_903856725.1. Lineage (GTDB taxonomy): Bacteria > Verrucomicrobiota > Verrucomicrobiia > Opitutales > Opitutaceae > Lacunisphaera. Next base: position 30,816 of record CAIOCT010000021.1, read on the forward strand.
AGTGACCGTCTTGCGCCCCAGCGGCCAAGTTGAAATCAACGGTCGCCGATTTGAAGCTACTGTGGAAGTGGGGGCAGTTGATGCGGGTGACATTATTGTGGTCCGTGGTCAGACAGCTTTCGCTCTGCTAGTAGAAAAAGCTAACCCATGAATATCGTTATTCCTCTTTTCTTGCTCGGGGTTCTTTTATTGGCTGGCGAAGTATTCATGCCTGGCGCGGTGCTCGGTATCCTCGGAGCCTTGTGCATGGCCGCTGGCTGTGTGCTATCTTTTCTTCAGTTAGGAACGAGCGGTGGGCTCGTTGCTACCGTAGTCGCACTGATTTTGCTCGGGCTGACACTCTACGTGGAGCTCATTTGGCTTCCTAAAACTAAGTTCGGAAAGAAATTAATCGTGCAATCCACGATTGCCGCCACCAGTCAGCCGCCGTTAGCCGCTCAGGATATTGTCATCGGTAAAATGGCCGAAGCTGTAACCCCACTCATGCCCACTGGCTATGTACTGGTCGAGGGGCGTCGTTATGAAGCATTTTCCCCCGCTGGTCATGTCGCCAAAGGCGCGTTATTGCGCGTCAGTGGACTCGATAATTTTCGTCTCATCGTAACTAAACCTTAATAATCCTCCTATGCCTTCTACTATCTTGCTTGTCGTGCTCGGCGTTCCAGCGCTGATCATATTCTTTATCGTCTTCTCGTTTTTTAGCACCTGGCTAAAAGCGAAGCTAAACGGGGCTCCGGTCGGTTTCGCTAATCTGCTCGGCATGCGCCTCGGTGGGGTGCCCTATAATCTCGTGGTTGATGCCCGCATCACCGCGGTTAAAGCAGGTATTGAAGTAACCACGGACAAAATTTCTGCGCACTATCTAGCGGGTGGTAACGTTGTGCCGACGGTCCAGGCACTTGTTGCCGCGCAAAAGGCTGGCATCGTGCTCGATTGGGATCGGGCCTGCGCCATCGATCTAGCCACCAAGGGCTCCGGCAAATCAGTTGTTGAGGCGGTCCGCACTTCCGTAGATCCGAAAGTCATCGATTGCCCTAATCCAGAGAGTGGGCGTACCACCATTGATGGTGTCGCCAAAGATGGGATTCAGGTAAAAGTTAAAGCACGCGTTACGGTTCGTACTCACCTGGATCGTTTTGTTGGTGGCGCTAAAGAAGAGACCATCATCGCCCGCGTTGGTGAGGGCATCGTTTCGACCATTGGCTCATCCGAAAGTTACAAGGTGGTGCTCGAATCCCCTGATAGCATTTCTAAGACCGTGCTTGCTCGCGGGCTTGATGTCGGGAGCGCCTTCGAGATTCTTTCAATCGATATTGCCGACGTTGACGTTGGGGAAAATGTGGGGGCTAAGCTGCAAGAAGCTCAGGCGGAAGCTAATAAAAGTATCGCTCAGGCTCAGGCGGAAATTCGGCGCGCAGCGGCCGTAGCGGTAGAGCAGGAAATGAAAGCCCGCGTGCAAGAGATGCAAGCGAAGGTCGTAGAGGCGCAAGCGCAGGTTCCGTTGGCGATGGCTGAAGCGTTCCGCTCGGGCCGATTAGGCGTGATGGATTATTATAAAATGGAAAACATTCAGGCCGATACCGCCATGCGCGGATCCATTGCCCATCCCGAGGGGAAGAAATAAGAAAGCGCTCGTTCCGTTCACCCCGCACAGACTACTCAACGCTTAAAGTTTATTCCTATGGATTGGGTGGCCCAACATCTTCAGTTAATAATCGCCGTCGCGGGGGCAATCGCTTGGTGGCTAAATCAGCGAAAGCAAGAGGCCGAGGGTGCCGCCGAGCCTTCGGAAGAACCAACGTTCCAGGATCCTGAGTTAGCGGAGCGGACGCGCCGCATTCGTGAGGAAATTCAGCGCAAGATTGAGCACCGTCGCCGAGATGTCGCGCTAGCGCCGCCATCAACGCAATCAGAGCCCGCTGAATTATCCCCCGCTATGCGTGAGGTAGTGCTTCGGCCGCCGTCGACTCCGCTGCCTTCGCGGGCTGCTCGAGCTCATCTCGAGGTTCAGCGTACCGCCGAGATTCTAGAGCAACAAGCCTCGTTGGCTGAGCAACTCCGTCAGGCGCAGGAAATGAACGCTGCTACTTTACGTCGCCGCCAATATGAAACAGAGGTTGCGAGCAAAGAAGAAGCCGCCGCAGTCGCCGTGCGCAGCGCACTCGGTGATGACTTGCGCAACCCAGCTGCTCTCCGGCGAGCCTTTATCTTGCGCGAGGTCCTGGGCCCGCCACTCGGGGTACGTCAGGAAATACGCTAATTTAGCGAGCCGTTGTTCGGCGGCTAGGCGGGCCTCGCTCCAAGCAGCAGTGGCCTATTCATTAATTGCGCTAACCTTAATCGAGTGCAAAGCGGCCGTAGCCTTCGAGGGGTACGGCGTAATTACGGCCATTGACCTCCATTCGGAGATTTTTACCAGCCTCAACAGTTATGAGAAGCTTCCCTTGTTTTTTGACTGACTTTGATTCGCCTCGAGCAAGCGCAGCATTGAGGAGTACCGCACCGTCCAAATCCTGAACAATTTTTACGCGCGTAGCTTCAGTGGCGGTTAGCGTGAGGGTTTGCGCAGGCTCTGCTTGAATGGTTGCGGCCGCCAGTGGGGGGACGATTTTTACGGGCGCACTTGGGAAGAGTACTTTAATCAGTAAGATGATCGCAATGATTGCGACAATGGCACCACCCCCGAGTAGGCCAAATTTCAGCAAAAGCGCTTGCTCTTGGCTTGAGCGCGAGGCTGGTGCGCTCGCTTTGCCTTCATCGCTGCCGGCGTTATCTCCAAAATCAACCCGGCCATAAACTTCGCGGTTATCGCGACGTCCAGCTTTACCCTCGCTGCTCAAGATTATGTTTAAGTCACTGACAATCCGCTGTGGGTCTAGTTCGAGGTAGCGTGCGTAGGCCGTCAGAAATCCACGGATATAAAGCGGCGGTAAATTAACATCGAAAGAGTTGGCCTCAAATTTCTGCAAATAGTCGCTGCGGATCTTTGTGGTCTCAGCGGCTTCGCGCACCGAGATGCCCTTGCGTTTACGCGCCTCCTCAAGTCTTTCGCCGATGGTCTGCATAGTGGTGTGTAAACTGGGTTTGACGGTTTTTTAAAGGCTAATCGTTGCTCAGGGCTGGTAAGTATCAAGATCGACTAAAATTTCACGGGGCGACGAGCCATTTTCAGGGCCGACAATGCCCTTTTCCTCCATGATTTCCATCACGCGAGCGGCACGGTTATAACCGATGCGCAATTTGCGCTGTAACATTGAGGTGGAGGCGCGGCGCGTAGAGCGGAGCACATCCAAGGCTTGGCCGAATAGTTCCCCGTCATCTCCGAGATCGCCGTCTTCACTCTCACCATCCTCATCGTCATCTTTCGAATCACGGTCAATTTGCTGTTGGACGGCCTGCACGTACTGGGGCGGGGCGTTATTTTTTTGGATAAAATCGACGATGGATTGAATTTCTTCATCCGAGGCTAAGGCGCCTTGGGCGCGCACAATCCGCGAAGTGCCTGGAGGGGAGAAGAGCATGTCCCCGCGGCCGATGAGCGTCTCCGCCCCTTTGCCGTCGAGAATGGTCCGGGAGTCAACCTGGGAAGCGACTTGGAAGGCAATGCGCGAGGGTAGATTGGCTTTAATGACTCCCGTGATAACATTTACCGAAGGGCGCTGCGTCGCGATGATGAGATGAATACCCGCGGCGCGAGCGAGTTGCGCGAGGCGCGCGATACTCGTCTCAATCTCCGCGGGAGCGACCATCATAAGGTCGGCAAGCTCATCAATAATCGCGACGATGTATGGCAAGCGGTCGGGTATCTCGATATCATCGACCACTCCGGCCAATTCTGCTTGCTGCTCGGTAGGCTGGAATTCGTGCTTGGGGTCTTTTTTTCGATTATTGAAGCCGAGAATATTGCGTACGTTGGCTTTCGCGAAAATCTGATAACGCCTTTCCATTTCGCCGAGTAACCATTTGAGCGCGGCGGGAACTTTCTTCGGCTCAGTCACAACTTGAATGAGCATGTGGGGTAAGGCGTTGAAGATTTTCAGCTCCACAACCTTGGGGTCTACCATGATCAGACGCACATCTTTGGGGCTCTTGGAGTAGAGGATGGAGGCGACGATGGAATTAATGCAGACTGATTTGCCCGAGCCGGTCGCGCCGGCGATTAGCAAGTGCGGCATTTTCGTCAGATCCGAAATCAGGGGGCGGCCGCTTACATCTTTGCCTAAGGCGATCGGCAACTCCGCTTTCGCCCCGCTCCAATCTTCACTTTCGATGATTTCTCGCAGACCGACTGGGGTCGATTTTTGATTGGGGACTTCGACCCCCACCGCGGCCTTGCCGGGGATCGGCGCGAGAATACGCACCGATTGCGCGCGCATCCCGAGCGCAATATTTTTATCCAAGCCAGAGATTTTCTCTACCCGTACGCCCGCGGCCGGCACAACTTCATAGCAAGTTATAACAGGTCCCACGTGAATTTGTCCCAGAGTTACCTCAACACCAAATTCACTCAGGATTCGCAAAAGATTGGCCGCGTTCTGTTGATGCTCTTCTTCGCTGTTGAGTCCTTCTGTTCTGACCTGCTCGCGTAGTAATTTAACCGGCGGGAATACGTAGTCTTTATCATCACTTTGTGGCAGAGTGATTTTAGCTTTTTTAGTCTCCTCCAGTTTTACAATATTGAGAGCGATCTTGCCGGCCATTGCTCGGGCTAATTCTTGCGGATCACTGGCTGGCGCCGCTGCCTTAGCTGTCGGCTTGGGGAAGGATGGCGGTGGCGTAACTTTATTGGGTTCTGCTACCGGGATATCTGCCTTGGGGGTCGCGACTTTTTTTATGCTACTAACTGATATGGTCGGGGGAGGCGTAGCTGGGGTGAGTGCGGCCGCGGCGGCGGCCGTTTTCTGTTGAGCCGCGGCGGCGCGCTGCTGACGCAATTCATCCGCTTGCGCCGCTTTAAGCGCCGCCCGCTGTTGGCGCCATTCTGTGAAATGATTGATTAAGCGCGTACACTCCGCGGCAATATCGCGCGTAAAAATAAATAACATTCCTAGGAAGTAAACGGTGCCCAAAATCAGGAGAGAGCCAAAAACCCCAAGGCTATCCTTCAATACATCCTGATAAATTAACCGTCCGAGTACGCCACCCGGACCTGCGGTGAAAATGGATTTATTTGTGAAAAACGTATCCTGCATCGCCATGAGCGGGGCGATAGATACGACGCAGCAGAGCATCGCTATCAGTCGAGTGGTGGCTAAGCTGCGCGCGCTCCGCAGATAAATTGAAGCCATCCACAATAGAAAAATCGGGAGCAGCCAAGTAGAGACCCCTAGTAAATGATAAATCCACCAGGAAAATTCTGCGCCAATGACGCCGACGAGGTTAATGCTCGTGGGGTTGGTTGTATTTTGGATGCTTTGGGCTGGTTCAAAATCAATCAGCGCGACCGCGAGCAGAATTCCAAACACTAGACACGTAAATGCAGCCAGCCAGTGCGGGCGATGCCGTGGGCCTTCTAATGGCTTAGCATCTTTATCCTTTGGATTTGATCTCTCCGCTTTGGGCATTTGTGTAGTCAGTGGAATTGCAGGTCTATCGGGTCGGAGGGTCAATGTAAAATCCGTACCGGGATCTGCGCAAGCCACTTACAAACAACGATGACGCCATTTCTTCAATTTAAGCCAATTTACCAGGATCGCGTTTGGGGTGGCCGCATGATCGAAACTTTTCTTGGCCGAAAATTATCGGGCTCCGCCCCCGTCGGCGAAAGTTGGGAAATTGTCGACCGGCCAGAGGCTCAATCAATCATCATCAATGGCCCATGGGCTGGTCGCTCGCTGAGGAGTGTCATGCGGGAATTTACAGGAAAAATGATGGGACCCACTTGGGCTCCAGAGCGACCATTTCCTATTTTAGTCAAATGGCTCGATTGTCGTGACCGACTTAGCGTGCAGGTCCATCCTCCCGCTGGCATCGCTGCCCAGCTGGGTGGTGAACCTAAGACTGAGAACTGGTATTTTGCGAAATCTGATGCTGGAGCCGCCGTCTACGCAGGGCTGCGGACAGGGGTATCCCGAGCTGACTTTGAGGGGGCGATCAGCGCAGGTAAGGTGGATCAATGTCTTGATCGGTTGCCGGTGCAGGGAGGCGATTCATTGCTCATCCCTAGTGGTACAATGCACGCGATCGATGCCGGCAATGTGATCTTAGAGATTCAGCAAAACTCCGATACCACCTATCGGGTTTATGACTGGGGGCGGCAAGGGCTCGATGGAAGGCCGCGTGCTTTGCATCTGAAGGAATCCATCGAATGTTTGAGTGCCAATACGGTAGTGCTGCCGGCATTGAAGCGTGGCGAAGGCTGGTTGGCCCAGTGCCGTGAATTTACCATCCGGCGCCAAGATTTGCGCGCCGGAGCATCAATTGCATTTGCCGGATCTGAGCAGGCGCGAATTATATCAGTGGTTAGTGGCGAATTGTCTTCTGGCGTTACGCGCTTGCAGCTCGGCGATAATATTTTGCTGCCCTATGCCACCCAGGCGACTTTTACCGCGCCGACGGGGGCGATTTTATTAGTAACCGAGGGCTTCTCGCAGCCATGAGCGTGCTGGGCTCATTAATCTTCATATCAATAAAGCCCCTGATCCTGAGCGGTCTATCGAGCCCTGCCGACAGGCGCGCTTTGATTGAAGAAAAATCAGGCCAATCGCGAGACTCGCTTGATAAGCGACAGCCTTAGGCTATGCTTCACTTTTCTCATGAACGAATCAGCACCTACTGAACCCAAAGATACTGTCCAAGCTGCAGCGAATGATGCAGTTGTGAAATTGGAGGAACAGCTCATTGCTGCCAAGCAAGAGGCGGCTGCTAGTTATGATCGCTTCACGCGCACCGCCGCTGATTTGGAGAATTTCAGAAAACGCACCATCCGCGAAAAAGACGAACTGCGCCAATTTGCCACCGCTGGTCTCATGGAGGATGTCATTCCCATTCTTGATAATCTTGGGCTGGGGCTCGCTGCCGCCCGCCAGCAAGCGGAAGGTAAATCAATCGTGGACGGCTTGGTTTTGGTTCTGGAGCAGCTGAAAAGCACCCTGGCCCGCCATGGCTTGAAAGAAATTAATCCAGCAGGTCAAAAATTTGATCCACACTTTCATGAGTGCATTTCGCATCAACCTAGCACCGAATTTGCCGAAGAATTGGTCATGCAAGTCGTCCGACTTGGCTTTAGTCTGAACGGACGTTTGCTGCGACCTGCTTCTGTCGTGGTATCAAGCGGTGCCGCTGGGGAGGCTAAAGTTTAAGCCATGGCTACCGGACCCAAACAAGATTACTATGATCTGCTCGGTGCCGCCAAGGGCGCAACTGAAGAGGATTTAAAGAAAGCCTATCGCAAGAAGGCGGTTCAATTTCACCCAGATAAAAATCCTGGCAATAAAGAGGCCGAGGAGATGTTTAAAAAAGTTTCCGAAGCTTACGAAGTCTTGAAAGACACCGATAAGCGGGCCGCCTATGATCGTTATGGGCATGCGGCGTTTCAACAAGGGGGCGGTCAGCGTGGCCCTAGTGGCGGTGGCTTCCATGACCCATCGGATATGTTTCGTGAGGTTTTTGGCCAGCAGGGCGGCGGGGGCGGCGGTATCTTCGAAGAATTTTTCGGAGGCGGCGGGGGTCAAAGTGGTGGGGCCGGTCGTGGCGCGGACTTGCGCTATGATCTTGAGATTAGCCTCGAAGAGGCCGCACACGGTAGCGAAAAAGAAATCTCTTTTCGCAAACTTGGCGAGTGTCGCCACTGCGACGGCAACGGCGCGGAGCCTGGCTCGAAGCGCACGACTTGCCATACTTGTCGGGGTGCTGGTCAAGTAACTACCTCAAGGGGCTTCTTTCATGTTCGGCAGGCGTGTCCTACTTGTCATGGTTCTGGCCACCGTTTCGAGAAAGTGTGTGCCAAATGCAGCGGCGAGGGACGGGTCAATGAGACCGCCAAAATTAACGTTAAAATTCCTCCTGGGGTGGATACTGGAAATAAATTGCGCTCATCTGGTAACGGCGAAGCCGGTACCATGGGCGGCGAGGCGGGCGATCTCTACATCGTTGTGCACGTCAAAGATCACGAAGTATTCGAGCGCCAAGGTGACGACCTTTTCTGTGAAATTCCTATCAAGTTCACGCTCGCGACACTCGGCGGCAGCATTCATGTCCCCACGCTGCAAGGTAAGGCCGCGCTGAAAATTCCAGGCGGCACCCAGTCTGGGACTACTTTCCGACTGAAAGGACGGGGCCTGCCGCACTTACGTGGCAGCGCGCACGGGGATCAGTTGATTCGAGTGCAGGTGGAGGTGCCAACCCATCTCAGCACGGAGCAAAAGAAATTTCTCGAAGAATTTGCACGAGTCAGTGGTGATCAGGAAGAGCCCCTCGCGAAGAGTTTTTTTGATAAAGCAAAAAAGTTTTTTTGATCTCAATCATGCGCGTGGTTATTTTAGGTTCTGGTCGCGGGAGCAACGCCGAGGCGATTTTGCTCGCGCAGCAGGCGGGTAAATTGGGGAGTGCTCATGTGGTGCAGATCTTATCAGACCAGGTGCACGCGGGTATTTTAGCGCTGGGTCCGCGATTCGGTGTGTCAGCTCATTATATCGATCCAGCGCCGTTCCGCACTAAATTAGAAGGGGAGGGAGAAGACCGCTTTATCACTGCGGTGCACACGGCGCGGGCTGATTTGGTTGTGCTCGCGGGTTTTATGCGGGTGATTAAACCGAAATTCCTCACCGCTTTTTCCGGTAAGATTATTAATCTCCATCCGAGTTTATTGCCAAATTTCCCTGGACTTGATGGCATTGGGCAGGCGTTGCGCAGCGGGGCTAAAGTGACCGGTTGCACCGTGCACCGTGTTTCGGCTGAGGTGGATGGCGGCCCCATTATCGATCAGGCGAAAGTCGATATTACGCCTCATGAAACATTCGACTCATTGGCGGAAAAAATTCACGCCGCCGAACACGCATTGTTGCCCGCGGTGATTGCGCGATTGAGTCGTGGGTCGAGCTGAACTCTCCCGAGCTTTTAGGGTCCGCTGATTTTCGCGAAAATTATTGAGCCTGAATTAGCCGGCTGCGGCGGTGGACGCGAGCGTCGCTACGATGGCTCGATGCCAGTGGCTAATCAGCGGATCGACGAAATAATTATCCTCAATGTGGCAAGGCATGGATAACTCTAATAGCAGAGCATCGCTAAGGCCCACAAATGAGTGAGCCTGCAGCGGAGCAATGGCGAGTGTCTCGCCGGCCTGCAGCACTCGTTCCTGGCCCGCCAGGCTGACCTGAATCGTTCCTTGGAGCACAAAAAATGTTTCATGCTTGATTTTATGATAATGGAGCGGGCAGGTTTGGTTGGCGAAGACGAAAAGATATTTTCCGCAGTAGCCGGCCGCAATTTGATTGGTAATCCATAATTCGGTCAGGCCAGTGCGGTAAAAATCATCAGTGCCAAAATCTTCGAGTAATGGCTCTGCAGGCGGTAGCGTCATTCCCCAGCTCGCTAGCCGCGCTTGGAAGCTAGCCAGAGCTTTAGCTCGAACGGGGCCATGAATCTGCAGGTGATCTACGTTATCACTCATGGCGAGATACTGAGAAGGGCGACACTTTTAGGCTGACTCAAGCGCGACGGGATTGGTGAGAGTCCCAATTTTTTCAATTTCAATACTCACGCTATCGCCAGGACGCAACCAGCGTGGGGTCGGCTTAGCCGCCATGCCAACACCATGCGGGGTGCCCGTAAGAATGACAGTGCCTGGCACGAGCGTCGTGCTGCCACTCAGATATTCGATGAGGGCGGGTACATCAAAAATCATATCGCTGGTCGTCCAGTCTTGGACCCTTTGACCATTAAGAATAGTGGCAATTTTGAGCGCATTCGGATTGGGGATTTCCTCTCGAGTTACGAGACGGGGCCCGAGAGGCGCAAAGGTATCGAAGAACTTTCCTCGGCACCACTGACTGCCGCCCAACCTGATTTGATGATCGCGAGCTGACACATCGTTGGCGCACGTATAACCAAGCACATAATCGAGGGCGCGATCACGGGAAACATTTTTACAAGCTCGGCCGATTACGACCGCAAGTTCGCATTCATAGTCGACTTCTGTGCTTGGCAGATGCGTTGGGATTTCGATGGGGTCTCCAGGGTGCTGCAGGGTATTGATTCCTTTAACAAATAGAATAGGGCGTTCGGGACGTTTAGCTCCGGTTTCATCCGCATGTCGCCCATAATTTAGACCGATGCACAAAATTTGGGCCGGAACAACCGGCGCCAATAATTTAGTAATGACTGCACGTTCAGCGCTTACCCTGAAGTCGCCATAAATATCACCATCAATGCGAAATGATGAGCCATCGGGTTGCTCAGACCCATAATGGGTGGTGCCTTGCGGATTAGCATATCGGATAATTTTCATAAAAAAGGGATTGGTTGCTGCAGGCTGTTGAAAGGGCTCAGTGTTTTTAAATAGCGATTAAGCAGTGAATGATCGACGCATTTTTTTGTTAAATCCATAGCGGCGAATGGTATAAAGTCTACTCTAACGGCTAAAACACCTCTGTTAATTATGAAAACTCAAAATCGCCTTGGCTGACGTTAGCGATTCTCGCGCGGCATTAATTTTAGATCATCTGCTCCCGTGCTCTCATTGTGGTTGTCGACAATTGATTTGAAATGAGGGCGGGAATCTCCTTGCGGCTAGCTGCCGGCAGCGGGAATTTTCAGGCATGCAGCTTGTTGAAATAAAAATAGAAGTGAACGCGACGATGATTGATAGCCTCGAGACTACCTTGCTCGAACTGGGTGTGGCGGGCTGGAGCTTATTGGAAGATGCGATCAAGAAACAGGCTTGGATTGTTGGTGTTTTTCGTGACGAGCCAGAGGCACGAGCATCGTGGACGGAGTTGAGCCTCTTGTTATCTGGCGTTGCGGTGGGTAACCCAGTGGAGCGACTGCTCGCCGATGAGGATTGGAAGAATAGTTATAAGATTCATTTTAAAGCCTGGAAATTTGGGCGCTTGAACTGGGTGCCGATTTGGGAGCGGGATGTTTTCGTGCTTCCCGCTGGCGAGGAGGTTTTGTGGCTCGATCCAGGGATGGCATTTGGTACCGGTAATCATGAGACAACTCGTTTGGTGGTAGAACGTCTGGTGCATTTCGCGGAGAAAGGTCATGGTCAAAGCCGCGTTATTGATGCTGGTTGCGGATCGGGGATTCTGGCTCTATCAGCCGCCAAGCTGGGTTTTGCTACCGTGAGCGGCTTTGATAATGATGCTGAGGCTGTTCTCGTGAGTGAGAAAAATGCTGCCCTGAATGGGCTCACTGGGCAGGTGGAATTTTATACTGGAGATCTAATAACCGGTTTGGTTGGACGACAAGCGGAGTTGGTTTTAGCAAATATTCAGGCGGATGTATTGCGCACTTATGCGCGCGAGCTATGCGCCGCAGTGGCGCCTCATGGTCAATTGGTGCTCAGTGGCATTTTGAGCCAAGAATTAGAGCAAGTCCGTGAGCAATTTGCCGCAATCGCCCCTGGTTGGAAAATCGATACGCGCATCTTGGGCGAATGGGCCGACCTCGCGCTTATTCGAGTTTCTTGAATAAGTAGCCGCCGGTGACCGAGCCCCAGACTTGGGTGCCCTGAGTATTGTAGCCGCGGTCCCAGATTTTAAGCTGCCGGGCACTTACTAATAATTCGGTGGTGGCATAGCTGGCTCCCCGGAGTGAGCTGGGACAGCCTACCCCTGCAGTATTACCCATAAAAGTGCCATCAGGGAGCGCTTGAATTATTAAAGTGCACTCTCGCTGCAAAGTGCAATTCGCCGGGCTAAATTTATCGATGAGGTGGGGGTTTTTCCAGGCGCCAGTAGCGGCAATGGGATCCGGCAAATTTAAAATATGGACGTCTATTCTACCGTCTTTTCGTGGAGCGAGTTGATAAATAAACTGACGGTAGGGGTGCTCGGAGGCATCGGTAAGTGCTTGTTCGACATAAAGCCATGGGCCGTCGGCGCGATCACTCCAAGTGCGGATAATGTGTAAAGTAATATTATGAAGATCTTGATCAACGAGGGCTTGGTTAGCTGTTGAAAATGTGCCGATCATCGCGGTTGCTAATCGCTCGCTGCTCGAAGGCTCAGCAATTATTTTTTGTGTAAGCAAAAGTCCCCCGATAAAAATAATAAAAAAGAGGCGCATGAGCTTAGATGAATCTCCAGACCCCGTGAAGCAGCGTAAGGTTCCCTGCTATCCACAGGATCCAAAACCATCGATTAATTGGTAAAACCAGGTTAAAGCAGATTGTTAAAGGGAGAACACTCCGGCAGGCAGCCCAATAGCCGGACCAGACCCATGAACTGAGAAATATTAGTAAGAGCGAGTAAATCGCTCCAATGCGCCACCAAGGAGCTGACCATTGTGGCTGGCGCCATACTACCCATGCTTGGGTAAAAAGGCCACCGATAGCTAAAAGCCCGAAGGTGTAGCGCCCGTCAAAATTTCCTCTCAATATTTCTGCTGAAGATAATTTAATCTGCGCAAACAGATCGACCAGCGGCCAATTGAAGTTGCCCCAACTTGTCTCATCCGCCGCGCCGCTAAAGCGTTGCTCCACGTAAAGAGCCCAAAGGGCTAGAGGGAAAACAGCCAGAGAGAGGGGGAGTAGCACACCCCGGTGACGGGTTGGGCCAATGAGTCTATTGCCGTGCAGCGCGATGGTCCCGAGCAGGCTGCTCTCTTTGGTTAGGTTGCCTAAAGCCAGCCATAGGGTTGACTTGGAATTCTTCACATTCGGCTGAGATTCGGCGGCTAGGGCCAAGAAAAGTAACGCCGGCAGATCTAGGAGTGACTGTCGGACGCTATCCAAGACGCCTATGCTGAACATACAACCGACCCAGCGCGCGAAGCTTTGCCAGTCGTTGCCGCTTAAATGTCGGCGCAGAAGCCAGCCAAGCGCAAACCAGCACGGAATATTTAATAAAGCATAGGCCTGAAGGGTAAGCCAAGAGTTGCCCAAACCAATCACTGCAGCGACAGCCGGCACTAAAATGCGGCGCGCGCGATAGGCTGGGGCATCAATAACCTGATCCAATTCAGAGCTGCGTAATAACGGATCTAGCGCAATCGATGCGTAAAATTGGCCATCATAACCGCTAGATTTAGGCACGGTAGCAATAGGCTTACCTTGGAGGTGGCTAGAACGCCGCTCCTGCCATTTTTCACCAAAACGAATCAGTCCCGTGAAACCTGTTTGCGGGCTCCATTTGGATATGACGAGAGCGGCAAAGATTAGTCCCGCAACCCAATAGGCACGGCGGATCATTGGTGGCACAAAATTAACCGCAGAAAAGAATCATCGCGGTTACGGCAGGGTGATCAGGCAGGGCGCTAGCACCCTCAAAATAGATCGGTGGGGGTCCGCGACATAAAATCTTCCATGTACGCGGTGGTGGCCTTGCCCTCAATAAAAACAGGATCACTCATAATCGCCTTATGAAGTGGGATCGTGGTTTTGATTCCGCGGACTAGATATTCGCTGAGAGCTCGATAAGATCTTTGTAGGGCGATTTTGCGAGTCGGCCCGTAACAGATGAGCTTGCCGATCATGCTATCGTAGTACGGCGGGATAGCGTAACCACTATAGGCGTGTGAATCTACGCGCACCCCTAACCCGCCGGGCGCGTAGTAGAGGCTAATAGTACCAGGTGAAGGAATGAAATTGCGGGCGGGATCTTCGGCATTAATTCGGCATTCGATCGCGTGTTTTTCGAATTTGATATCGCTTTGGTCAAAGCTGAGCTTTTCCCCATTGGCTATGTTGATCTGCTGCTTAATCAGGTCGATCCCAGTCACTTCCTCTGTCACTGGGTGTTCCACCTGAATGCGCGTATTCATCTCGATGAAGTAATAATTACCTTTCGCATCTACGAGGAACTCAATGGTTCCAGCGTTTTGATATTCCGCCGCCTCAGCTGCCTTAATGGCCGCTTTCCCCATTTTTTTCCTCAAATCAGGGGTCAGAAATGGGGAGGGCGACTCTTCAATTAATTTTTGATGCCGGCGCTGTACTGAGCAATCGCGTTCCCCGAGGTGCAGCACCTTCCCATGACTATCTGCGAGAATTTGAAACTCAATATGGCGCGGTTTTTCGATGTATTTTTCGATGTAGACCGATCCGTTGCCGAAAGCTTTCTCTGCTTCGTTACGAGCAACATGAAATTCTTTGGCGAAAGAGATATCATTGTGCGCAATCCGCATGCCTCGGCCTCCGCCACCGGCCACGGCTTTAATGATAACAGGATAACCAATCTTTCGGGCAGTTTTGACTGCTTCTGTTTCGCTATCAATTGGACCATCTGATCCTGGAACTGTAATTACACCTGCTTTACGGACCGTATCTTTAGCAACAGCTTTGTCCCCCATCATTCTGATGCTCTTTGACTTAGGCCCAATAAATTTAATATTACATGATTCGCATTGTTCTGCAAATTTAGCATTTTCAGAAAGAAATCCATAGCCTGGGTGAATCGCGTCTACGTCAGCGATTTCTGCCGCACTAATGATACGGTCAGCTCGCAAATAGCTGTCGGAACTTTTGGGTCCACCTATGCAAATGGCCTCATCAGCTAGTTGAACATGTAATGACTGAACATCGGCCTCTGAATAGACAGCTAGGCTTTTGATCCCCATTTCACGACATGCCCGAACTATACGGAGTGCGATTTCACCGCGATTGGCGATGAGGATCTTTTGTATCATGCTAGTAGGTATATATTAGAATCTGACAATATCTCGTCTGAATTCGGGATTATATTTGTTAGGCTTGTTTAACTCTAAATAGCCGCTGCCCGTATTCAACTGGTTGACCGCTTTCGACAAGGATCTCGACGATCGTTCCTTTAGTCTCAGCCTGAATTTCATTCATAATTTTCATCGCCTCGATAATGCAAACTACGGTTTTTTCATCTACCTTACCATTTGCATCGATAAATGGTGGATTTTCTGGAGATGGAGATCTGTAGAAAGTACCTACCATTGGTGATTTTATGTAAGTATAGCCTGCTTCTTCTGAGCTTGCGCTATTTGCCTGAGCCACACTTTTCGGTGCATTTACCGCCTCATTCGAGGCATGCGGCAGAGTTGTCTGAGGTGTAGCTATCGGTGCCGAAGTAAAGATCGGCTGTCCGCTGGGACCTCTTTTGATCTTAATCTTGAAGCCGTTCTCCTCAAATTCGAATTCTGATAGCTCTGAGCGCTTCATCAGATCGATAATCTGTTTAATTTGTTTTAGGTCCAAGTATTCGCCTTAGTTAAGGGTTGTCGCGCTGTTTATTACCGCGAGTAAGCATTAGCTAGAAATAAAGGTCCTACTGCAACGTAAATTTTGAGTTTAAGCAGGCATAATTTTAGTGAAAAACCCAAATATTTGGCCTGAAATGACTAAAATAGCCTTAAAATGATCAAATATAGGCAATAATTGATAAATAAATAATAGCTAAATTTTAAAATAGCGGGGGGCGGCTAAGCCGCTAATTCTTTGGCAAAATGTGATCACTAGAAAGGTTCAAAACACGACCTTTAGGTGATATAATTAAATTATATCCCTAACATTGAGCGATTTTAAGCATATAAATGCATAATGGCGCCATGAGGGGGCGCCGGCGTTTAATTATTAGCCAGTATAATTATACAGTGATCCTATTTACCTACCGGATCAATCCCCCCCCCCGATTTAATCACGGTCACTTGTTTTAAGGTATTTTTTGCGGGGAGGTTTAGACGTTCATGAGTTGGGGCTGTGTCCATCAATCAACATTATGGGGAGATATCGTCATGCAGATTTGGTATTTTTAAATTATTTGTGAGCACAGAAGATGAACCGTCTGAGCGGTCATGCTCAGTATATAGGGATTTACCGAGAATGATCGATCGGATCGGTTGATGCGATTAGCATGCCCCCCCCCAGTGATACCGAAATTGGCTGATAAGATGGGCTATGTTCGCGGTTAGGGCGTGCTAGGGGGGGGGCTTGGATGTGTGCTGTAATATTACAGGTATTCTCGTCCTGGGAGACCTTATTGTCAGTGAACCTATGTGAATAGATGCAGCATTTCATAGACATGAAGATTACTGATGAGAATGCTGTCTTTGTGGTCTAACAAGCGAGGGTCTCTCGTCATCACAACAGTGCGCAGAATACTTCTTGTAGTTATTTTAAGGATACAATTATTTAGTTTTAATATTGTTCGATAAATCTAACGTAATTTTTGCGAGCGACGCAGTAATTCGTTTGTAAAATAAAATTATTTCTCATTCTTTATCAGTTATTTGCGTTTTCATTAAATTATTTGCGGAGAAATAACTTGAATAAGAATATGGGGATAGCATGGTGCCGCTCCCCTCGGTTGCTACATCATTTAAAAAGTGTTGATACTGGCGAGGGGATTTAGGGCTTCTGCTTTGTTCTTTAATTCTTTTTTAGAAATTTTCCGGAAAAGGGTTGACGAACGAAAATACGAATGTTCTATTTGAAATCTTTCCCGTAACAGGGAGTGGTTCTTTGAAATTTACTTTGTGCGATTGATTGGGACCCCCAATCAACATTATTCCAAGATTCAGGCCTTAGGGTCTGAGTCATTTTTAAGTAGTTCATGAATCACTAGGATTTGTGACTCTCTTTTTTCGGAGAGTTTGATCCTGGCTCAGAATGAACGCTGGCGGCGTGGTTAAGACATGCAAGTCGAACGGTTTTTCAGGTGTAGCAATACATTTGAAAAGCAGTGGCGAACGGGTGCGTAACACGTGAACAATCTACCTTTTAGTGTGGAATAGCTCGGCGAAAGCCGGATTAATACCGCATGTGGTTGTCCCTCTCCTGAGGGGCATACTAAAGCCAGGGACCGCAAGGCCTGGCGCTATTAGAGGAGTTCGCGGCCTATCAGCTAGTTGGCGAGGTAACGGCTCACCAAGGCTAAGACGGGTAGCTGATCTGAGAGGATGATCAGCCACACTGGAACTGAGACACGGTCCAGACACCTACGGGTGGCAGCAGTTTCGAATCATTCACAATGGGCGAAAGCCTGATGGTGCGACGCCGCGTGAGGGATGAAGGCC
>CAIOCT010000022.1 GCA_903856725.1 uncultured Verrucomicrobiota bacterium
GCTTCATCTCATCGCAAAAAGAAGGGCTCGCCCTTTTTGCCGAGCTCGAGCCGACGGCCCCGCTTATTATTGCGGAAGCGGTCTGGCAATATTCACATCATTTGCTCGGTGGTTTACTGACACACCGCGGGCCGATTTTGACGGTGGCGAACTGGAGCGGCCAGTGGCCGGGGTTGGTGGGCATGCTGAACCTCAACGGTTCGCTGACGAAGGCCGGCGTGAAATACTCGACGCTCTGGAGCGACAATTTTGATGATGAATATTTTTTAACGGGTTTGGCTCGTTGGTTGCAGACGGGCGTGACGACGCATCGCACGCCACACGTGCGCGCCTACGCCAAGGCGGCGGTGCCGGCTAAAGCGAAGGGCTTGGCCCAAAAAATCGCGACGGATCTACGCACGCGGAAGTCCATCATGGGTATTTTTGATGAAGGCTGCATGGGCATGTACAACGCCATCATTCCTGATGATTTGCTTTATCAAGTGGGCGTATGCAAAGAGCGCCTCTCGCAGTCAGCGCTCTATTATGGCGCCACGCAGGTGACGAACAAAGAGGCGCAGGCAGTGTTCAATTGGTACGTTAAAAAAGGCTTCACTTTTCACTTGGGCCGCGATGAAGCGACTGAGCTCACTAAAAATCAGGTATTGTGGCAGTGCAAAACCTACATCGCCGCTTGCCGCATCGCTGATGAATTTGGCTGCGAGACAATTGGGATTCAATATCAGCAAGGCTTGAAGGATTTATTGCCGGCTTCCGACTTGGTGGAAGGCACGCTTAATTCCACCGATCGTCCGCCCGTGAAAAATGCGGCGGGTAAAATCATTCGTCCGGGTGAACCCATTGTGCATTTCAATGAAGTGGATGAGTGTGCTGGTCTTGATGGTTTGTTTACCAACCGCGTGCACGCCGCCCTCGGTCAGCCCAAGGCGAATACGCTCCATGATTTGCGCTGGGGTGATTGGGATAAATCGGGGACCACGAAAGATTATGTCTGGGTCTTTCTCATTTCCGGCAGTGCGCCTGCTGATCACCACATCGGCGGTTGGGCGGGCTCTGATTCACACCGGCAGCCCCCGATGTATTTCCGATTGGGTGGTGGTTCGTTGCGTGGGATCGCGAAGCCGGGCGAGATCGTCTGGAGCCGAGTTTTTGTGCAAGGGGGTAAACTTAAAATGGATATCGGCCGAGCTCAGGTCATTAGTTTACCGCGGTCAGAAACCGAACGGCGTTGGCAAGAAACAACTCCTCAATGGCCAATTATGCATGCGGTGACCTATGGCGTGACGCGCGATCTGATGATGGCGCGGCATCAAGCTAATCACATTCAAGTCGCCTATGCGAATTCCGCTGCCGCTGCTGATTTAGCGGCTTACACCAAAGCCGCCTTGGCCGCTCAGTTGGGGATCGAGGTTTCTTTTTGCGGCACCAAGGCTAACGGGACGGCTTTTTAGTTTTGGGCGGCCGGAGAAGCCGCCGTGATTTCGAGCCAGAGCTTACCGTCGCCGGCGGTAAGCTTGACGCCAATTTTAGCGCCCGCTTCATCGAGGGCTGCGCGCAGCATGACGATGGGGTCTTTGCTAACGCTCAAGCGGCGCAGGAGGCCTTCGCCTTTCTGTAAGCCGAGAGCGAGGGTGACTTTGAGGCCGCGTCGTTTCGCTGAAAATTTTACCCCATCAGGGAGCGTAACGCCGGCCCGGAGGGGCTTGAGATAAGCATCAACATAATGAACGCCGATACCGGAGCGGTCATTTTTCTCTGGTCGAAGATGCTCAAGGGCCGTGGTGATTTCTGGAGCGAGTTCAATTTTTATCATAAAGGAGATGTGGATAATGGGTGCAGCGCGAAGTGGAGAGTCTCGAGCGCAGCTTGCCATTTGTGGTGGCGGCTCGGAGCAGCGCAGAGACAGCCGGCCGGTGATTTTACGGGCCGCCACGTCAGCACGGCAGCGAGCGGTTGACCTAAGAGAGGCGCTTCGGTGTTCATGGTGTTAATCACGGCAGCGGCATTTTCTTGCCAGCAGCACATGCGCGTATGCCCCTCATAATGAGGGGCTGGGGTGCAGCGCAGACTTTCGATGCACTGCTCACTCGTGCTGGGGCCAAGGGTGATTTGATAGAGAAGTTGAAAGGCAATGTTGCCGCAGGTACTGCCTTCAAAACGAAAAATTGCTTCCGTGCCGCCATCGGTGCGAGTGGTCAGCGTAAGGTTTTCTCGAGCCCAACGTTGCAAGGCGCGCGCGGGAAATGCGTACGGGGAGGGGGGCGTGACGGCATTCATGAGGTCAGTGGAGGAATCGTGCGGAGAGGGCAAACCGCGAGCTGGGATTTCTTGGGCGTGAGCATCCCTGAGGAGAGCATCGTGATCGGGCCCAGCATGGCGCCGGCGTTATTTAAAGCGACGAGCAGGTTCGCGTTTTCGACAATCGGCCAGCCCGGGTAGCCTGGGCAGAGATGTTTTTCTGCACCTAAGCGGCGGCGCGCCTCGGCCAGCAGTGCTTCGACTGTAGCGGCAGCCAAGCATTCCATGAAAAAATAACGATCAGGCTCTTCTGCGGCCCAGCGGGCCGCCGCTTCAGCTTCTGGCTCAGGGCCCGCGCTGCACGCGACCACCGCAAGAGCCGCCGCGGTGGGGAAGCGGGCCGCTGCCAGCGTTTGCACGGACGTATCAGCGCGGATGGCGCAAAACCATGGCTGTGCGTGAGCGGCAAACCAGTCGCGTGCCCAAGCCGCATTTTCAGCTAAGGCCGGCGGGAAGGCGCGCGCCGGCGGAAACCGAAGAAAACGCTTGAAGTCGCGATCACTCACCACGGGGTGCTGGTTTTTTTCCTGCCAGAGAATGCTCACGCCGTTGCCTCCGGCTGCATGCGGATGGGATTAAATTGGCATCCCTGGACAAAGTGATCGAAAAATCCGGGGTCCGTCTCAAGTTCCACGTGGCGGATAGTTTTGACGAGCGCTTCCAATTCGCGGCGTCGGGTAACTGACAAAAGGGCAACACACGCTCCGGCGATGGCGGCATTGCCTATTTGGACAATTTTCTCATCCGGCAAATCAGGGATCAGTCCAATCCGGCGCGCCGCCGTGAGGTCAAGGTGCCGACCAAAACCGCCGGCGAGATAGAATCGATCGAGTTGAGCCAGCGTCGTGCCGTAGGCTTTAGCGACGGTTAGCAGGCCTGCCACGTTCGCGCCCTTGGCTTGGGCGAGTTCGTTGATATCGCTTTCGCTAAAACTAATCGCGGGATTCGCGGTTACTGAAAACTCGCTCGTCCCATCTTCAAAGCGACCGTATTCATTTAAGCGATCAGTGCGCCGCAGCTCACTCAGCAAGTCAATGAGCCCAGAGCCACAGATCCCCTCAGGAAGTCCGTCACCAATGACCTGAATAACCGGAGCCGTCGATTCTGAGGAGAGCGAGATTTTTTCTATAGCACCATCGAGGCCGGGCATGCCGCAGCTGATGGCGCGGCCTTCAAAAGCGGGCCCGGCGGGGCAAGATGCTGCCAATAGTTTTTGGCGGTTGCCGATAAATAATTCTGTGTTGGTGCCAAGATCCATGATGGCCACCAGTTCATCGCTGTGGTGAGGAGCGACGGCGAGTAGGCAGGCGGCGGCATCACCGCCAACGTGGCCGCCGACGATGGGGAGGGCGTAAAGCCGGGCTTGGGGGTGGCAAGGCAAACGCAATTCGCGCGCGGCGCGACTCACGGCCGTCGTCGTGGTTTGGCCGGTGCGGTAAGCATGCTCCGTTTGCGACCAGTAAGGTTTTTGACCAATGCTCCGAACATCCAGTCCCCAGAAAAGATCGCGCATGGTCGAATTGCCCGCGACGACTATTTCATAAATACAAAGCGGATCAATCGGTAGTTGTTCGATCGTGCGAGTGAGATAGCCGAGCAAGGTGCGCTGCAGTAGATGCCCAGGATAATCAGTATCGTACTGGATGCGCGCCATCACATCGGTGCCGCCAAAACGTTGCGGATTTTCGAAGGAAGCCTGCGCTACTATTTTGCCTGACTCTAAATCTACGGCGCGGAGCACGATCGTGGTTGTGCCCAAATCCAGCGCTAGCCCAAGGAGTGGGCCGGTGGAGCGGGCGATCTCCTGTCCGTCGAGGAGCACGCGATCGCCGACGCGCGTCACCGCGGGATCGGGCTGGCTCACCTGCGCCGCGGCCGGTAAATTCATGGCGCTCGCTTCGACTCGCATGGTCGCGCGACGCATGGTCTGGGCGCGAATGGGACCGGCGTCCTCGAGAAGCCGGGCGCAACAAGACAGGCGAAAGGCGCCTCTGAGGTGCTGTTCGGCTTCCGCCGGCGCCGTCAGGCCGGCGCCGCCCTCAATAATTTCCATCAAGCACTCGCGACACTTGCCTTGCTGGCGACAGGAAGAAGGTACCTGAATGCCGAGGCTTTCGCCTACCGCAAAAAGTGACGTACCCGCTACGGCCGACGTCGTCTGTGTATTAATAGAAACAGTTACAGCCATGATGATCGCGACCCGATCAGAGGCCGGGCTGGGCAGGATTGTCGCCGTGAAGATAAACGCCCCCGTCAAACACTACCGCCTTGGGCTGGCGGAAATTTTGCACGTCGGTGAGGACATCGTGAGCGGTCAATAAAAAGCGGGCTTTGGCTCCGGGCGCGAGCGTGCCAAATTTTTCAGCATAGCCCAGTCGGGCCGCGCTGGCTCCAGTGGCGCTATGGATAACTTGGGCCGCGCTGAGTCCGGCGCGCTGCATGAGCTCAAGTTCTTTAATTAAACCCCATCCATGCGGCACACCGTGCGAGCCCGAATCGCTGCCGGCAACAATGCGTACCCCGAGTTGGGCCGCGCGATTGAGGCTACGCGCATGGCCGTCGAGAATGCGGCTCAGGTTATCGCGGATTTGATCGCTCCAGGCTAAAGTGGTTGCGTGATCAACTTGATATTGGACGGGAGCAAAGGTGGGCACCCAGGCGAGATCACGATCGCGAAGCTGCGCCAGTTGATCGTCGTCGATAAAATAACCATGCTCAATGGTGTCGACGCGCGCGGCGATGCAGTTGGCGACCCCGTCGTTACCTGAACAGTGCACCATGGTTTGTTGGCGGTGGTGGCGTGCCGCCTCGGCGAATTGCGTGAGCTCAGGCGCAAGCATCTGGGGCTTCGCTGTGACGGCGCCCTTTTCAAAATTAATAATACCGGTTGCGAGCAGCTTGATACGGTGGGCGCCTGCCGCGATGCGTTCGGCGACGGTGGCTTCTGGTGAGCCTTGTTCTTCCATGGGGCGCGCCATGAAAGATCCGTAGCGCCCTTGATGATTGATGGCGGCGCCGGGGGCATCGACATAGGGCATGATGCCTCGGGCGGCCGAGCGCCAACGGGCTTGGAGGGCGAGGCCTACCCCCGCTTTATCACCCGCTTCGCGCACGGCGATTACTCCGAGCGCAACGAGTCGGGCAAGCCGGGCTTGGGCGCGGACGTGTAATTCTGGTTCCGTGAGTTTAAGATACTCGGCTCGTAGCGCGGGATTTTCTTCGCCGCCTTCGAGAAATAAATGAGTGTGGGCGTCGATCAGACCGGGGAGTGCCGTGTAAGTAGGCAGATCAAGATCTGGGGTACTTTGCCCGGGTCGCAAGAGACGGGCGGGCGGGAGGGTGACCGCGGCGTGTAATATTTGGTCGGCGTGATAAACGAGATGGGCGTCTTTAAGGGTAGTCGTATCTTGGCCAGTAAACATTCGGCCAACGCGCAACCAAATCGGACCGGTCGATGAAGTGAGGGCGGCAGCGAAGGTGGCGGGTAAGGTCATAGGTCGAGGTACGGCGTACAGAGTTCCATGATTTTAGCAGCCTGACGAAAACCAGCTTCTTCCACAGATTCGCCGGCGAGCGCGCGCCCGGCTTCGAGGGCTTCCTCAAGTTGTCCTACCAGCGGATCATCTTCTGGCAGAGGGGTGGAATTGGCCTCCACATTAGCGAGCGCATAGTCGAGCCCAACCCGCGCGCCGAGCGTGAGGTAAGCGCGTTCTAGTTGTGCTTTAATTCCTTTCGGCGTGCCCCAGGCAAAATTGGAGAGACCCACTGAAAAATGCAGACCGCGCAAATGGGGGTCTTGATGGCAGAGGCGCATGGTATCGAGGCCGATGTTAACTAAGCCGTAAGTATCCGCTCCGACCGGAGCGAGGCCGGGATCAACAATGATATCATCGAGAGAGCGGCCGGCTTGCGTGATGAGCAAATCGGCAAAGCGCTTAACCGTCGCATAGCTTTGCTGGGGATCGAGGCTCTGGCCAGTGCTACCATCAGGGCGGAAGCATTCTGACGCCATCACGATGCAGCGCATATCGTGGGTGCGAATCAGCTCGAGCATCGCCGGCAGCTGTTCCCGAGAGGCGGCGAGAGAATTGAACAGGGGTTTACCTCGTGATTTTGTACGGTCAAAAACGCGCAAGGCCACCTTGTGGTATTCAATGTTGGGATTATCGAAGCTGAGCGGGACGTCGCTGACCGCTTGAATGGCCGGAATAAGCTTCGGTAAAAATTCTAGCATTTCTGGGACGCGTACCGAGACGCGCTGGGTGCCATCGATGTTGAGATTAACGTATTCGACGCCCGCGGCTGCTTGAAGCTGGGCTAAATGTTGAAAACCCGCGACGTCGCGGGCTTCCCAGGCTTTGCGCGCGCGCGCGTAGGCGTTATTAATTAATTCACCAATAATACGCAGAGGCGGAGCAGAATTCATGGAAGCGTGGGTGGTCGTGGAGCGCGGTCCGTTACGGGAATAGGCGTTTGCGCAGTAGGAATGGTCGTGCGATGAGCCAGATGATCGCGGTGATGCCAGGTGTTAGCCCAGCTCGAGGTGCCACGGAGATTTTGGTCCTGAAGCACAGGCGCATGCTCGAGGAGGTGATCAGCGCGACCTTCCGATTTCAGACGGTCATAAGCGCGCGACCAGATGCATTCAAAATCCTCCACTTCACAGCGACCTTCCCGCGTGCCCCCGCAGGGACCGTTGCGTTGGTTTTTTGCGCAGGATGATTCAGGGCAAAGAAAAGCGATATCCGGCAGCGAGCAATCTCCGCAATCTTTGCAGCCAAACATCGCGACTTTGCCGGTATGCTCCGCCCACCGCAGCAAAGCGGGTCCTTGCTGAGGATCGCGCGCATTGCCTGTGAGGCGTTGGCCGAGATTCCAGAGCCCGCGGCCTTCTTGAAACATCAGGCCGTGGACAAATTTTGAAAAACGGTAGCTGTAGGTGACATTGGCGCTCGCGCTCGGCTTCACAAGAGAGGCTGCGTAGCTGGGATGCAGGCGCTCGGGATCAGCGAGACCGCTTGTCGGATCTTCGGCGTAATAATAAAATTCATCCGCATGAGCGTAGCGGAGATTGCGCGCAAATTTCCGCCACTCATCAGCTCCGTAGCTCCGCTCCCGTGCGAGGATCTGATCAACTTCGGCAATGGTGTGGACGCCACCTAAATACCCCCCTCGATAACCAAGGCCGCGGTAGATTGCGAGCTGCTGCGCCGCGAGTTCGAGAAAGAAGGCTCGGCCGTGATCGGGCGTGGCGTCCTGTTCAGCGCAGAGCGCGGCGAGTTGATCGGAGATGAAAACCCCCGGAATTTTCCCAGAGCGGAAAAGCCGGACCACGCTCGGATTGAGTACGTAAACATTGCCGATGAGAGGCACCTCAGTCCAACCGCGCGTGCGTAGCCAAACAATCAGCTCATGCATTTTGCGCGCATCATAACCAATTTGGTTAATCACCCAGCGTGCCCCGCATTGTAATTTCTTTTCTAGTTTGAGTAATTGCGGAATGACTTCGTTTTCGTGCCGCTTGAAGTTGGTGACGACGCAGCCCGGATAAAATTCGGTGCTCCCGAGGTGGGTGGTTTTTTTGGCACCCGGCCGGGTGACATCGAGGCCGGCATTCATTTCCGCGATGAGCGTCAGAAGACCGATTGAATCGAGATCAAAAACGGGTTTGGCGCCACCGTGCACACCGATGCCCGAATAATCACCGGAGAGGGCTAAAAGATTGTGCAAACCTTGGCTCGCGAGATGCCAGGCTTGGGACTCCAGCCCGTTGCGATTAAAATCTTTGCACGAGAGATGAACGACCACCTCTCGGCCGGCGGAGCGGATGAGTTCGCCCAAGGCGGCGGGCGCTAGCTGCGGATTGCCGCCTGCATTATCGGTGATCGAGACCCAATCAATGCCGTCGTGCAACGCGAGCTCGTTGGCGAAGCTGACACTCTTGGCGGCGCGCGTCTCGGCAACGGTGCCGCGGGTCGAGACCAGTTCAACGCCGATCACAAAGTCGCGGGTCGATTCTAATTTTTCGCGCAGAGTCATGATCGGGAGAGGCTGGGATTGGTTGAGCTAGGCCGCAACCCCCATGAAACGAAGAAATAGTTCAACGCTCGACGGAGCATCTGCGCCGTAACCATCGGCGCCAATTTCATCCGCAAACATTTTATTTACGGGCGCGCCCCCGACCGCAATTTTTACGTGAGCGAGCTCTGGTAGTTGCTGAAAGGCATCAATCACCACCTTCATGTATGGCATGGTGGTGGTGAGCAAAGCGGACATGCCGACAATTTGCGCCTGATGTTCGCGGCAGGATTCAATAAATTTTTCCACAGGTTGGTCGACGCCGATGTCGACCACCTTGAAGCCAGCACCCTCAGCCATCATGCAGACCAAATTTTTGCCGATGTCATGAAGATCGCCTTTGACGGTGCCCATGATGACGGTGCCCCGGGGAGGATTATTAACCGCATCAGCCGTCATGAGCGGTTTGAGAATGGCCATACCCGCTTTCATGGCCCGAGCGGCGACGAGCACTTCCGGGACGTAAAGGATGCTATATTTAAAATCTTCGCCGACGACTGCCATACCAGCAATCAAGCCGGAATTGAGCACTTCATCGACAGGGCGGCCCTCCGCGAGGGCTTCGCGGACGAGACGTTCCACTTCTTTGGCGTTACCCTCGTAAAGGAACTGGTTAATTTGGGCGTAATCAGGCATAGCGAGTAGTGCAGTTGTGAACGGGTGCTTTAGAGTTTAGCGGCATCAAGGCAGGCTTGTTTAATCGCCAAAATATTGGCGGTAGGTGTGCCGAAGGGAATGACAGCTGTTCCCATGATGAATCCAGGGAGATCGCGGCCCCGGCTGATTTCACGTGCCGCCACAGCATAAATTTGTTCGGGAGTTCCGGTTTCAATGAGGCGTGGAGAGATATTGCGGCGCAACGCGCGGCCCTGCTCCCGGGCGATGGTAGCCCATTCATCGAAGTCGCACGTGAAGTCGCAGAGCAAATTGTTCGCACCGGTCTGTGCTAACAGGTTGGCGATGGGGGCGGTATTGCCACCAATAATGAGAGGGAGGTCGCGCACGCCTTGGGCCGCGGCCCATTGGACGAGTTCCTGCGTGATGGGCAGAACAAACTCTTCGTACATTTCCGGCGAAAGCAGGTCAGGCGAAGCTTGAGAATCAAAGACCACTAAATCTGCTCCAGCATCGATGTAGGCTTTAGAAAATTCTTTGATGATGCGCCCAGCGTAAGCGAGCACGCTGCGGACCCAATCTGGTTGATCAAGGCACGCAAGAAAAAGGGCTTCGGCCCCGACGAGTGAGATGGCGAGAGAGAAGGGGCCAGAAATTGCCCCGCGGAGCCAGACGTCATTGCCAAGGGCGCGGCGGACATTGCGGGTCGCCGTGATGTTGACGGGTAGGCGCCCGTCTTTGAGCGGATGAGGTACGCGGGCCTGGCTTAAATCATCACCAACATGAATAATATGGTTTCCGGGTTTAATGCCCGGAATGGAAGTGTCCGCACCTTCGTAGAAACTGACTTTGCAGCCCACGGCTTCAGCTTCGAGATTGTAAACATCAACCCCGACTGCGAGGGCGTCAGGCCCGATCGCGGCATACTCGGCGAGCAACGCTTTCGTCAATAAATCAGCATCCCGCGAAATTGCCGACGGTGTGCTATCGATGAACCAAGCTTTGTGTTCATAGATCGCGGGCAGGAAGAGTGGCACTGGTCGGCGTGGGCCGCAACGCAGCACCGTCTCAACTTCAGCACGGGTAGCAGGGGAGTGGGGAGGAAGGATCATTAAAAAAGGGGGATCGCTAAGCTTAGCAAATTCCGACCCAAGCGTCTTGGCGCATAGGGCTTGTCTTTATTGGTAGATCGGGCAGTAATGTGGGAATCGGCTTTTCTAATGCGCGTTTCTCGCCCCATTATTGTCACGTTACCCGACTACGGGGTGCGCTTTGCTGAGAGCGCACACGCGGTCGGCTTTCGCATGGCCGAGCGGACAGATCCTTATCATAAATTAATTTATGTATTATCAGGAAAGGTGGCTTATCGGGAAAAACGTCGAGTTGTGCCGGTCGAAGCGGGTGCGGGGAGCATTTTGATCGTGCCGCGGGGGGTGGCGCATACGATTACTGATCAAGCGACCTCGATTTTGCTGCTGCTCTGTCTGAGTAGCGATTTTCTCAATCGGGAGCCTGAGTTGGCGCGGTTGTGGCTGCCGTTGACCCGCGTGGTTGATCGTCAGCTCGGCCTGAGTCGACCGGGCCGGCAGCGGTTGGAAGGTATGTGGCGTCAGGCGATGGTGGAAGCCCAGCACGTCCGTCTCGGTGGGGGGATCACCGTTCGAGCCATGGCTGCGCAGACGCTCGTATTATTGGCTCGGTTGCCCGCCCAAGCCGGCGGGGCCGAAGCGAGTGCGCGGGTGGCGGCGGTGCGGCGGGAAATTGAGGAGACTTTTTATGATGAGTGGGATCTTGACCGGGCGGCGGCCCGCGCCGGACTTTCGCGTCGTCGGTTCACAGACTTATTTCGAACCGCCGCTGGCCGCACATTTTGGGCGGTGCTCAATGACCTGCGACTGGCGCATGCGGCAATGCTGCTACAGCGCGGCGAACATTCGATCATGGGCGTCATGTTTTCCTGCGGTTTTAACGACGTTTCACATTTTTACCGCATGTTTCGGCAGCGGTATGGAGCGGCGCCCCGCGCTTGGTTGGCGCGTGCGGTGCGTTGAATAGGCAAAAAATATTCTCCGGCAGCGCTTGCATAATCACGCTCGATTTTAGCTGAAAGATCTCAGCGCAAGATCGAGGTCTGGGCGCGCCAACAAAATCCTTGCGCCACTCGAGAGGGGGCGTATCCATGACCCTTCAGTTTTTAGCCCGGGTGGTGGAATTGGTAGACACGCAGGTCTCAGAAGCCTGTGCCTAACAGCATGCGAGTTCGAGTCTCGCCTCGGGCACCATTTTTAAAGTCCGCTGGCTGTCCCCGGCGGACTTTTTATTTCAAAAATGGAGCTCAGCCTCAGCGTGGGGACGGCCCAAAGGATTAAATGAAAATTCACTGCGGTGATTAATATTCTAGCTGTGAGCACGCGTGGGATTGCCAAAGTCGTTTTCGTCGTTTCACCTCCACGGCGAACCCCCGTGCAACCCCGCCCTTTGCATCTCTCTGTCATGGTTAATTATTTAGTAAACAGGCTAGCCGCATGGTCGGCTCACCATCGGTCCGTGCGGTGGTTGCTTTGGGGTGGGTTGAGCGCGTTGGCTACGGTGGCTCGCGGCGTGGTCGCGCCTGAAGCCCCCATCGATTTTAATCGCGATATTCGGCCCGTGCTTTCTGAAAATTGCATCCGTTGTCACGGTCCGGATGAGGATAACCGCAAGGGTGGGGAAAAAGGCAAGGGTGGCATGCGGCTCGATACGCGCGCAGGGGCTTTGGCGTTGTTGGATGATCACCGCGCGATCGTGCCGGGCTCGCCCGAGGAGAGTGAGCTTTATCTGCGCGTCATGACCAGCGATGAAAATGATCTGATGCCGCCGCTGAAAACCGGCAAAACATTGACTGACGCACAAAAGGCACTGCTGAAAAAATGGATCGCGCAAGGGGCACCCTACGCTGAGCACTGGTCTTATGTTCCCCCGGTGCGCCCTCCGGTGCCTGCTGTTAGTCAGGCGGCTTGGCCAGCCAATCCAATCGATCACTTTGTGCTGAATCGCCTTGATCAAGAGAAATTGGCACCGGCGCCGAAAGCCGATCGAGCAACCCTCGCTCGGCGGGTCTCCCTCGACCTGACTGGCTTGGCCCCTACGCCCGCCGAGGTTGCGCAGTTCATCGCGGATCAGGCGCCAAACGCCTACGAACGCTTTGTGGATCGCCTGCTCGCGCAAAATACTTTTGGCGAACACTGGGCTCGGCTCTGGCTTGATCAGGCGCGTTATGCCGATTCCGCGGGCTATGCCGATGATCCGCTCCGCATGATTTGGGCTTATCGCGATTATCTCATCCGTTCGTTTAATTCGAATAAGCCCTTCGATCAATTTACTATTGAGCAATTGGCGGGTGATCTGCTGCCGCACCCGACCGAGGATCAATTAATCGCCACCGCCTTTCATCGTAACACCACCACGAATAGCGAAGGGGGCACGATCGACGAAGAATTTCGCAACATGGCTGTGGTCGATCGCGTTAATACCACCATGACAGTGTGGATGGGTTCCACCATGGCGTGCGCGCAATGTCACACGCACAAATACGATCCGTTCACGCAGAAAGACTATTTCCGCTTGTTCGCCATTCTGAATAATACGGCCGACGCCGATCGGCAAGATGAGGCGCCAGTCTTGCCCTTGTTTACATCCGAACGAAAAGCCCAGCGGCAGCAGATGGCCACGGAATTGGCGGCTTTAGAGAAAACTCTCAGCACCCGAACGCCCGCTTTATTGGCGGCGCAACCAGAGTGGGAAGCCGCCTTTGCGCGTCCGCTCGCCTGGCAAACATTGGCCCCTACTGAATTAAAATCTCAGGCAGGAGCTGCCATGATCAAAGCCCCTGATGGCGTGATCACGGTCGCGCGTAAGGGTGAGACTGATATTTATACTTTCACCAGTGCCGTTGAGGCCCAGGCGATGACCGCGCTCCGATTGGAAACTTTCCCTTCTGAGCTGCCGCCACCCCCAGGGCCGGTTTCAAATGCGGGTGAATTTGTCATTACGCGCATTCGCGCTGCACTCATTCCCGCCGGAGCCCATGAGGTAAAGGGACGTTATCTGCGCGTTGAATTGCCAGGCAAAGCCCAGGCGTTGTCTCTGCAGGAAGTGGAAGTGTTTAGCAACGGCGACAACATCGCCCCGATGGGCGCAGCCAGCCAAAGCAGCACGATGGGTGAAGCGGTGGCGAAGCGAGCGATTGATGGTCTGATGCCCAATAAGGCGGCGGCTAAAATTTTGGCGACCCTGACCGAGGCTTCAGTCAATCCTTGGTGGGAGCTTGATCTTAAAAATCTACAGGCGGTGGAGCGTTTAGTTGTTTGGAGTCCCGCTGCCGGCAACGGAGTGAGTCCGCTCGCGGGGGCTCAGGTCACCTTGTTTGATGAAAACCGCGGGGTGGTTTGGAGTACCACCGTATCGCCCGCGCCGACCGCTCGCCTGGAATTAGCGATCAGCGCGGTGCAGCCACTTACTTTTATTACGGCGCATGCCGACGTGACCCAGGATGGTTTTCGTCCTTGGTCGGTTTTAAATACTAAGGCAGGTCGCGATCAAGGCTGGGCGGTGGGTGGGCAGAGTGGTCGGCCGCATACGATCGTGCTTCTGCCTGAAGTTCCTGTGCTGGTGCCGGCGGGGGCTCAGCTGACAGTGATGATCGAGCAATTATCAAAAAAGAAAAATCATACACTACCTAAGTTGCGACTCGCGACAACAGCCGATCAGCGTGCGATCGAGGTTACGCGCGCCCTTGGGCCCGTGGTCGAGGCTCTCAAGGTGCCGGCGGCGGCGCGCACGCCTGTAGATCGCGAAATCGCTACGGCTTATTACATGACGTACGCACCGGCCTTAGCTTCCACGCGGGAGCAATTTCAAACGATCACTAAGCGCCTGGAGCTGATTGAGCCTTACACCACGGTGCCGATTATGAGTGAATTGGCGGGAGTTAAAATGCGCGAGACTCACATCCAGCGGCGCGGTAACTATCTCGACCTCGGCGCCGCCGTCACCCCTGGCTTGCCCGGCGCACTGCATCCGTTGCCGGCCCTAGCGCAGCCCAATCGGCTCGGGCTTGCGCAGTGGATTGTTGATTCTAAAAACCCGCTGACCTCGCGCGTGATCGCTAATTTATTTTGGGAATCCATTTTTGGCCTAGGCCTGGTGCGCACTACCGAAGATTTTGGGTCGCAAGGGGACTTGCCGTCGCATCCCGAATTGCTCGATTGGCTCGCGGTAGAATTTCGCGAGAGCCACTGGGATGTGAAGCATTTGCTGCGGTTGATGGTAACCTCATCAACCTATCAACAGTCATCACAAATTTCCGCAGCAGCATTAGCGCGTGATTCAGTTAATCGATTGCTGGCGCGTGGTCCGCGCTTCCGTCTGACCGCTGAGATGATCCGTGATCAAACGCTCGAGGTCAGTGGCTTGCTTAGTCAGAAAATGTACGGCGCCCCCGTACATCCACCGCAGCCTAAATTAGGCGTCGCCGCAGCATTTGGTTCCGGACTCGACTGGCAGACCAGCGAAGGCGAGGACCGCTATCGCCGGGGAATTTATACGGCTTGGCGCCGGTCCAATCCTTATCCGTCCATGAGCACTTTTGACGCGCCGAGTCGCGAAGTTTGTCTGGTGCGGCGGGAGCGTTCAAACACTCCACTCCAGGCTCTCGTAACGCTGAACGATCCGGTGTATATGGAAGCCGCGCAGAGTCTCGCTCGACGCATGGCAGCAGTCAGCGGCTCACCGGCTGAGAAATTAGCGCATGGTTTTGAATTGGTCTTGTTGCGTGCGCCGAAGCCTCCAGAGCAAAAAGCGCTGCTAGCGTTGTACGCCAAATCACAGGAACGCTTTGGCCGTGATTCCGCTCAAGCTTTGGCCGTAGCGACGAATCCCCTCGGGGCCGCTCCGGCACAGATGAATGTGGCGGATCTGGCCGCTTGGACCGTGGTCGGTAATGTCCTTTTCAATTTAGATGAATTCCTCATGAAGCCGTAAGCGGTCTGCCCCCATGAATCCTTACCTCGACTCTCTGGTTCAAACCACGCGCCGCCATTTTCTGAAGGAATCAGCCATGGGCTTAGGCGCCATCGCGCTGAGCTCCTTGCTGGGGCGTAATGCTTTTGCAGCGTCAGCGGCGGCAACCAATCCGCTCGCTGCGCGGCTTCCCCATTTCGCCCCGAAGGCAAAACGGATTATCTATCTGCATCTCACTGGTTCGCCGCCTAATCTTGATCTCTTCGATTATAAACCCGAGTTGGTGAAACGTGATGGGCAGGATTGCCCTGATGATTTTATCAAGGGAAAGAAATTTGCCTTCACTGCCGGTAAGCCCAAGCTGATGGGAAGTCCGCGCACGTTCGCTCAATATGGTCGGAGCGGCCATTGGATGTCCGATGCGATTCCGCATCTGCACACGGTGGCTGACGATCTCTGTATCATCCATTCGATGAACACTGATCAATTTAATCATGCGCCGGCCGAGCTATTGCTTTTGACGGGTTCGCCGCGGCCGGGGCGGCCCTCGATGGGTTCTTGGGTCACGTACGGGCTCGGCACAGAAAATCAAAATCTCCCGGGGTTTGTGGTGCTCATTTCAAGCGGCGTTCAACCGAACGGCGGAAAAAATTCCTACGGCAGCGGTTTTCTGCCGTCGGTGTTCCAGGGTGTGCAATGTCGCTCTAAGGGCGACCCCGTCCTCTATGCGGCCGACCCCGCTGGGTTCACTCGTGATCTGCGGCGCGACAGTCTCGATGCCTTGCAAGAATTGAATGAACTTCAAGCGAGTGCGTTGGGCCATCCGGAGACGCGTACCCGGATCGCCCAATACGAATTGGCTTACCGTATGCAGATGTCGGTTCCTGAGGTAATGGACATCTCGCGCGAAAACCCTGCGACGATTGCGGCGTACGGGGCGCAGCCCGGTGAATCTAGTTTTGCCAATAATTGTTTGCTCGCACGGCGCTTGGTCGAACAAGGGGTGCGGTTTGTGCAGCTCTTCGACTGGGGTTGGGATTTCCATGGCACCTCGGAGTCGGAAGATATTCGAGGTGGGCTGACTAAAAAATGCACCACCATGGATCGGCCGGTGGCTGCGCTCATTAATGACCTGCGCCAACGCGGCCTCTTGGAAGACACGTTGATTGTACTCGGGGGTGAATTCGGGCGGACACCGTTTCGCGAAGGTCGAACTTCGACCGGTGAAATTTTGGGCCGCGATCATTATCCCGATTGCTACACCATGATTCTCGCCGGCGGGGGTATTAAGGGAGGCTTGTCTTATGGTGAAACGGACGAGCTCGGTTTCAATATTACACGCGACAAAGTTCACGTGCATGATTTGCAAGCGACGCTGCTGAATCAACTCGGCTTTGATCATGAGCGCCTGACCTTCAAATTTGAGGGTCGCAATTATCGCCTCACCGATGTGCACGGCAGTGTGGTTAAGGGGATTTTGAGCTAACCCTTCGCCTTGGTCCTTTGGTCAGCTTTAATATTCTGCTGACTGCAGCACGCGCTCGACTCATTTACTATCTTAGTTGTATAAAATCTTACCCAATATGATTACCCCACGCTGTTTGCTCGCGGCTATTTTTGCCGCTACGGTCACTGCTTTGTCTGCGCATGAAACCGGCACGCCCCACGCCGATGCAAGTACGCCGTTACCCGTGCATTTTGAAGTCGAGACGCAGGGCCCGGTGTCGGCGCCGGGTGCGATCGCGCGGACTCCTGCCTTGCTGACCAGCGGTCAAGGCTTCTGGAAATTCGCACCAGCGCGCGGCACGATGCCGGTACCGGCTGAAGCGCAAGCCTTCGTCAAGGGCGCCCACGGAACCATTATCGTCGATCGGGAGCGCGACGTTGCCTATTGGGGGCTAGAAAAAGTGGGTTGGGTCGCCTTCAGCAATCGCCTGACAAAATCATGGATCGTTAAAGGCGACCCAGCGATTAGCTCTGGTAATTTGCATGGTGCCGACATTATGCCGCGGGCGGGTCAGCTGCCACTGGTGATTGCAGCGGACAATGTGGAAGGGGAGATTTTACTTTCCGATACGACCTTCCAGCAGGTGGAGAAATTAAAAATTCCTACGGGCGGACCCTACGCTGACGGCAAGGGCTGGGCCCCCACTGATGCGGCTTTCGGGGACAAAAATACGGTCTGGATCACTGATGGTTATGGTCGGCATTGGTTCATGGATGCAGACCTCCATCCCTTGGCTTATCGGGGAAATTTTTATGGCGGCGATAGTTTGAGCAAGACACCGCACGGTATCACTTTCGATGCTGCACGTGGTGAGCTTTACCTTTCAGCTCGGCCAGAAGCGCGAGTGATTGAATGGTCTCCCGCCACTAAGCAAACGCTCGCGGTGCATCAATTGCCGAAGGGCAGCACCGCCTGCGATACCGATCTCTGGGGTGACTACTTGCTCGTGCCTTGCCTGGATGGTCCTGACAAAAAGCCCGGTCCCCTCTACATCATTAATCTGAAAACCAAAGCGGTGGTCAGCACCATTCGCCCCAAAGAAGATCTGGGCTTTGATTATGCCCAGCATATCCACGATGCCTGCTGGTACATCGTGGGGCAGGGGGCTGACGCTAAAGTTTACATACTCTTCACCGCGTGGAACCCCGGCGGCGTGGCCGCGCTGGAATTAGTGAATGTGAAAGAATAAATCGCTGCCCCGTTCCAAATTTTTTCATTCATAAAATTATGTCATTTATTCTGCGGTTTGCCCACGGGATCATGGCTGGTCTCTTTGCGTTTTCAGTTACGCTCCAATTTAATGACCCTAATCCCGCACCGTGGATTCTTCTCTATGGAATCAGCGCCGTCGCGGCCGGTTTGGCGGCGGCGGGACGACCCTCGCGCTATCTCGCCTTTGGCGTGCTGGCAATTTGTGCTATCTGGGAGATTCAGTATCTGCGCGTAGGGGCTTGGCATACTCCGTTTAGCGCCTTGGTGGCTGAATGGCATATGACAAATGAGACGATCGTTCTCGGCCGAGAATTTTATGCGCTCATTTTAATCGGTAGCTGGATGGCCGTGATCGGCTGCACCGCCCGGCGCAACGCGCCGCCCGCTCAGTAATCGCCGGCCGCCCTCATTTGCTAATGAGGAAATTCCCCGGATTGCCCGAGCTTTATGCGCAGTATTTTAAAGTTTTTAATTTTTGCTCATTTAGCGACGGAGCTTTTTGCCGCGCAAGGGCCGGGGGTGACGCAGTCAGAGTGGCACGGTTATGAGCGCCTCGATTTTGTCGTTGCGGGGCAGCCGGCGATTTTGATTTTACCCAAAGTGGCTGCCCCCGGGCGGCCTTGGTTATGGCGAGCGGAGTGGTTTGGTGATCGGCACGCCCCGCAGGTTGCCTTGGCCTTATTGGCCCGCGGTTGGCACTACGCCTATATTAACGCGAGTGATCGCTATGGTTCGCCAGCGGCGATCGCAATTTTTGATGCATTTTATACGCAGCTGCTGCGTCAACACCAGTTGGCGCCGCAGGTCGTGCTCGAAGGCTTTAGCCGCGGGGGACTCTATGCCTTTAATTTTGCCGCGACCTATCCCGCGCGCGTCGCGGCTCTTTACCTCGATGCCCCCGCCCTCGATCTACGCAGTTGGCCCGGCTATAAAAAATCACATTGGGCCGAGGTGGCTGAGAATTACGGGCTGACCGTGGCGGCCTTAGAGACCGCTGCCGTGAGTCCGCTGGCACGGATCGATCCAGTCGTCCGTGCGGGTATTCCTATCATTGGCGTCAGTGGTGACGCCGATGCCGTCGTGCCGTTGGCAGAAAATTTAGCCGTGCTGGTTCAGCGCTATCGCGCTGCGGGTGGCCTCATCGAGGTGATCATCAAACCCGGCGCGGGACACTCGCCGCATAGTTTAGCGGATCCTGCGCCGATTGTAGATTTTATCCTGCAGCACCACGCCCCGAGTAGGTAAGTGCGCCGCGGTGTGGTCTCGCCTCAA
>CAIOCT010000023.1 GCA_903856725.1 uncultured Verrucomicrobiota bacterium
AATATCACACCATGAAAATTACGACGCGCATTTCCCTCCTAGCCTGCCTCCTCCTCGCTTTTGGCGCCAGCGCCCCACTCGCACGCGCCGACACTAAAATCGATACCAGCCGGTCCAAAATCCGTGCAATGCGTGACGCTGTACTGGCCGATCTGTACCTGCTGCACCCTGAGGCGAAAACAAAAATCAAAAATGCCGCAGGCTGCGCGGTATTTTCTAATGTCGGCATCAATCTTGCCGTTGCAAGTTTTGCGGGTGGACACGGCATAGTTATCAAGCACGGCACGTTTCAAGACACAGAAACCTTCATGAAAATGGCCTCCGCGGGTCTCGGCTTCGGACTTGGCGTAAAAGATTTTCGCGCAGTGTTTGTTTTTACCGACGCCGAAAAGCTTGCCCAGTTCATCGATCAAGGCTGGGACTTCAGCGGACAAGCCGATGCCGCGGCTAAATCAGATGATAAAGGTGCTGCCCTCGCAGGCGCCCATACGGTAATGCCGGGCGTCGAAGTTTACCAAATAACCAAGAATGGACTTGCGCTCCAAGCCACGCTCCAAGGCACGAAATATTGGAAGGATAAAAATCTAAACTGAGCGTTGGCTCAGATTCCCCGATTAAGTCTCGGGGACGATTCAGGCACTGCATCCATACGGGGTCAACTTCGCCCGAGCCAACCCAGCGCGACGCTCTGGTTATTTGAAGTTCGAATTTTATTCGGGCGATACTGGTCACCTTACGGATGCGCCGGGGTGCGCGAAAGCCAGCCCGTAAAATGTGCCCCAAAGCCCATGCGCAAAGCCCAGTCCTCAATTGTTTTTGATACCGGCGAGGTACCGCTGGATCCGCCGTGGCCGGCATTCGCTTCGATGTGAATCAAGATAGGACCACTCGTTGGATCCGCTAAGGCCTGGGCGGTCGCGGTGTACTTGTAAGAATGCGCAGGGAACACGCGATCATCATGATCGCCGGTTGTCACCAAAATTGCCGGATATGCCGCTCCTGCTTTGATGGTATGCAACGGCGAATACGCGATCAGGTAGCGAAAACCTTCCGGCGTATCTGAGTTACCATAATCTGAAGCCCAACCGGCACCGACCGTAAATTTGTGAAAGCGCAGCATATCCATCACGCCCACAGCTGGCACGGCCGCCGCCGCAAGATCGGGCCGTTGATTAACGACGGCCCCCAATAAAAGTCCGCCATTCGAGCGACCATCCAAGACTAATTTATTATGCGCCGTATAGCCCTGCGCCACAAGCCAGTCAGCCGCCCCGATATAGTCATCAAACACGTTCTGCTTTCGTTCTTTCGTGCCAGCTTGATGCCAGGCATCGCCATATTCCCCGCCTCCGCGCAGACAAACATACGCATAAATCCCCCCGCGCTCAATCCACGCCAACGGCGGCACCGCGAAAGCGGGCTTAAAGGAAATATTAAATCCACCATAACCATAGAGCCACGTGGGCGCAGTGCCGTCGCGTTTTAGATTTTTCTTATGCACAAGAAACATTGGGATTTTTGTGCCATCCTTCGAAGGGAAAAAAACTTGATTTACTTCATACTGCGTCGGGTCGAAGCCTATTTTAGTTTCCTGATAAATTTCAGTTTTTCCGGTGCCTAAATCGTGTCGCAACGCGACGCCTGGGGAGAGGAATGAAGAATAGCCGATAAATAATTCCGGATCATTAAATTGACCCGCTAGCGCCGTTACCGAACCCAGGCCAGGCAGTGGAATTTCCCCAGCCGCCGTTCCGGCAAGGGTGAATAATGCCAAACGATTTACCGCATCGTGCATATAGGTCACAATTAAACGACCGGCCGATATTCGGGCGTGCTCGATGGCATCAGCCGACTCTGCCAGGATCGTCACGGGCGCACTGCCATCCAGCGCCAAGGCGATAATTTTCCCCCGCGAAGCTGCTTGGTCAGTACTAAAATAAAAAAGCCCAGCTTGGTTACCCAAAAAATCATAACTGCTCGCAAAATGATCAATGAGCTTCACCACCGGACCTTTAAACTGCGGCTGCTGTGCCGAGATCAGATCAAGATAGTAAATGCTGTTGCCCAACTTCCCGGGTTGGGAAATCGCAATCACGAGGTAGCGGCCATCAGGGGAAACCGTTCCGCCAAAATTCCACGTCGGGTGCTCGGGTAATGCAAAAATGAGCTGGTCAGCCGACTGCGGTAAACCCACGCGATGGTAATAGATCGCGCGATTTTCAAGTTTGCTAAAAACTTTGCTATCTCCGCCGGCCGGCTCGGGGTAACGCGAATAAAAAAAGCCTTGGCTATCATGGGTCCAACTCAGTCCGGTAAATTTTGCCCATTTAATGATGTCAGGTGCATCTAAACCAGACGCGATATCACGCAACCGCAACTCACGCCAATCAGAACCACCACGCGCCAACCCGTAACCCAACCAACGTCCATCCGGCGATGGGGCCGTCAGCGCGAGCGCCGTGGTGCCATCAGCCGAAAGGGTATTAGGATCCAGCAATACCCGCGGTGTTCCGGCCAAGCCGGCTTGGACGAATAAGGGAGACTGATTTTGAAGCCCATTATTTTTAGTAAAAAAATACCACTGCGCTTCTTTAAACGGGAGCCCCGTACGTG
>CAIOCT010000024.1 GCA_903856725.1 uncultured Verrucomicrobiota bacterium
CACACCGGTCGTCGCAGCTGATTTTGTCGCCTCACTCCAACGCGCCCTCACGCCGGCGACCGGAGCGCCTAAGGCCGCACTTTTCTTCCCATTAAAAAATGCCGAAGCTTTCTATGCGGGCCGCGAAAAAGATTTTCGGACGGTAGGCGTCCACGCTTTGCCTAACGGCCAACTGGAGTTTACCCTCGCCGAACCAGAGGCTGATTTCCTATCGCTCGTCGCCAGCGGCCCCTGGATTCCTGTCCATTCCTCTCAGATTGCGCCGGTCAGCCCCGCTGAGCAAAACTCAGCGAGCGGAGCCTCACCAAAAAATTATATTGGAAATGGCCCCTTCATGTTAAGCGCTTGGCGACCCCATCAAGCAATTATCGTTACCCGCAACCCTGCTTATCGCGCCGCGAGTTCTATTAAATTAACCGCCATTCATTTTTTGGCATTCGATAACGGCGAGAGCGAAGAACGCGCCTTCCGCGCTGGCCAGCTAGAGGTTACCATGTCAGTACCGTTCCATAAATTGCCCGCCTATCGCGCAATCCAGCCGCCAATTTTACGCTCAGTGCCGCAGCAGGAAACGCGCTACTTGGCACTCAACACCACAAAGCCACCCCTCACAGATCCGCGTGTGCGCCAAGCCCTCGCCCTCGCCCTCCAGCGCCGCACGCTTACGGCAAAGGTGCTCCAAGGCGGCCAAGTCCCCGCTTACACTTTTATTCCCCCCGGCCTTGGTCATTATGAAAGCGGCCTCGCGCTTCAGGAAAATATCCCCGCAGCGCGGCGCCTCTTGGCCGACGCCGGTTTTCCCGAGGGCCGAGGCTTTCCTCGACTTGAACTGACGACTTGGTATCCCGCGCCGGCGCTGGAGGTCATTCAACAAGTCTGGCGACGCGAACTCGGCATTGAAATTACCCTCGCCCAGCGCGAGGCGCGCACCCATCTGGCAGCCCTCGCAGCAGGCGACTATGATCTCGCCCTCATGACCGCGATTCCCGACTACCCCAGCGCCGCCGATTTATTAACGCAGCTCACGAGTGGCCACTCCGCTAACTATCCCCATTGGCGTAACGCGGAGTTTGATCGTTTAATCCGCTCAGCCAACCAGCAACCCTCGCTCGGCCTGCGCCACCAGGACTACGCGGCCGCAGAAAAAATCTTGCTCGAAGAAATGCCCGTCATTCCGCTTTATTTTAACGTACAAAATTTCCTCATCCGTCCCGCCGTTAAAAACTGGAATACGGATGGCCTCTGGACGCGATTCTTTGTTGGGCTTACGCTGGAGTAAGCCACCGGCACTCTCTTGGTCCCGTGAACGGCAGGCCCCGCACGCATAACTTATTTATCATGAAAATCACCCCATGGTTACTCCTCACAATCTTTGCTGCTCCCGCCCTAGCGTCTGCAAATCCGTCAGAAATTTCGGCGGCACAAATCTTAGCGCACACTAAAATTCTGGCCTCCGATGAATTTGAGGGCCGAGCCCCCGCCTCGGCTGGTGAAGAAAAAACTATTAATTACCTTATCAGTGAGCTGAAAAAAGTTGGCCTTCAGCCCGGCAATCCTGACGGCACCTATATCCAGCAGGTGCCAATGATCGGTATTACTTCTAAAGCAGCAGCCAATTTTACGGTGGGTGGCACTACGATCACTCCCGCCATCGTTAATGACTACATCGCTCTCTCGCGCCACCCGCGGCCCACGATCGAGGTCAAAGACAGTCCCTTGGTCTTTGTCGGCTATGGTGTGGTGGCCCCCGAGTTTGGATGGGATGATTTCAAGGACGTGGATGTGCGCGGCAAGACGGTGCTCATTCTTATTAATGATCCGCCCGTGCTGGAGCCCACCACTGGCCAACTCGATCAAAAAATATTTGGGGGAAAAGCGATGACCTATTACGGCCGCTGGACCTACAAATATGAAATTGCTTCGGCCCGCGGCGCGGCAGCCTGTCTGATTATTCACGAGACGGGGCCTGCGGGCTACCCCTTCGCCGTCGTCGGAGGCAGCTGGGGTCGGGAAAATTTTGATCTGGATAGCGCAAATCAAAATGCCCAACGCGTAGCGGTTGAAGGTTGGCTGACGCTCGAAGCCACCAAAAAACTTCTGGCGACGGCTGGGCAAGATTTCGCAACTCTGAAAGCCGCGGCGGCCCGCCGTGATTTTCGCCCAGTGGCAATCGCCGCTCACGCCAATTTCACGATTAATAATACGACCCGCCAAGTTGCTTCAAAAAATGTCCTCGCTCTGCTGCCCGGCACCGATCCGCAGCGCCGCCACGACTATTTAATTTACTCGGCCCACTGGGATGCTTTTGGCACAAATTTCAATCTCGTCGGGGATCAAATTCTCAATGGAGCCGCTGATAACGCGACCGCCGTTGGCATGTTGCTTGAGTTGGCGCGAGTTGCGGCAACACCATCAGCTGATCAACGCTGGCCGCGTTCGTGCCTATTCTTTTTTCCTACGGCTGAAGAAAAAGGCCTCCTCGGTTCACGCTATTATGCTGAGCATCCCTTGTATCCACTTTCGCAAACGCTCGCTAACATCAACCTTGAGCCACTCGATTCCAATAATGCGTACGGGCCGACCCGTGACATTGAGGTAGTCGGAAGTAATCCCTCCACCATCGATGATATCGGTCTCGCCGTAGCAGCAGAGCAAGGGCGCGTAATCCGCGCCGACACGGATGCTGAAAAAGGATATTATTACCGCAGCGACCATTTCGAATTTGCGAAGGTGGGTGTGCCCGCTTATTTCACTCGCTCCGGGCTCGACTTCATCGGCCAACCAGAGGGCTATGGCTTGAAACTGCGCGTAGCCTATCTAACCAATGATTATCATAAGGTAACTGATGCCGTACGACCGGACTGGACGATGGTCGGCGCTGCCCAAAACACGGCCTTCCTCTTTGAAGTAGGTCGACGCATCGCCACCGCCACCGTCTGGCCCGTTTGGAAATCTGGCACGGAGTTCAAAAGCCGGCGCGATGCCCTGCTGAAGAAATAGCTGCTCGCCCAGCAACTTTTTTCCGTCTGGCCACACGTCGGGGTCCTCTGTCAGCTATTGCCTGATTTCTCGCTATGTTTCGCTTTATCTTTCGCCGCCTACTGCAGGTCATCCCCGTGCTTTTTATTATTATCACGGCGACTTTTTTCATGGTGCGCTTTGTCCCCGGGGGGCCATTTACCGCCGAAAAAGCGATTCCACCAGAAATTCTAAAAAATATTGAAGCGCACTACGGCCTCGATCAACCCCTCTGGCGCCAATATTTCACCTACCTCGGAAAAATTGCCCACGGCGATCTTGGGCCATCGTTCAAATACTCCAATCGCTCCGTCAACGAAATCATTGCAGATAAGCTGCCG
Organism: uncultured Verrucomicrobiota bacterium; assembly: GCA_903856725.1. Classification (GTDB taxonomy): domain Bacteria; phylum Verrucomicrobiota; class Verrucomicrobiia; order Opitutales; family Opitutaceae; genus Lacunisphaera. The sequence continues at coordinate 3,360 of CAIOCT010000024.1, forward strand.
GTGTCTTTGGAACTGGGGGCCCTCGCGCTGGCCTGCGCGCTTAGCATGGGACTCACCTTAGGGGTGCTGGCGGCGGTCCGTCGTAATAGTGGACTCGATTATCTGGCGAGTTCGCTGGGGATGCTGGGAATTTGTGTGCCGACTTTTGTCTTAGGCCCGCTGCTTGTGCTTTTTTTCGCCATCCACCTCGGTTGGGTCAACGCCTCGGGCTGGTACACCGCTGCAGACCGCGTGCTCCCCGCGCTTACTTTGGGTTTAGTTTATGCGGCTTATATTATGCGGCTCACGCGGGCCGGCATGCTCGAAGTGCTCCATCAAGATTACATTCGCACCGCTCGCGCGAAAGGCGCTTCGGAGTTTCGTGTAATCACGCGCCACGCTCTGCGCGGGGGGTTACTGCCTGTCGTTTCATTTCTAGGACCCGCCACCGCAGGCATTCTCACCGGTTCATTTATCATTGAGACTATTTTTCAAATCCCTGGCCTCGGGCGCGAATTTGTGAACAGCGCTTTCAATCGGGACTACACCCTCGTGCTCGGCACCGTCATGCTGTATGCTGGACTCATTGTTCTGCTTAATCTCGCGGCTGATGTGCTGCAGGTGTGGCTTAATCCAAGACTAAAATTTGAATGAGCCCAGCCCAAACCCGCCTGGCTCCACTCGCTCCTTTTCTTAAATGAGTTCGGCCCGTCCTATTTCCGAGATTCGTCCGCCCCAAGCCCAGGCTCGCTCCTCGCTTTGGCGTGATGCCTGGCATCGTTTGCAAAAAAATCGGCTAGCTGTTATTGGCGGCACCCTCTTAGGCGCGCTCAGCATTCTTTGTATCGCGGGTCCTTGGTTGCTACGCGTGAGCTATCTGGAGCAGAACTTGGACCTCGGGGCGTCCGCGCCCAGCGCAGCCCATTGGTTTGGGACCGATACTCTTGGTCGAGACCTTTTCGTCCGCTTGCTTTATGGCGGCCGCATTTCGTTAGGCGTTGGTCTATGCGCCACGTTTGTGGCGCTCACGATTGGCGTCATTTATGGAGCCATGGCTGGTTACCTTGGTGGTAAAATCGACGCGGCCATGATGCGGCTGGTTGATATTATTTACGCGCTACCTTTTACGATTTTCGTAATCCTGCTCATGGTCTTTTTTGGCCGGAATATTATTTTGCTATTTGTAGCCATCGGAGCGGTCGAATGGCTCACGATGGCCCGAATCGTGCGCAGCCAAATCATGGCGCTCAAGAAAATGGAATTCATCGAAGCCGCCCGCTCACTGGGGCTCAGCAATACCCGCATCATTTTTCGCCACCTGCTGCCCAATGCCCTCGGACCGATTATTGTCTACACCACCCTGACCATTCCTGCGGTCATGCTCCTAGAAGCGTTTCTGAGTTTTTTAGGCCTGGGCGTACAACCGCCCATGAGCTCTTGGGGCACCCTGATCAAAGATGGAGCCGAAAAAATGGAGGAGTTTCCGTGGCTGCTGATCTTCCCCGGCAGTATATTTTCGCTGACCCTTTTTTCGCTTAACTTTCTCGGCGATGGCTTGCGCGATGCCCTTGATGTTCGGGCCGCCAAAGATTAAATGGGAACCAAAGTCTGGCCTAGCTTTCAGCGTATTTCCTTCTGGCTTCTGATTTCTAGATTATAGATTCTGCCGCGTCCTCCGATGCTCCGTCGCTTCCGTCCTTATTTTCGTTACCTAGTCGCTACCCGCGGCACGCTATCTGCGGCGGTATTTTACGGACTACTCTTTGGCGCGACCAGCGGCCTGGGCCTGCCCACTCTGGTCAAATACGTTTTCCCGCCCATTTTTGACCAAAGCACTCCGCGTCTGCCGCTCGCGACGGTCATGCTGATCGCGGCATGCGTCCCCCTCGTCTTTTTGCTCCGGGCGGTAAGCGGCTATCTTAATAGCTATTATGTCCAACTCACCGGAGTCCGCGTACTTGAGGCCGTCCGCTTAGATTATTTCCGCCAACTCCAATTCTTGCCGCTTTCTTTTCTCCAGCGCAAAGCCAGCGGTGACCTCATCTCACGCGGTTTGGCTGACACCGCGCAATTGCAATTTACCTTATCCCTCATTGCGAACGATGGCGTCAAACAACCCATGGCTCTGCTGGGAGCACTCGGTTTTCTCATCTGGCAGGCACTGAGTACCGACGGGGCTCTGCTGGTGCTGGTCTGCCTTGCGGTTGTCCCGCTCACGGTGTTGCCCGTCCATTATGTCGGGAAAAAAATTATTCGCCGCGCGCAACAAATGCAGACCCAGCTCGGTGATGTTTCTACTCATTTTGTTGAAAATCTCTCCGCCGCGCGCGAGGTCAGGGCTTTCGGTCTCGAACAACGCGAACTCGCCCGTTTTGGCCGGGCAACGAACGGACTGGTTACTGCGCAAATGAAGATCGTAAAATATGCGCAGGCTCTCACTCCTGCGATTGAGATTCTCTCAGCGGTCGGTATTGCCGCGACGCTCATTTTTGCCTCCACCCATCATGTTAAGTGGGAAACTTTTATCGCCATCATCACGGCGCTTTATCTGTGTTATGAGCCGATCAAAAAAATTGGCTACCTGAACACCGAAATGAATCGGGGTGCGGCTTCGCTCGAGCGGCTCGAGCATGTGCTCCACGAGCCACTCACCATTACCGATCCGGTCGCACCCGTGACGGTCACGCAGCTGCAAGGCCATCTGGCTTTTCAACAGGTCAATTTTTCATACGGCGAAACGCCAGCTCTGCGGGATATCAATGTCACCATCCCCGCCGGCACGGTGTGTGCGCTTGTTGGTCCCAGCGGCGCCGGCAAAAGCACCTTAGCGAATCTTGTACCGCGCTTTTTTGAGGTCGCAGCCGGCAGCGTCAGCATCGACGGCATCGATGTTCGCGCCCTGCGCTTGGCTGATTTGCGACGCAATATCGCCCTCGTATCGCAAGAGCCCGTTTTGTTCAACGATACGATCTACAACAATCTCGCGCTGGGCACACCGAATGCGACGCGCGAGGCCATTATCGCCGCGGCCAAAAATGCCCACGCCCATGAATTCATTACGCAACTACCGCTAGGCTACGACACGCTCGTCGGCGAACGCGGCGCTTTGCTCTCCGGCGGCCAGAAGCAACGGATCGCAATCGCCCGCGCTTTTCTCCGCCAGGCACCCATTCTGATTCTCGATGAAGCGACGAGCGCCCTCGACTCTGACAGCGAAGCGGCCGTCCAGGATGCCCTCAGGAAATTAGTCGTCGGAAAAACTGTCCTGATTATTGCACATCGCTTCAGCACCATTCGCGATGCCTCCATGATTTTGGTTTTTGATCAGGGCCGCATTGTGGCCCAAGGTGATCACGCCTCCCTTTATGCGGCTAACGCTCTCTACAAGTCGCTCTACGATCGCCAACAGGGCGCAGGTTAAGCGCCGCTGATGTCTGACGAGCCCAAAAAGTTTAGCCGAGCAGTCGAAAACCTCATTGCCGGCTTTCGCGTACTACCCGAGGACTCGGGCCGATCACAGCGACGTACGCCCACTGATCTCACTGCGCTGGTAGATGAGTTGCTCATTAAATATCGAATCAGCCACGATTCGCTGGAACACAGCATTCGTGAAAAATGGGTGGAGTTAGTCGGCGTGGCTAACGCGTCCTACTCTCATCCCGTCATTGTTGAAAAAGGCTTATTGGTGGTCTTGGTCTCCCACGCAGTCGTACGCAACGAACTGTTCCTGCACCGCCAGTCCATTCTCGAAAAACTGCGGAAAGTACCTGGCTGCACCGCTATCAAAGGATTAGCCCTGCGTACGGGTTAGTGAGTTATCGGCCAGAGACGTTTAATAGCCGAAGGATCCGCTCCACCCTTTCTTATGGATAGTGCTTGGGATAAAACAGATTATCTTGATCATAATTATTTCATAAGAAAATGATCAATAGGTTTTTGTGATTAAATGAAGCTCGGGTCTCGGCAAGATTAGCCCGAGATAATTTACCGACTACCCCTCTAAACTACCGCCCTCAAGCACTCCTGATTGTAGCAAAAAAACGCTTGCAGGCGATGGGCGCGATTTAGTTAATGGGACCTTGCGTTAGCTGAAGCCTGCTGGTCGCAGACTTCAGCCACGGTCAGTCTGGGTAACCGGACGATAACGGTGCCGCCGGCCCTCCAAAAGCGGGTGGCACGAAGCCGCAAGGCCTCCAAACGATCGCGTAATCAACAATCCAAACCATGTCACAACCCGTTAAATCAGAAGTCATAGCCTTATATAAAACTCACGAAAAGGACACCGGCTCCAGCGACGTCCAGATCGCGCTGCTCACCGCTCGAATCAATCACTTGACCGAGCATCTGCGCACGCATCGCAAGGATTTCCATAGCCGCCGCGGCCTTCTTCAAATGGCCAGTCGCCGTCGCAAGCTTCTTGATTACGTCAAGAGCGAGGACCTCGCCAAATACAACGACCTGCTGCAGAAGCTCAGTCTGCGCAAGTAACCGATTTCACGAAGGGCAGTCCACCGACGGGCTGCCCTTCGTTTTAGCTCTCCTCACTAGAAGCAGCCGCCCGGGACATTTCCGTTTGCCGCCCCACTCCGCTGGGACCGCCAATAGAAATTTCTCGGAACTGATTCAGGGGAAGCGAAGGAAAAGGTAAATAAACCTGTAGCGCGGTCTTTGATCGTCGCCTACCTAACGGGCCTTGAGCGGCCCAACCTCCCATAATATGAATCAGAAACACAATGTTACCGTGCCCGGTCTCGGGCTCACGTTCTCTACCGGCTCCATCGCCCAACTCGCGGGCGGCGCCGTCAATGTCAATGTCGGCGAAACCAATGTCTTCGTCACCGCTTGCGTCGCTCAGACCATGCGCCCAGGCCAAGACTTTTTCCCACTCACCTGCGACTACCGTGACAAATACGCCGCCGCCGGCCGTTTCCCTGGTGGCTACTTCAAGCGCGAAGGCCGGCCCAGCGAGCGCGAAATCCTTATTTCTCGCCTCTGCGATCGCCCCTGCCGCCCGCTCTTCCCTGAGGGTTTCCTTAATGAAGTGCAGATCATTGGCCAGCTCATGTCGGCCGACCTGATCAACGATTCCGATATCGCCATGGTGAACGGCGCCAGCGCCGCGCTCGCGATCTCTGACATTCCGTGGAACGGGCCGATTGGCTGCGTGCGCGTGGCCCTCATTGACGACGTGTTTGTCGCCAACCCAACCATCGAGCAGATGTACTCATCCGCGCTCGATCTCATCTACGTCGGCAATACGAAGGACATGTTGATGATCGAAGGCTCGGCTGACCAAATCTCTGAGGAGAAATTTGTCGAAGCTCTGGCTTTTGGCCACCAAGCGATTCAGCCCATCATCGCAGCGATTAAGGAATTAGTCGTCCTGGCTGGCAAACCCAAGGCAACCTTCAAACTCGTCGGCGCTACCCCTGAGGCGCGTGCCATCATTGAGCGCGTCGTCCCAGCAGATCGGGTTTCCACCGCCATCTTCGGCTTTGAGAAGAACGTTCGCTCGAACAACGTCAAAGCCCTCAAGGAAGAAGCCAAGGCCGCCCTTCTCGCCGAACTCGGCGAAGGCAAGTTCACCGATGTCGACCTCAACGTCGTCTTCGAAGA
>CAIOCT010000025.1 GCA_903856725.1 uncultured Verrucomicrobiota bacterium
CAACGTGAACGCCATCGCGCCGGGTATTGCGGCCGCGCTGGCCGCAACCGTCGCAGGTCTAGCCGTCGCCATTCCCTCTCTTTTCGGTTATAATTACCTGCTTATTCGCATCAAAAACGCTCAGTCCGATCTGCATGTTTTCATCGACGAATTTGTCGCCAAAATGGCTGAGTTTTATTCCGAGTCGGCGGAAGACAGCCGCGCCCAAAAATCTACTCAAGGTGAGCGTGAAAAGTCTGGACTGTAATCGCCATGCAAGCGCCTACCGAAGAAAAGCCCTACGATGATATCAACATCACTCCGATGTTGGATTTGGCGTATGTACTGCTCGTCATATTTATCCTCATGTGCACCGCCTCGGTGCAGGGCGTGAAGGTCAATTTGCCCAAAGCCAGCGCTGCACCCAGCCTCGCCAAACCCAAGACACGAGCCATCACCATCAGCAACACCGGCCAGATATTCCTTGATACCGTGCCTGTCTCCCTAGTGGAACTTGAGCAACGCCTCGCTCAATATAAACAAATCACGCCCGATCTGCCCGTGGTGGTTAAAGGCGACAGTCTCACGCCTTACCAGGGGGTGATGGATGTTTTAGATGTTTTTGGTCGTCTTGGTATTACCCAAGTCGGCCTTGCGACGAAGACCCGCCAAGCAAATTAGCGCATTTTTTCGAGCCCATGTCTTCTCCGTACTTCACCGATGATGCCCCTGCTGAGCGATCATTTTTCCAGCGTTTTGGCTTGGTTATCGGTATTGCTGGGAGCGTGTTGGTCGGTGGTGGTATCATGCTTGTTAGAAACTCTAGTAAGAGCAGTTCCGCCTCCCACCGAATGCCAGAGGTCACCATGGTGAAGATCGTTTCTACCCCCCCGCCTCCTCCGCCCCCTCCCCCCGCGCCACCTAAGTTAGTCGAGGAAAAAATGGTTGAGCAAACCCCGGTGGATGCGAATGAGCAAAAGCCCGATGAATCTCCATCCTCCCCGACACCCGATTTGGGCACCAGTATCACCGGTTCCGGCGGCGCGGATGCCTTTGGTCTGGGCAGTAACCGCGCTAGTGATGGCGCCGGAGTGGGGGGTAAACGCGGAAGCGGCAGTCGTTTCGGTTGGTATGCCGCGCAGGTCCAAGCTACGGTTTCCGATTCACTCCGTAATCATCCCAAAACTCGCTTAGCTAGTTTCCAGATAGAGGTCCGTCTCTGGCCTGATCTGACGGGTCGCATCACCCGCGCCAAACTCGTTGGTTCCACCGGTAATGCCAGTATGGACGAGGCGATTAAGACGGAAGTTCTTGCTGGGCTTCAGCTTCGAGAGCCACCCCCCGCGGATCTTCCTCTGCCCATCGTCCTTCGGCTCAACGCCCGCCGCCCTAACTGATATCACCTATTTTTATCATGCCTGAACTCAATCGTGCTTCCCGCCTGTGTTGGTTGTTTCTGCTTACCTCGCTTACCAGTTTGCCGATCTCGGTAATGCGTGCGGCCGACCCCAGCACATCGATTCCGCCGTCGCAAAATTTGACCATCAATCTTATTCGTCGCTTGGTCGAGAAGGGTGTTTTGTCTCAAGCCGACGCCAATGATGTTATCCGGCTTGCTGAGCAGGATACTCTCGCGGCTAAATCA
>CAIOCT010000026.1 GCA_903856725.1 uncultured Verrucomicrobiota bacterium
CGCGGACAGCTGGCGCGCATTGTTGAGCACCGCTTTATCTTGGGAGGACTGGCGAACCTTCTGGAACGCAGGAATGGCCATGGCGGCCAAGAGGCCGATGATGACCACGACGATCATGATTTCAACGAGCGTAAAACCTGACTTGGAACGAGTATTCATTATATTTTGTTAATTTAGTTAATTTTCACGCCGAGGTGCATACCGTGGCGTAATGCAGTATTAAGTCATTACTTGGCCGCTGTGCAAGGCTGATACATTTTTAATGCATCAGCCTCTCATACCGATCATGCAATCTGAGTCAGCCTATATCTAGCGGCCTCACAACCCCGCATAGAATCACACTATTTTATCTAAATATATTATTTAGAGTAACTTAGATAATGGCAAATCAGCCGCATCTTTCCAAAGCTGCTCCATCCGGTACTTACCGCGATTTTCTGGAGTAAAAATGTGAATCATCACTTCAAAGGCATCTACCACCGTCCACCCGCTGCCCTTGCTCGTATCGACCCCGAGAATGCGGGCTTTTTCATCATCCAACACTCGCTCGATCTCAATCCGGAGAGCGCGCAGGTGCGGTTCAGAGTTACCTGTAGCCAGCACGAGATAATCGGTAATACTGGAAGCCTTGCTGACATCGAGAACGCGGAGATCCTCTGCTTTTTTATCAGCTAGAGCCGTTACAATCAACTTGAGCAGGCGGATCGACGGTTTCTCCTTAGCCGCGGTTTTGCGCGCAGGCTTAGCAACTTTAACGGCTTTTTTTGGCACAAGGGTCTTCTTCATCATTGGCGATAGAGCTTCTTGCTCTCGATATAGGCGATAACTTTTTGCGGACAAAAATAATTCAGGGAACGCCCGTGGCGCACCCGCTGACGCAATTCACTGGAGCTGATCTCAATCAAATGCCCATCGCAGCGGTGTAATCGCAGACCAGGAATATCTGTATGCGGCTTACTTGGATGCCCAGGGCGCTCGAGGAAAATAAACTCAACCATGTTTGCCAACTGGCTTATATCCTTCCATTTATGCAATAATGGCAGCTGATCGCCGCCGATGATCCAAAAAAGGTCGTCATGAGGAAACTGTCTCCGGAAATGCAGCACTGAATCGATCGTATAGCTGACCCCGCCCTTACTTAACTCATAATCAGCAATCTCGAGCCGCCGATCCCATTCGCAAGCGGCCCGCAACATTGCTAATCGGTCCTCAGTAACCGATTGCATATCTTGTGCTTTCAATGGCGCCTGCGCTGCCGGCACCAGAAATAGACGGTCAAAGTGGTATTGTTCGTACACATCTTGAGCTGCAATCAAGTGCCCGAAGTGAACCGGATCAAAGCTACCGCCCAAAAAACCGATCTTCATACGCAGCATCCCACCCAGCGAGGGATGAGGGAACTATGCAGTTGGACTGTAAACTCGCTTGCCACGCGCCCCACTTCATTCCGCAATCTGAATTCAGCAATCCCAAACCTCGCCCGGGTGGCGGAATGGTATACGCAACAGACTTAAAATCTGTGATCTGTAAAGATGTGTGGGTTCGAGTCCCACCCCGGGCACCATAGCGGTGTGGCTTCGATTGGTCGCTATTTTAAATAGCACCTATTTTTAGGTGCCTGCACCCGAGCATTAAGGCAGGGAGCATCCCAATAATAAGGTGCAGTCGGCGATTGCGGTAATGACAATCTCGCCGCAGTCTCACTTACCGCACTCGCTTGAATATCTTGCGCAGAAAATCCATCGGCGCAGCTCGAGGCGTGCTCTTGATCATCAGCGCCGCACTTGGCGGGAGTCAGCTCATTAATCAGTCTGACTCTGAACAATTCCTTCTGACCGCGCCCCCTATCCCGTGGCTCGACTATGTCCTGACAGGAGCTGGCTACCTAGCCGCAGGCAGTTTGCTTATTTTTGGCTTTATTCGCGGGCGTCTTTACCAGCTCAGCATTCGGGCCCAGCAGTTAACGCAGCAGGTCGCGCTTCGCACCGCCGAGCTTATTCAGGTCATTGCCGCGAAAGATGAACTGCTCGCGAATCTCAGCCATGAGATGCGCAACCCGATGAATGGCATAATCGGTATCGCCGAAAGCTTACGCACTGATCAGCTCGACGCGGCCAGCCAATACAAATTCAACTTACTGCAGCAGTGCGCGCGGCACCTCGCAGCTTTAGCGGATAACATGCTGGATTTCTCCCGCATTCAGGCCGGCGATTTTAAATTTGCGCATCAACCTTTTATCCTGAGCAAATTAATCGATACGGTTTTAGCGCTCGCCCACTCGCGAAGCGAACAACTGGGCATTGCCATCAAAGTTACGATTGCCCCGAACTTGCCGAATGTGTTGTGGGGTGATGCGCCCCGTGTTCAGCAAATTCTACTGAACTTGGTCGATAACGCTTTGAAATTTTCCAGCCACGGAGAAGTACACATCACCGTGGGAAATCATCCTTCTGGCCCAAAACCAACCGATGTTATCTTTACGGTGTCGGACGACGGCCGCGGCATTTCCCTCGTAGAGCAAAATCGATTATTCACTCGCTTCACCCGCGGAGCGACGGCACGACACCATCAAATTCCCGGTACCGGCCTGGGGTTGGCCCTCTCCAAGTGCCTAGCCGAACAAATGGCTGGACGCCTCTGGCTAGATAGCACCTCGGAGCAGGGCTCTTCTTTTCATTTCCGCGCCCCCTTGCTCAACATTGGCGCCGCGCCTGCTCTCGTGGCGGCAGCAGCCCCACTCGATGCTCGTGGACAATACGCCCTCATCATCGATGACGAAGCTTACAATCGCATCGTGCTGACTGACCTACTCGAGGCCTTAGGTTTTACCGTTCACAGCGCCGCCGAAGGCGAGACGGCACTCACACTCGCGCGGCAGCAAGATTATCAAGTAATCTTTCTCGACTATAATCTACCAGGCATGAGTGGACTAGAAGTAAGTCGCGGAATTCGACTCTTGCCGAATGCATCAGCCGCTGCCCGCGTGATCGCAACCACCGCTTATACGAATCTAGAAAAACGCATCGAATGCACCACGGCAGGCATGAATGCCTTTCTGAGTAAACCAGTCTCGATGGAAAGACTATGTCGCGAGCTAGCGCCAGTGCAGTCCCACTCCATTTGCCCCAACCAGTCAGCCCATCCGGTTACCCGCGAACACACGCACTCACGAATTAAATTCGAGCACATCGCCGCGCTCAAGGGCACCACGCACGAGGCCGAACTCGCACTTTTTCTCACTGAGTTTGCCCATGAGCTCACCCAACTTGATACGGCCTTACGGCAGACTAATGTCATGCAGGCCGGCCGCTGTGCTCACCTTCTCTATGGCCGTTCCGCCTTTGTCGCTGCCGTAGAATTAGATGAGATTTTTCGAGAAATAGAAATTACTAGCACCACCGCGCAATGGGGAGAAGCCCAGCGGCTACGCTGCAAAGTAGCGCCCGCGCTCGCAGCTTGGCGCCTTAGTCTGAACGACGAGCGACCAATTGCTCCGCTCGAGTGAGACCATTAACCAGCGCGTAGTGGATCAGCTTCGGCGTTGAATGAATTTCAAGGTTACGCATGATATCACGGCGCCGCGATTGTACCGTCGTTGCACTGATCCCAAGTGCGTCCGCTATTTCTTGATCAGATTGAGAGGCCCCGATCATCGTTAAAATCTGAATCTGATAATCCGAAAGCACGCGAATGAAAGCCTTGGGGTCACGACGGATCCTCGCGCTCGATTCATTCACAATCGGTGCGTAGTGGACCCGCCCCGCGAGCACCGCGAGAATCGCTTGTGAAAGCACGGTGGGATTTTGTTCATTTTTATCGATGAATCCATGCAGCCCAATCCGCTGCACCTGCAGCATGGTCCACGGGTCGCGATGAGATGAGATGGCCAGCATTCTAACCTGCGGCAGTTCATTCAGCACCGCTTTAGCGAGCATCAGGCCATCACTATCCGGGAGCGAAATATCTAATAATACTAAATCGGGCTGATGCGCCCGAATCGCGGCCAGACCTTCATGGCAAGTCACGCAATGCTGAACCATGTGCAAACCCAACGCAGCACAATGCAGGGTTAAAAACTCAGCGATAAGTCGCTGGTCCTCGACGATAATAACCCGTCGTTGAGGGGTGGAGAAATGCGGGGGAACAGCAACGGATTTGGCCTTTTTCATAATCGTGGATCGGGTTGAGGATTTCTACTGCGCAGTCACTCGAATAACGTTTCGCTCAGTACCACTGGCCCATGATACCGTAGGCTCCCTTTGAACCTGTGAATATTATTCTGTTTAACCCCGCTGAAGTCGAGCTTCCCCTCGTTCTTCATGACCCGCGCAGCCAACATCTGCTTCAAGTGCTGCGCCGTCAGGTCGGCGACTCTTTTGACTGCGGGATCATCAATGGCGCCCGCGGCCGCGGAACAATTGTGGCCATCAACGCGGAGGCGGTTACACTCGCTTTCAACTGGCAGGAACCGCCGCCACCACTGAGTCCGATTCATTTACTGATTGGCTTACCTCGTCCGCAAACGGCGCGCGATATTCTTCGTGAAGCCACTAGCCTCGGAGTAACCGCGATGCACTTTATTCGCACTGAGCGCGGCGAGGCGAGCTATGCCAATAGCGCACTCTGGCAAAATGGGACTTGGCGCGAATCCCTACTTCAAGGCGCCGCGCAAGCCTTCTGCACCCGCCTACCGGAGATCACCCATGGCCACAGCCTCGCGACCGCGCTCGCCGCGCTGCCCACCGAGCTCACTCGACTGGCGCTGGATAATTATGAATCCACCGCCGCCCTCGCAACCCACTCGCTGCCGAATCCACTGCCAACCGCGCTAGCCATCGGCGCAGAACGCGGCTGGACCGCTACCGAGCGCAATTTACTCCGCAACGAGGGCTTCACTTTAGTTCACCTCGGGGCTCGCGTGCTACGGGTTGAGACCGCCTGTCTCGCGGCCATCACCTTAATCAAAGCACGGCGCGGGTGGCTCTAAAAATACTCGCTGTCGGCTGGCGGGCCCCTCTGCCGAGTCGCTTCACACACGTCCAGCCCTCCAGTAGTAATTCAATTTCACCAGGCATCTCAAAGACTACCACCGGATCGGCGATCGCCGCCAAACAAGTCGTTAGTCGCGCAAAAACTGGCGGAGCAATTTCGCGAATAATTTCATAGGGGGGATCAATAAAAATAAGATCGGGTACGACACCCCAAGGTGCCGCAACAGCATCCGCTGTGATAACCTGAAGATCATGCTGGTCCCGCCCAAGACTTTTACAAACCGCCACAATATTCTGATGAATAAAAGCTGCCGTCTGAGCATTTTTTTCCACCCAAACGCCACCACGAGCGCCACGACTTAACGCTTCCAAGCCATAAGCCCCACTCCCGGCAAATAAATCCAAGAAGCGTGCATCTGGCACACGAGCAGCCAGACTGGAAAACACCGCCTGCCGCAGTGCATCAGTTGCCGGACGCACCGCGTCCCCCTTCGGTAAAGTGAGTGGAATGCCGCGCGCTAAACCTCCGGTTATGCGCATTTCTGCCCCCGCATTGATTGAGCGAATCGCTGCCGATCAAGAATCATGACGGAATCGCGACTCAGAGCAGAAACCCCTTCTGACAACGAGAGTGACATAACGAATTCTACCTCAACTGCGACATATACAAAATGCGTGACCACCCCACAAGGGCCTTAGAGCTTCGGCCCACCTTGCGCGAGATTGCGCGCGCGCAAACGCAGGCCGTTGAGCCGGATGAAGCCGGTAGCATCACTTTGATTATACCAGCTCTTCACTCCTTCCATCGAAGCGATCTTGTCGTCGTAGAGGGAGTACTTCGATTTACGTCCACAGGTGATGATATTGCCCTTGTAAAGCTTGAGTCGGACCGTGCCTGTCACAAAACGCTGACTCTCATCAACCATAGCCTGCAACATCTCACGCTCGGGGGCGAACCAGAAGCCATTATAAACGAGCTCCGCGTACTTGGGAATAAAACCGTCCCGCAGATGGAGAACCTCGCGATCAAGCGTGAGTGACTCGACCTGGCGGTGAGCTTGCATTAAAATAGTACCACCGGGCGTCTCATAGACGCCGCGTGATTTCATCCCGACGAAACGATTTTCTACTAAATCAACGCGCCCAATACCATGCCGGCCGCCCAGTTTATTTAAAACTTTCAGCACCCCACCGGGCGTGAGTTTCTTGCCATTTACGGCCACGCAATCGCCATGCACAAAATCAAGCTCAACATATTCGGCTTTGTTCGGAGCATCTTCCGGTGAAACCGAAAGCTTAAACATGCCCTTATTCGCAGTGGTTGTGGGATCAAACCATGGATCCTCTAAAATGCCGGCTTCATAGGAAATATGCAGCAAATTACGATCCATAGAATAAGGCTTCTTGAGCGAAGCCTCCACGGGAATGCGGTGCTGTGCACAATAGGCGATCATTTCAGCGCGCCCCGGAAACAGCTCACGATAAGCTTCTATTTTCCACGGGGCGATAATTTGTAACTGAGGCGCCAGCGCCATATAAGTCAGCTCAAAGCGGCATTGATCGTTGCCCTTGCCGGTAGCGCCGTGCGCGACGGTGTCAGCTTTTTCTTTTTTGGCGATCGCGACTTGAGCCTTAGCAATGAGCGGCCGAGCAATGGAGGTTCCGAGATAATACTGTCCCTCATAAATCGCATTCGCGCGAATCATGGGATAAATAAAATCCCGAGCAAATTCCTCAACGAGATCTAGGGTATAATGCTTCGAAGCCCCCGTCTTCAGCGCTTTTTTACCTAAGCCTTTAAGCTCCTCTTCTTGGCCGACATCAGCCGCAAACGTCACGATCTCCGCGTCGTATGTTTCTTTAAGCCATTTGACGATAACGGAGGTGTCCAGACCTCCTGAGTAGGCGAGCACGATTTTCATATTAAATGAGAAGTGTTAGAAATCGTTCGGTCCGCGCAAAGTAAAAATGCGACTCGATCCAGCTGGATCAGCTCAACGTGGTGACGACGACCTTCAGCGACTGCTGACGAGCGTGGCGAGAATGGCCTTCTGTACGTGCAGGCGATTTTCCGCTTCATCAAATATCACACACCGCGGATCATTGAGCACCGCTTGCGTGACCTCATCGCCCGCATGAGCCGGCAGGCAATGCATGAACAGTGCATCTGATTTGGCCGCAGCAAATAATTTCTGATTCACCTGAAAGGGTAACATGCGTTGCCGCCGCTCAACCGCTTCTGCTTCTTGCCCCATACTTGCCCAGACGTCGGTATAAACGATATCCGCGCCGGCCACTGCCTCGTAAGGGTCGGAAGTAAAATGAAAATTCGCTCCCAACTGTGCGGCCAATGCCCGAATTTTAGGCGTCGGCGCATCACTCGCAGGTCCGCCTAAAGAAATTTTCATTCCAAATAAATGAGCCCCTAAAATCCAAGAGTTGGCCATATTAAAAGCCGTGTCGCCGAGGAAGGCTACCTTGCGGCCGGCGAGTGACGCCAATAAATCACCCCGTGGCCCAGCCCAACGCTCCGCAGCGGTAAAAGCATCCGCGTAAATTTGGCAGGGATGCAGAAAATCAGTTAGCGCATTAACTACCGGCAATCCGCCATGGGCGGCCAACTCAGCGAGCTCATTTTGGGCATGCGTCCGGACGATCAGGCCATGCACAAACCGGGACAATACCTTTGCCGTGTCCGCGATGGTCTCGCCCCGGCCAATCTGGATATCATTTTTATTAAGAAAAAGCGGATTACCGCCAAGCTCGTGCACACCGACTTCAAACGACACGCGAGTACGCGTACTTGATTTGGCAAAAATCATCGCCCAAGTTTGGCCCGCTAGCGGCTGCTCATGCCGGCCGCGCTCCTGCTTAAAGTGCCGCGCCAGCGCAAATATTCCCGCTACCTCAGCGCGAGAAAAATCAGTTTCTTGAAGAAAGTGTCTCATGGAAACAGCGGTATCTAAGTCCTAGATCCAGTAGCGGCGAGAGTGAAATAATCCGCCTCTACGACTGGGATCGTTTGTTAGAGACACCGATTAAGTTAATAGCGGCGCCCCTTAAACACTCCAGGGCGCAGCAGTCGCCAGCTTAGGCTTTCTTGGCTAGCACTGACCGGATAATTGCCGTGGCCCGATTGAGCTCTTCGGGCGTGGCAATCAACGGTGGCAAAAGCCGGACCGTATTTGTGCCCGCTTGCGGTGCCAGCAAGCCAGCTTCACGGAGTGCCGCCACGTAGGGACCCGGTTCGCCGACTAAGAGCAGACCTAACATAAAGCCACGACCTGTGACGGCTTTAACTTGGGCCGGAAACTCAATGATGAGCTTTTCTAGCTCAATCCGCCACGCCGCACCGTGAACTTGAATTTTTGACAGCAAATTATCGCGCTCCAATACATCAAGCACTGCTAGCCCTGCCGCACAGGCTAACGGTGTACCCCCAAAAGTTGAGCCGTGTGAGCCAGGCGTAAAGAGATCCGCATATTTATCAGCAGCCCAGATCGCTCCGATCGGATAACCACCCCCCAGCCCTTTCGCCATGCCAATGGCATCAGCCCGTACCCCTGTATGCTGAAATGCAAAAAAAGCGCCAGTCCGCCCGAGCCCACACTGAACCTCATCAAGCATCAGTAACAAATTGTGCTGATCACATAACTGACGCAGGCCGATCAGAAATTCATCCGTACATGGCGTCACCCCACCCTCGCCTTGGATAGTTTCAACAAAAATAGCCGCCGTCTGCTCATCGATTAGGTCGCGAAAACTCGCTAAATTATTGAGGTCGCCAAATACAAAACCGGGCACAAGCGGCCGAAAGCCTTTTTGGATCTTCTCTTGGGGCGTAGCGCTCATTCCCCCGAACGTACGACCATGAAAAGCATTTTTAGCGCAAATAATCTTAATGCACTTACCTTCTTCGCCTGATTTGCGAAGGCCATGCAAACGAGCTAATTTTATGAGACCTTCATTAGCCTCGGCACCACTGTTACAAAAAAAGACCCGTCCAGGCCCAGCTTGCTGTACGAGCCGCCGCGCCAATTCCCCCTGGTTAGGATGACGGAAAAGATTGCTGACGTGAATCAATTCTCCCGCCTGTCTCCGAATCGCCTCCACCCACACAGGATGGCAATGCCCCAAAGCTGATACCGCAACGCCCGAAGTAAAATCAAGGTACTCCCGACCGGTGTCATCCCACACCGTCACCCCCTGCCCCCGGACGAGCGTCAAAGGTGGCCGGCCATAATTCTTCATAACATAAGCATCATAAAGCTCAGCAGCATTGGAGCGAACGATTGTGGGTTGATTCATTTTAATATAATTTTGCGCTGACAATTATTAATCAACCGCAACTACCCCAAATTCAATCATGCACAATTTCTGTGCCAACGCCCTGATCAGTGAAGATCTCGAGTAACAAACTATGGGGCATCCGGCCGTCAACAAAATGAACCCGCTGCACGCCTTCCTGCAAAGCGCGCACGGCGCTTTGGACCTTAGGCCGCATACCTTTCCCGATAATCCCTTTCTTTTTCAGGCCCTCTACTTCGCCGACTTTGACGCTAGAAATCAAGCTAGCCGGATCCTTGGGATCAGCGAGCAAGCCAGGCACGTCGCTCATATAAACTAAGCGGCGCGCACGCAACGCACTGGCCACCCGCCCGGCAACTGTATCGGCATTCACATTGTAAGGCTTGCCATCGAGCCCCTCCGCCACAGGCGAAATCACCGGCATAAAACCGTCCGCGATTTCTTTTTTAATCAATTTCACCTTAACTTCGGTTACATCCCCCACAAATCCTAGATCACAAGGATTGCCCTCATCATCGACGCCTAACTTATCGCATACGATTACACTGTCACCAGGCATGCCTTTCGCTCGCGCCCGTACGGCTACCAGCGTCGCACACACATCCTGGTTAACGACCTCGTCCAGCGTTTTTTTGACGATGGCAATGGTCGCTTCATCGGTGACGCGCAGCCCGTTGATAAAATTGGCCTTAAGCCCGGCCTCGTCCATCGCGCGGTTGATCGCTTTCCCGCCACCATGAACTACGACCACGTTAATTCCCACCGCAGCCAAAAAAGCAATATCGGTGGCGACGCTTATTCGCACCGTCGGATCGGGGTCATCCATGAAACTACCGCCGTACTTCACGACAAAAATAGAGCCGTGGAAATCCTGAATATAAGGAAGGGCTTCTAACAAAACCTTGGCCTTGGCAATAATGTCAGGGATTTCCATATAAAATAGTCAGTCCTGCCACGCGAAAAGCGGCACTCACTGATTAACGTGCACTACCTTTGCTGGCGGGAAACCATTGAAATAAGTAGCGGAGGCATTGCTGTAAGCACCGATATTTGTGCTATAAACAAAATCGTCTCGCTCGAGATTAGGCAAATTTTCTGCCATCGAGATAACATCCAACGCGTCGCAAGTTGGTCCGAAAACAGAGCACAAAGAAGTTCGTCCCTTCTTAAACGACCGAATAGGATAATGGCAGTGGTCAAAAATGACCCCCGAGTATGTGTGGTAAACACCGTCGTTAATATAGTAGCTCGTTTTGCCATCGCGCACGGCCTTACCAATAATTTTAGAAACCGCGTAACCAGCCGAGGCGACTAAGAACCGTCCAGGTTCAGCGAGGACTTGGATATTCTTCGGAAAAAGCCGTTCAATTTCAGAATTGATGATCTTGGCCAAATCCTTGAGCGGCTTAACCGTGGCATCATAAGGCGCCGGAAAACCCCCGCCAATATCCAGCAAATTCATTTTCGTATAACCGCGATCCTGCGCTTCCTTGAAAATAGCGGCGGTCAAACTAAGCGCCTGAACATAATTTTCAAAATTGGTGGTCTGGCTACCGACGTGAAAGCTTATGCCCTCGACGACCAATCCGTTCTTATCGGCTTCGAGGATTAAATCCACGGCTTCGCCAGGAGTGGCGCCAAATTTTGAAGATAACTCTACCATCGCACCCGTATTGGGGACTTTAAGCCGTAGCGCTAAGCCGGCATCGGGCGCGTGTTGCTTAATTTTGTAAATCTCTTCGCGATTATCGAAAGTAACGAGAGGCTTATAGCGATTTAACTTCTCCAGCGTTTCCGTAGGCTTGGTCGGATTGGCGTAGATAATTTTGTCCCAAATCCAATCCTGCCGTTTTTTTGCCGACAGGTGCTTAATATTTTCATGGACAATCATGAACTCCGGCATCGAGGCGACGTCGAAGCTAGCCCCCTCCTTAAAGAGAGTCCGCACAATGGCGGGATCGGAGTTGGCCTTGACGGCAAAATAAACCTGCACCCGCGGCAGATGCCGCCGGAAAGCCCGGTAGTTTTTCCGCAACTCGTCATGATCAATGACGAAGAGCGGTGTGCCGTGTTTTCTGGCTAGTTTCTGCAGCAGGGATTTTGCGATCATATCAGCGCTAATCAGTCAGCCGTCTGGACCAGGAAGTTTTTAAACTGCCAAGGATCCTTCGGGTCGAGGTCGGGCTTATTGTAGCCCTTAAAGGTATTTGTATAATCTTTTAGTGGCGTCCAATCAGATTTAGTAGAAATAAATTTCCCCAGATAGGGTTTGGCAATTTTCAAGACGAAATCATGCGGTAGATCATCAGGAATACAGACACCTTGGGTCGGGTTTTCCATCATCCACATGGAGGCTGCCACGACTGAAATGGCTACCTGCATGGTCGTCGCATTTTGGTGCGGCACTAACGCCCGCGACTGTTGGATGCTCAAATCACTACCGATCCACCAAGAATTATAATCATGGCCCATGATCAAGGAGCCCAAGATATCGGACCCGGTCGTGATCTCATCATTCATGATGCGTTGATTTTCAACTAAACGGTAATTGTAGCCGCGCATTTCATTGAGCGAGGCGATCGCCATATCACAGGGGCAATAAGCGTAGTGCATCGTTGGCCGATAAACTGCTTTCCCATTTTTCCAGACCGTTAATTTATCAGAGATCGTGAAGGCTTCACCGTGGCGGACCACCATACCCTGGATGCTGTAATTGGGCACCCAAGTACGCACCCACATGTTAATCCCCATCCGAGCGATACAGATCTGGTTCTTAGGACCGGTTTTATGCTGATACGCGTATTGCGGCAATTGTTTCTCATGTGTGCCCCAGCCCAACTCAGAAGTCGTGGTGCCTTCCTCGCGGAAACCCTCGATGCTCCAGGTATTGACGAATTCATCGACCTGTTTCGGCCGATTGGTAATTTGCGTGTCGCGCTCGCTGCAATGAATAACCTTAACCCCTAATTCTTGGGCCAAGCGATTGAACTGACCGGTCGCAGTAAACTCTTTAATATTTTCTGCGGAGCGACCCTTGCGCTTCTTGTCGGCCAGTAAGCTCTGACCAATGTCGATTAAGCCTTGTTTGGTGAAATGAGAAATTAAACCTGGGTTAGCGCCATGCTCAATAACGGCGGTCGCGCCCTTGGTCTTCCACTTTGCCGTCATGCGACGGAGATTCATATGGCGCCAGTAGAGCGTTTTCTCGGTTGGATGCTTACCGCCCGCGTAGGGATCCCACAACTCAGTGGAAGTATTGATATACATGACGCCGTGGTCACGGCACCATTGCAGGATCTCGAGAGCGTCGATGTTCCAAGCCAAGTCGATCAACAAATCGCCTGGGCCCACATGCTTAGCGAGCAGCGTGCCCATGTTATCCTCGGTAACGCGATCGCGCACAAAGCGCACCCCTTTCGAAGTCCATGGCTTTAATTTAGCCGTGCGATTTTCGAAATCCATGATCGTGACATTCTTCGCCGGCACCTTGATGTGCTTGAAGAGAATGGGGAGCGTGCACTCGGCTACCGCGCCGTAGCCCACGAAGAGGATTTTATTTTTGAAGGTAGTCATTGGTCGGTACTTTGTCGCCGTGAGGGCTGGTGATGGGCGTTGGCCCAAATTTTAGGTTAGCACTGGGCTCGCAGCAATAAAGTGACCTGCACTTTGTTTGAGCGTGGCGCGACAGTGCAAGAATTTTTCGGGGCCCAGCAAAAATGTTACGCACCCCGCCAACTGAGGCCAACTCACTCACTCTTGTTATAATTCACGTAACCGTCGGTCAAATCGGTCGCCAGCAGACGGAAGGTGGCTTTGCCCAGATGCAAATTGAGCGTAACGGTAAAGCGCCGCGCGCGGACAATTTCTTTCCATTGTGGCTTCAATTCAGGCTGGGGCTTTCCGGCGATCATGGCGGGAGTATCATTATAAGAAATATCGAGCTTCGCTTCAATTAGCTTAGCCCCCGCATAACCCGCCGCATCAGCCAACCGACCCCAATTGGGGTCTTCCCCAAACCATGATGATTTCACGAGCAGTGAATTACCGATCGCACGGGCCACCTTTTCCGCGTCCTCCGAGGAAGCCGCCCCGACCACCTTCACTTCAACCACCTTGGTTATCTTCTCGCCATCAGATACAATTTTATCGGCTAGGGCCTCGCACGCCTTCCAGACCGCTTCGGCAAAAAGCACCCGCAATTCACGCGGACTTTTATCCCCAACACTAACCCCCGAGTGGCCGTTAGCTAAAATGAGTACCGTGTCATTAGTACTCATATCCCCATCAACGGTAATGCAATTAAAGGTGCCCGCCACTGCCTCGGAGAGCGTTTTTTGCAAAAAACTACGAGGTACAGAAAAGTCAGTCGCTAGAAAGGCCAGCATCGTCGCCATGTTGGGCTGAATCATACCTGCACCCTTGGCTATGCCGGCCACAAAATGCTTTTTCCCATCGTAAGTGAAGCTAACGGTGACGGTCTTCGCCCGTGTATCAGAAGTGAGAATGGCGCTAGCGCCCTTATTCCCGTGCTCAGGCGTGCGCCCCTTTTCAGTGACGGCACGCTCGAGCCCTTTAAGCAAACGCGGCATGGGCAGCGGTTGGCCGATCCGGCCAGTGGAACAGACAAAAAAAGACGTGGGCTTTAAGTTGAGTGAGGCAGCGGCGCGCTGGGCAGTCGCTTGGGCATCAGCCAAACCTTCTGCACCAGTACAGGCATTGGCATTACCTGAATTGGCAATAATTCCATGAAAGGGGCCCCCCTCGGCCAGATGCTTTTGACAAAGCAGCACCGGCGGTGCCTTGACGGCATTTTTAGTAAATGTGCCAGCGGCCGTGCAAGGCCGCAGAGAAAAAAGCAGCGCGAGATCGAGCCGCTTGAGATCTTGCTTCTCACGTATGTCGCAGGGTACACCCGCAACCTCAAAGCCAGGAACGTCAGTAATGCCAGGCGTATCTAGAGTAACGATCAGTGGGGTCATGGAAACAGGGGATAATTAAATAAGGCCGGCGGTTTCCGTAAAACCGCACCAAAGGTTCATGATCTGCACAGCCTGACCGCTAGCGCCCTTGACGAGATTATCGAGCGCAGAGGTTAAAATAAAATTACCGGTGCGGGCATCGTGCACCGCAGAAATATCGACCCGATTACTGCCAGTCACATGAGCGGTATCCGGCGTCGTACCCTTGGGTAAAATAGCCACAAAAGGCCGCCCAGCGTAAGCGGCCTGCCACGCTGCATAAAGCTGATCAAGGCTCGCACCGGAGGCGGCCGGAACCGTGATGGTAGTCGCAATACCTCGCCGCATCGGCGCGAGATGGGGATTAAACTGCACCACGACCTTAGCGCCCGCCGCGACGGTCAATTGCTCCTCAATTTCGGCGAGATGCCGATGCTGCGTCAAGCCATAGGCCTTGGCGCTTTCTGCCCTCTCGACAAAAAGATATTGTTCTTCGGCTTTTTTGCCGGCCCCACTCACTCCACTAAAAGAGTTCACCACGATGTGGTCGCGACTCACTAGCCCAGCCTGGAGTAACGGCATCAGCGGCACTAAGGTACTTGTTGGATAGCAGCCTGGAGCGGCCGCTAATTGAATACTCTTTGACCAACCGGCGGCCGTTAATTCAGGCAGAACAAATCGCGCAACCGCCAATAACTCTGGAGCGTGATGAACGCCATAATAACGCTCGTACGTCGCAAGATTCGCCACGCGGAAGTCCGCACTCAAATCAATCACCTTACGGCCAGCAGGCACTAAGGCTCGGGCAAACTCTGCGGCCGTCCCATGCGGTAGCGCCAAGAACCATAGATCAATATCAGTCCGAGCCGCCAGGGCAGCAGGATCCGAATCGCTAAATTTAAGCTGATCCGCCGGCGTATTGCGCAAAGCGGGGATGAGCGCCGAGACCGCTTTACCAGCGTGCTGACGCGAAGTGACCGCTGCCAGTTTGGCCTGCGGATGACCGAGGAGCAGCTTAACCAGAACTTCGCCGGAATAACCCGACGCACCAACGACGCCGACATTCATTTAAGTAAGTAGGAAATTATGAAAACCTAGGCGGGTAATCGAGAAGTTTCGTGACCCAGCAAAAAAGAAGCGGAGGCCAGGGGGGCACTCCGCTTCGGGTGAAAACTGACTCCAGCCCAAGCGATTAACGCTTGGAGAACTGGAAGCGCTTGCGGGCGCCTGGCTGCCCAGGCTTTTTGCGCTCTTTCTCGCGAGGGTCACGGGTAAGGTGACCGGCCTTCTTCAAGGTGACGCGAAGCTCGGGATTAAATTTTAACAAGGCGCGGGCAATACCATGCGCAACAGCGCCGGACTGACTGCTGATGCCGCCGCCGGCAACATTTACCATAACGTCGAATTTGTCCTTACTATCCGCAGTAACAAGCGGAGCTAAGGCGCGACGCACGAAATTATCGTGGGTGAAATACACTTCGAACTTACGGTCATTGACCGTGGTGGCGCCTGTGCCGGCCACGATACGAACGCGGGCGGTAGAGGACTTGCGACGGCCCGTGCCGAGATAGACGGAGGATTCAGCGCTCATGGATTACTTTAAAACTACTGGGTTCTGGGCCGCGTGGTCGTGGGTCGCACCAGGAAATACCCGGAGCTTCGTCAGCATCGTGCGGGCGAGACGATTCTTGGGCAGCATGCCTTTGACGGCCTGCATCACGATAAATTCGGGTTTCTGGAGACGCACCTCGGCGAGCTTGCGGTATTTTTCGCCACCGACGTAACCAGAGAAGGACATGTACTCAGTCGCTTCTTCTTTTTTGCCGGTGAGGACAACCTTGCTCGCGTTAATGACGACAACGAAATCTCCGGTGTCGACGTGGGGCGTGTAAGTGGGCTTATGACGGCCGCGCAGGATATTGGCGGCTTTAACGGCGAGACGGCCGAGTACTTTCCCCTCAGCATCGATCAAATGCCACTTGGGGGGCTGCAGCGTCTCATTCTTGGCCAGATAGGTTTTCATTTGCGGAAAGGGGCCAAAGGGAAGGATTTCACCATAGGCTGTCAACCCCGAACCCTGCACATTTTAAGAAACTACTCGCGGAGGAGCTTAACCCCTCAAAAATCGAGGTTTACGCCACAAGTTATCCACAAATTATGCTGATTGGCGCGCCCAAACGGCCCATTTAACGCCGATCGTCCTGTAGTATCGGCATAGTGCACGCCAACAGCAACCGTCGTGTGTAGCCCAATTCGGTACGGCACCTGCGCCGAACCACCCCAATAACCGTAATTATCATGACGCTGGGTCCCGAGCGCGCCAGGCCGCCAATTATCCCCGCTCACCAGACCAGCCACCGCCGCTAACTCAATGAAAGTCCCCAGCTGAGTCAGGGCGATACTGCGCGCTACCCCGACCTGAGCTGTATCTGCGCACAAGGAGGCGTCATGACTATACATGACACTAGGCGTAAACCCCTCAATGGGAGAAAATATGGCGGCTAACCCTATCTCTAAAGCACGGTGCACCTCGTCACTTGGGACTCCGCTGAACCAACGATTGACCATCGAAATTTCTAAATTAAACCCGCTGGCCGACTGCCAATCGTAGGCGAGATGCAAATTCGCCAGGCGGATCGCACGACGCTTAAGCGGCTGGCTCGCTTGCCAGCCTACGCTAAAATTTTCTCGGGTAAATTTCACTTCGCCTTGGGCCGATGGACCGGCCTGCTCAATCCCTCGAAAAACAACTCGCGAAGCATAATGCGCATCCACCTGCCACTCGGGCAACTCATTGGCCCATAATCCCAAAGGGATCACGCAAAGAGTTGCGCGCAGACAAGCTGAAACTGAAGAGATAAATGACATGAAACCGCTGGCCATGGATGTGTTTGTTTTCGACGCTGTTGTCCATACACTGATTTCGTCATGCATCCCTCCTCCCGATTTATTATGATCACTGCTGGCCTGCTTGGCTTCACCGGCATCGCCCTAGGCGCATTTGGTGCTCACGCCCTTAAGGAAATTTTAACGGTACGCGGCTCGATGCAAACGTGGCAGACGGCCGTGCTCTATCATTTGATCCACGCCGTAGCCCTACTAGTATTGGCTAGCTGGACCGGTGGATCAATTAACCCCCGCTGGATTGTCTTATGTTGGAGTCTCGGGGTCGTGCTTTTTTCTGGTTCACTTTACTGGTTAGCCTTGGGTGGTCCAAAATTTCTTGGCCCGATCACTCCGCTCGGCGGCCTCGCCTTATTATCGGGCTGGCTGATCATCGCGTGGCAGGGATGGCAGCTACCGACCCGATGAAACTTCCCCCACCCTTGCTCGCGACCCTAACCGCCCTGCGCTCTGTAGGCGGCCGGCCACGCTTGGTGGGAGGGTGCGTTCGCGATTGGCTCCTCGGCCTCGAACCCAAAGATTTTGATGTCGAGGTTTATGGCCTCGATTACGAGGCCATGGGCCGAGCCCTCACGCCCTTCGGGCCAACTGATCTTGTCGGCCGAAGCTTTGGGGTGCTCAAAATTCGCCTCGAGGGCAGCGAATACGATTTCAGCCTACCGCGGCGAGAATCGAAAATGGGCGCAGGCCATCGCGGCTTCATCGTTGCTCCTGATCCTGAGCTAACAGAAACCGAGGCGGCGGCACGACGCGACTTCACGGTCAACGCGATTGCTTATGATCCATTAGCTGATCGCTTACTTGATTTTCACGGAGGCGTCGACGATCTGAAAAATAAAATTCTAAGGCACACGAGCGCAGCTTTTGCTGAAGACCCCCTCCGAGTGCTGCGCGCTTTTCAACTCGCGGCGCGTTTTGAATTTATGCTGGCTCCAGCAACGGCCGCGTTGTGCCGTACGATCAGCGACACTTATCCAGAGTTGCCCGTCGAGCGCATCTGGGGTGAGTGGGACAAATGGGCAACTAAAGCGAGTAAACCATCGCAAGGTTTGGTCGCGCTCAAGCAGGCCGGTTGGCTACACCATTTTCCAGAAATTGCAGCGCTGGATGGGGTCCCCCAAGAACCGGAATGGCACCCCGAAGGCGATGTCTTTATTCATACGGGTCACTGTCTCGATGCCTTAGTCGGACTCGCAACCTGGCGCAATGGGACTCTCCGCACGCGGCGTATTTTATCTCTGAGTGTACTCGGTCACGATTTCGGAAAAGCCCATACCACCAAACAAGCCGAGCGCCGCGGCAAATTACGTTGGACCAGCCCAGAACATGAAGCCGCTGGGGGTCCGCTGGCGGAAACATTTTTGCAACGCATCGGCGCCCCGCTCGACTTAATTGAATCGGTCCGACCGCTCGTGGTTAATCATTTACTGCACCATGATCAACAGCCCGCATTTCGTGATACCACGGTGCGAAGGCTCGCGCGAAAAATTTCTCCCGCAACCCTTGATGAATTACTCGCCGTCATGGAGTCGGATCATCTCGGCCGGCCCCCACTTATTCCGCAGGAAACTGTCCGCCGCATCAGCCAACTGCGCACCGCTGCCCAACGCTTAGCCTTAGAACATGAGGCGCCTAAAGCCCTCGTGCTCGGCCGGCATTTGATTGCCCTCGGCTATGCCCCTGGCCCGCAATTTAAAAAGACCCTCGACGCGGCTTTTGAATCCCAACTCGACGGCGCCTTCAGCGACGAAGCCGGCGGCGTGGAATGGATGAGCAATTATTTGCGCGCCCACCCCCCGACCAACTCGCCCACCCCGCTCGCGCCGTCATGATTCGCGCCTTTCAGTGGGACCTAGCGCGCCAAATAGAGCGGCTGGATTTTCTGAAGGCTCAACTGCCCCGTTATGCCGCGTGGGGTTATCAAGAGCTTTACCTGCATCTGGAAGATGCGGTGCATTACCCTAGCCTACCTGGAATAGGCCGCGACGATGCTTACACGTATGAAGAATTGGGCGAACTCGTCCTCACGGCGGCCCGCAACGGGATTCGGGTCGTGCCCATTATCAATCTGCTAGGGCATACGCAGTATCTCATCAAGCATCCTGAATGGCGCGATCTGAACGAAATTCGTGATGAGCACGGCCAAGCCCGCGAGCATGGCCAACTCTGCCCACTCCATCCGCGCACTCGCGAGGTAGCGGAAAAACTTTTGCGCGATATCTCTCCTTATTGCACCGCCGGCAAAGTTCACGTTGGACTTGATGAATCTTTTCACCTCGGAAAGTGCCCCCGCTGCCAAGATGAAGTCGCGCGCATCGGGATCGCTGGGCATTTCGCCGGACACGTTAATCGGCTGCATGCGCTCTGCGCCCACCTTGGTCTTACGATGGGCCTTTGGGCCGATATGCTTTATTTTGTGCCTGAGGCCATTCCGCAGCTCCCTCGCGGTATCATTGCTTACGATTGGTATTATTATCCTTTCGCGAAAAAACCACGGGTAGAATTTTTCAATTTCGCCGAACGTGATCTATATCCTGCATTAAAAAAACAGGGCATCGCCTATTACGGGTGTCCGATGAACGGTGCCTTTCGTCATGAACCGCTGCCCGTATTAGGCGATCGATTGGCAAATATTGGCTCTTGGTGGCAGCGCTGTAGAGCGATCAACGCAACCGGTTTCCTGCTGACGGCGTGGGAACCTAGCCGACTGGCTCTGGAAACCACCATGATCGTCGATGCCGCGACCGCCACTCTCTGGCTAAAACCTGAAATAAATGACGCTACCACGATGCTAGCGACTGGACTTGAGCGAGTATTCAAATCCGATCACTCCCGTACCTTAGCGCGTTCACTGCTGGCCGCAGATGAATATGCGTTTACGGGTTATGCCCGTTGGCAAATCAATGATCGCTGGGATGTCTTCGCTGGTAACGAGAGCCTCAAGTCTTACCAAGTTGAAGAACGATTCTTTCGCCGTCTCTGCCAGCCATCGATTGGCTGGCCCAAGGCTTTAGCCGCGAGTCTCGCTTTTAGATTATATCTCGCGCAGCGCGA
>CAIOCT010000027.1 GCA_903856725.1 uncultured Verrucomicrobiota bacterium
CATTAAAGCGGGTCGGCAAGCGGTCCTGTCTTTGGGTAACCTGGCAGGGCAGCGCGATTGGGGTTATGCCCCCGAATATGTGGTCGCGATGTGGCAGGCGCTGCAAGTGGCCGCGCCACGCGACTATGTGCTAGCTACGGGGAAAAGTTGCTCGATTCGAGAGTTCGCCATCGCCGCCTTCGCGGAACTGGGGCTCGGCTTGAAATTCGAAGGCGAAGGCGCCGCGGAAGTTGGCCGTCGCACAGATACCGGAGCGGTAGTCGTGCAAGTTGATCCACGCTTCTTTCGTCCCGCTGAATCGACCCACTTAATCGGCGATGCTTCCTTGGCTCGGCAGGAATTGGGCTGGGTTCCTCAAGTGACCGGCGCGGCCGTGGCGCGACTGATGGCGAAAGCCGATTTTGCCCATGAGCAGAAAATTGCCGGGTGAGATAAACTTGCCTTGAGCTAGCTCCCTTTATGTCAACTTACCTTGTCACCGGTGCCGCTGGCTTTATCGCCGCCAAGGTCTGCGAACAATTGCTCGCGGCGGGTCACACCGTAGTCGGGATTGATAATCTGAATGACTATTATGATGTGCGTTTGAAGGATTATCGGCTCGCGCAGTTGTTGGGCCAACCCGAGCTAGCTGACCGCCCCGCGTCGAGTGGTTCGCGATTTTCCCAGAATAAATCTGCACTGACCAATGGAGCAGGGACATTTATTTTTCGCTATCTCGATATCGAAAATTTGGCTGAATTGAGCGCGCTCTTTGCGGAATTTAAATTTTCAGCCGTCTTTAATTTAGCGGGTCGCGCCGGCGTTCGCGCCAGCATGGAAAATCCGTATGTTTATCTTAGTACTAATACGCAGGGGACGTTAAATTTGCTCGAGTGTCAGCGAAAGCACGGAGTGAAAAAGCAGGTGTTGGCTTCGAGTTCGTCGCTCTATGCGGGAAGTTCGCTGCCTTTTCATGAGGAGCAGTCGGTCAATACGCCACAGTCGCCTTACGCGGCGACGAAGAAAGCGGCCGAGCTGCTCGCTTACAGTTACCATCAACTCTACGGGCTCGATATCTCCGTGCTGCGTTATTTCACTGTTTTTGGGCCCGCCGGGCGACCGGACATGGCTCCGCTGCGTTTCATTAAATGGATTGATGAAGGCACGCCGGTTACCCTTTACGGTGATGGTGCGCAGACGCGTGATTTTACTTACGTTGATGACATTGCGCGGGGCACCATCCTCGCCGTCCAGTCTCTTGGGTATGAGATTATCAATCTTGGGGGCGGGAAGAATTTATTTTCGCTCCAGCAAGTTATTGCCTTAATCGAAACTGCGTTAGGGAAAAAGGCCACGGTCCAAGTCGCCCCGTTGCATCCGGCGGACGTGAGTGATACCTGGGCTGATATTACCAAGGCGCGGCGGTTGCTTGGTTGGTCGCCGCAGATTAGCGTAGCCGCCGGTTTTGCGCGAACCGTGGAGTGGCACTGCCTTAATCGCGCTCGGCTCAAGAGCTTAAAAGTATGAACCCGGCCGCGAGCCAGTTAGCGCGCTGTAATCAATTTTAACGGGCTCGGCTATGCTTACTAATCGCCACCGCGGACTTGTTCGGCTGCATGGGGCCGCTGTCGTGTTGATCGTCGCCTTGTTTTTTTGGTTTTATGCAGAATTTATCATGCGCTTCGTGCCCGTAGTGCGGTTGTCGCGGGAGGTTAATCTGTTGCCCTATTTTCTCTGTGTATTGTTGGGACTCCTCGCGGGGGGCGGACGCCTTCGCGCCGTCGAAGCTCATTTGACCCGGCTCAGTGGTCTCGCTGCGGTGGGTTTAGCGACGACGCAGATATTTTATGTCGCCCTAGCGGTTTTTAGTATGATGTTTGCGACGCAAGATCGCAGCATTAGCCGGTTGTTTCTCGGGACGTTCTTGGGGGGGAGTTGGCTGGGGTTAACTTGGTTGCATCAAGTGCTGCCACGATCCTTGACGCGTTTATTATACCGTCAAAGCACAGGCATTCCGACCTTGTTCATCGGTCGCGCCGAATTGTTGCCCCAGTTGGCGGATTGGTTGGCTCAGCGTATGCAACTGGGTCTGCAGCCGGTGGGCTTTATTTCACTCGACCCGTTGGCGCCGCCGGCGTCGCTGCATGCCGCCGTGCCCTTTGCGGGACAATTAACAGAATTCCCCCGAGTTTTATCTGAAAAAAATATTAGTCAGGTTATTTTGCTCGAGCTCCCGGCTAGTACGGTGGTGGCTCGGCAGATTATTGCGGACTGTCAGCTGCGCGGTTGCCGTTTGTTGGTTCAGCATCAGGTGGATCAATTACTGGGGCATCCCGTTGAGTCGGTAGACGAAGGGGGGCATCATTTCTTTACCTTGCATTACGAGCCATTGGAGGAGCCCGTTAATCGGGTGTTGAAGCGCACCTTTGATCTCATGGTGGCTCTGCCGGTGGTATGCTTGATCTTACCCCCGGTGATGCTGGTGGTATGGCTGGGGCAGAGGTGGCAGGCGCCGGGACCATTATTTCATACTCGTCTTCGCACGGGTGGACGCCACGGAGAGTTTGCGATGTTGAAATTCCGATCGATGCACGTGGCTCCCATTGAAGCAAAGGCGGAAGCACAGCAGGCGAGTGCGGATGATCCGCGAATTTATCCGCTCGGACGGTTTTTGCGCCGGCATAGTTTAGATGAGTTGCCCCAATTTTGGCATGTCTTGATGGGGTCAATGAGTGTGGTTGGTCCCCGGCCGGTGATGCCGCTTCTTGATGAGGAATTCGCTCGGCAGGTGCAGGCCTATCGCTCCAAGCATTGGGTCAAGCCTGGCATTACTGGATTAGCTCAGAGCGGCGGATTTCGCGGCGAAATCAAAACAACTGCTGAGCTCCAAGAACGTATTCGCCTGGATCTTTACTATATCGCTAACTGGTCTTTTTGGCTGGATGTGCAAATCACGCTCAAGACTGCCGCTCAGCTTATTTTTCCCCCGAGCTCGGCGTATTAATCTGAGCCAGGGCGTCGCCCCTCTTTAGAAGTTTCGGGTATAGCGTGCCCCGCTTTCATTTTCGAAAGTGAGCGAGTTGGCTGTAATTTCGATTAGTTTTAAACCGATTTCATGCTCAACGATATCGCCGTTACGATAAACGCGATCATTCATGAGAACTTTGCTGTCCGTGGCCGAGGCGCGGATACCCGCGATGCGCAGATTATCTACAAAGCTGATGGCTTTAGGGCTAAACTTAGGTGGTGGTGGTGGCGGAGGGGGCGTGAGCACCGGGGGGGCGCTCGGGGCAATTGGTATGCTGAAGGTCTCGGGCGCCTGAACAGCGCTGACGACAGGTGCCAGGGGTGGGGCGATCGCTGGCGTGGTGGTGGGTTTAGGCTCCTCCATCTGGATAGGGGATTGGCGCAAGAGCGGGACGGCGAGGTAGCCGCCGACTAGCAAAATGAGCAGAGCTCCTGTGCTGAGGCCGATCCGAAGGAGTAGGGTACTAAACGCCGGTGGCCTAGCCCGCTTCACAATTCGGCCGATTGCTTCACCCTCGGGCTTGGTGGTACCGGCGGTGGGAGCGCTTTCGCCAGTCCGCTGTTTCTGCGCCTTCTTAAGGGCATCGTTGATCAGGCTCATGTGGTAATAGACGATCGGCGGGCTAAATCCGCGTACTCGCAGGAGCGGATGGGCTGAGCTGAATTTAAAATCGGGCACATAGAATTCGTGATCAGGAGAGGCTGGCAGCGTGGATTCCTTTAGTCGGTCAATTGCTTGATCTCTTTCACCGCGCGGCGTGCATCCCAGTAATTTACCTCGTCGGAGTCGCGAATAAAAGCGGCCAGGAGTGCCTTATCGCAGAGATTATTGATGATGCGCGGAATACCCCGGCTTGCTTGATAAATTTGGCGCAACGCCCAAGGGGTAAAGCGCGGTCGCCCGAGGCTACCTGACACGGTGAGGCGGTGGTGGATGTAGCGGTCCATTTCGTTGCGTGCAAAGGGGCGCAATTCATAGTGAACCAGGATGCGCTGACGAAGCTGGCGTAATTCTTCGGCCGCAAGGCGATGTTTAAGCTCAGTCTGACCCATGAGGACGATTTGTAGGAGCTTTTGCTTATCAGTTTCGAGATTAGACAATAATCGCACTTGTTCGAAAACCTCGAAGGAAAGATTTTGCGCTTCATCGATAATCAAGACGATTTCACGTCCGGCGGCGATGCGCTGAAGCAGGACTTGGTTCATTTGCGCGACCAG
This sequence comes from uncultured Verrucomicrobiota bacterium, assembly GCA_903856725.1. Taxonomy (GTDB): domain Bacteria; phylum Verrucomicrobiota; class Verrucomicrobiia; order Opitutales; family Opitutaceae; genus Lacunisphaera. The sequence continues at coordinate 4,225 of CAIOCT010000027.1, forward strand.
GTCGTTTTTACTGCGGGCCACTCGTGTTTCGCCTAGCTCGACTAAAATTGCCTTTAGCATCTGCGTTTCCGTGAGACGTGGATTGAGCACCAGCGCGGTATCATAATGCTGGGGATCAAGTTCGCTGAGGAATTTACGGCATAAGGTGGTTTTACCGCAGCCGACTTCTCCGATTAAAACGATGAAACCTTTTTTCTCGCTCACCCCGTATTTCAGATGCTGCAAAGCTTCCTGATGTGTTTCGCTTAGGTACAGGAATTTGGGGTCAGGCGTAATATGAAACGGCATTTCCTGGAGGCCATAATAGCTCTGATACATCAGGCGCGAAGTATCGGTGGCAGAGGTTAAAAAGCACGACAAAAGGATGCCGCCATGATCTGAAAAAAGTTGCTTGGCTCCCCGCAGGTTCTTTTAACCACCTAGTTGCCTCCTGCCAATCTCAGTAAATTGATCCTCGTTGTTTTTGCCGTGCTCTTCGCGGCTGTCGTGCTGTTGGCGGCCACATTTTTTATTCAGATGCATCGGGAATGGACCGCGCTACACGTTCAGGAAATCAATAATCAACGACGTTTAGCCGAAGCAAATGCTCGGCTGCAAGAGCAGGAAAAATATCTCGATCAGCTCCGGCATGATCCCGCCTTGGTCGAGCGCATGATTCGTCAAAAACTCGGCTATGCGCGCGATCATGAATTTATTTTTCGCTTCGAAGACGACAAAAAATAGATCAGGTTGCCCGATCTGGGCCTAGTGCGGTGCGGGGATGAAAGTAAGAGCCGCGGACTGGCCCCAAGCGGCGGTGGGCGTGGGGCTCGCGTCATTTTTTGGTAAAATTTCTGTCTGCCTTGCATGTTTTATGCGGTTATGGTTTTTATTTTTGCAATGGACTCTGAACCATTAATCGCCGCTTTTCGGGCTGCTGGACAGGAGCAGGTATTTGCTCATTGGCCGAGGCTCTCGGCTGCTCAACGAGCGGGCTTACTTGCGCAGGCTGCTGAGATTGATCTCCAGGAGCTAGCCCGTTTGAACAATGCTCTGGTCGTGGGGGCGGATGCCGCATCCTCAGTAAATTTGGCGGGGCTGGCTCCGGCTCCCTGGATTCAGCTACCGACTGCAGGCGGGGATGCTCAGGCTTGGGCTCAGGCAGAGGCCATCGGGGCTGCGGCTTTGCGGCAAGGTCGGGTCGCTGCTTTCACCGTTGCGGGAGGGCAGGGGACGCGGCTGGGTTACCCAGGCCCGAAGGGAACTTTCCCGGTTACCCCAATTAAGCAAAAAACTTTATTTCAGCTTTTTGCGGAAAAAATTAAAGCAGCAGGCCTGCGTGCGGGTCGCCCACTGCATTGGTTTATTATGACCAGTCACGCTAATCATGAGGAGACTGAGGATTTCTTTGGGGCGAATAAATATTTTGGTTTAGAGGCTAGTCGGGTTCACTTCTTCCGCCAGGGCCGCATGCCCGCGGTCGATTTTAATGGGAAATTATTGTTGGAAACCCCGGCGACTCTGGCGCTCAGCCCCGATGGGCATGGTGGTTCACTCCGTGCTTTGCATCGCAGCGGGGCGCTCGATCTCATGCAAGCTGAGGGGATCGATACGATTAGTTACTTCCAGGTAGATAATCCGATCGTCCGTTGTCTCGATGCAGCTTTTATCGGCTTTCACCTCAGCGCTCGTTCAGAAATGTCGAGCAAGATGGTGCGGAAGGCGTATGCCGAAGAAAAAGTCGGTCATTTTTGCCAACAAGCCGGCAAGGTTGTAGTCGTCGAGTACAGCGATATGCCACCGGCGATGCAGCGGGAACAGCAGGCTGACGGTAGCTTGCGTTTCGGCGCAGGGAGCATTGCGATTCATCTCATTGATCGCGAATTTGCCCGGCGAATGGCGTCGGGCGGTCCGGGCGTGGCACTGCCTTTTCATCGGGCAGATAAAAAGATCGCGACCATCGATGAAGGTGGGCAACCCCTGCAACCGAGTAAGGCTAATGGCGTAAAATTTGAACTCTTTGTCTTTGATGCGCTGCCTTTCGCCCGCAATTCAATCGTGATTGAAACCGCGCGGGCTGATGACTTCAGTCCGGTAAAAAATGCGGAAGGTTTGGATTCACCTCAGAGTTCGCGGGATGATCAACTCAGGCAATATGCCCGCTGGTTGCAGTCAGCGGGCGTCGTGGTGGCAACAGATTCGACGGGATTACCCCAGCTCTCATTCGAAATATCGCCGCTCTTTGGCGATGATGCCGCGTCTTTTGCAGAGCGGTGGCGGTCTTTAGCGGTTAAACCAGCGATTGTTGACGGACTGTATTTGGATTAATTTTATTTCAAATATAACAACTTTGCGCCTGCGCCTTTAAATTCTCTAAAAAATTTTCATGAATTATTCTGATCAAATAACCCTCGCCGTAAACAATGGCCAGCTGATGCCGAGTGCGGCTGAAAATCTGCAGGCATGGTTGGGCGCTGGGCTACCCGCTTGGGCGCAGCAAAGTTTAGGTGAACTCGTGGCCCGTGGGGAGTGGAGTGAACTCAATGATCGTTTCTATCGTTACCTTGAGTTTGGCACGGGCGGAATGCGGGGGCGGACGATCGGCAAGGTAACTGCCGAGGCCGAGACAGGCCAACTCAGTGCAGGTGGAACGCCTGAGCATGCGAATGTTGGCAGCAATTTACTTAATGATTTCACGCTTATTCGGGCGATTATCGGGCTCCATCGTTATGTGCATAGCTATTTGCGCGCGCTGCCAAGCACGGCTCGTCCCAAGTTGGTCATTGCTCACGATGTGCGGCATTTTTCTCGGCATTTTTGTGAATTAGCTGCCTCGACGTGGACGCGACTCGGTGGCGAGGCGATTATTTTTGATGGTCCGCGCTCTACCCCACAGTTGAGTTTTACCGTGCGCCACCTCCGGGCGCACACGGGCGTGGTCATTACCGCTAGTCATAATCCGGCGCATGATAATGGATTTAAGGCTTATTTCACTGATGGGGCGCAGGTGATCTCACCACAGGACAAAGGGATCATCACCGAGGTGGATGCAGTCCCCTTATCTGCCGTGCAGGAATTTCTGAAGAAAGATCTGCGCTCCGTGGTAACGCTGGGCAGCACGGCGGATGCGGCCTACTTAGCCGCAGCGGCACAGGCGATTCTTGATCCCGGTCTGCTCCAAGCGACGCCGCTGAAAGTGGTTTTCACTAACCTTCATGGCGTCGGGGCTATTTCCTCATTGCCGCTCCTGCGCCAGGCTGGGCTAACGGTGACCCCGGTGCCCGAGCAATTAGCGGGCGATGCCCGTTTCCCGACCGTAAAATCTCCGAATCCGGAAAATGCGGAAGCCTTAGCTATGGCGGTCGCGCTTGCCGAAAAAAGTGGCGCGGAAGTCGTGATGGCCACTGATCCTGATTGCGATCGCATGGGGGTGGCGGTGCGTAATCGTGCGGGGAAAATGGAATTACTCACCGGCAACCAAGTCGGGGCGTTATTAGCCGATTACCGGATTACTAAGTATAAAGAGCTCGGCTGGATTCCCCGTACTGGAAGTGAAGCTGTGGCCATTATAAAAACTTTTGTGACGACGCCCCTGCAGGATGCGATTGGGCGGGGGCATGGGGTTAAGGTGATTAATACGCTCACGGGTTTTAAATGGATCGCGGGCAAGCTCCGCGGTTATGAGGAGCAGTTAGTTGCGGCTAAGGGGCAAAATTTCGACTATGAAGCCGCGTCGTTTCGTCAGCGCGCCGCTGATCTGCAGGCGCATAGTACTTTTGTTCTGTTTAGCTCTGAGGAAAGTTATGGTTATTTGCCCAATGACTTAGTGCGCGATAAAGACGGTAATGCAGCGTGTCTGATGTTTGCGGAGGTGTGTGCCTGGGTAAAATCACGCGGGCTGACGGTACCAGACTATCTCAATGAAATTTATCTTAAGTACGGTTTTTTTCTCGAGGGCGTGATTAATATTTATTACGAAGGGGCCAGTGGTGCGGCGAAAATAAAACGAATTCTGGAAAGCTATCGGCAAAATGCCCCGACGGCATTTGGCGCTACCGCGGTGACCCGTTTCCAAGATTTTGGTCGGGAAAAATTCTTCGATGCCGACGGTGAGTTAATTCCCGCGCAAGATTTATACCTCGTCACGCTGGCGAATGGATATTCCTTCGCCGCGCGTGGGAGTGGCACGGAGCCCAAGATGAAATTTTATCTTTTCGCGCAAGAGCAGGCGAAGTCAGCCGCCGCCTTACCCGCGGCTAAGGCTCAGGCCCAAGCTGCCCTAGAAGGTTTAAAGGCGCTGATCGAAGCCGATGCTCGCCGCCGCGCGGAAGGCTGATCGCCAGCCGTCGTGGACCCTCATTCAGGTTGCGCTCGCTGCTGACGTTTAGACGAGCAGCAGCGCGGGTTTTTCGAGGAGATCTTTTAAAGCGGAGAGGAATTGAGCGCCAAGGGCACCATCGACGACCCGGTGGTCGCAGGAGAGGGTGAGGGTCATAGTTTGGCCAATAATGATGGCTCCATTTTTAACCACCGGCTTAGTGACCGTAGTTCCCACCGCGAGGATCGCAGCATTTGGCGGGTTGATAATCGCGCTGAATTTGGGGATGCCCATCATGCCGAGGTTGGAAACGCAGAACGTGCCGCCCGTGAATTCCTCTGGCTTGAGTTTCTTTTGCTTGGCGCGCTGGCCAAGCGGTTTGACCTCGGTACTGATGGCGAAAACAGATTTGAGGTGCGCATCACGAATCACCGGCGTGATAAGCCCATCTTCGATCGCCACCGCAAACGAAACGTGCGCGGCGCCGTGGTATTGGATGCCCGCGCCCGTCCACGAGGCATTAACCCCCGGGACGCGGCGGAGCGCTTCAGCACTGGCCTTGAGAATGAAATCGTTGACCGATAACTTAACACCCTCTGCTTCCAAGGCGGTGTTGAGCTGAGCTCTCACGGTGAGTAACGGCTCCGCGTCGACCTCAATTTCTAAATAGAAATGGGGGATTTGCGTCTTCGCCTCGAGCAGACGCTTGGCAATTGTTGCCCGCATATTAGTCGCAGGCACAGTACGCTCTGCCTGGATTGGACCCGAGCGGGTCACAGTTCCAGGTTGCTGCCCGCTTGGTGTTTGTCCGGCGGTCTGTTTCGCAACCACCAGTGAAGGATTGGCGACGGCGGCTAGGACATCAGCTTTGACAATGCGTCCTGCGGGGCCGGAGCCAGTCAAGCGAGTCGCGTCAATCTTTTGATCGGCGGCGATTTTTCGGGCGAGGGGGGAAATTTTCAGCCGATCGGCGGAGGTCTGCGAGGCCGCAGGGGCCACGGTGGCGATCACGGGGGCTGGGGCTGCTGGTACGGGTACCGCAACGGGCGTGGGAGCTGCTACAACGACGGCGGCGGGCATGGTGACTACCGGAGGGGTGGGCGTGGCGCTGGCCACTGGCGGCGCGGGAGCTGCTTCGCCTGGTTTACCGATAGCACAGAGGGGCGCACCGATCGCTACCTGGGAACCGGCCTCAGCATAAATTTTGATCAGCGTCCCGGTGAAGAAAGTTTCCAGTTCCATCGTGGCCTTATCGGTCTCGATCTCGGCGAGCATATCGCCCGCTTGAACAGCATCTCCTTCTTTTTTGAGCCATTTAATTAACGTGCCCACCGACATCGTGTCGCTGAGCTTGGGCATATCAATGAGGTCGGCCATGGTGGGAAAAGGCTAAGGTTTTAGTCGTAAACCGTAAATTATTTCAGCGTGTCGAGGGCTGCTTGGTAGATGCGCTCAACCGAGGGGAGCTGGAGTTTTTCTAAGGGCGGCGAATAGATCGCGGGGGCGTCGATCGAGGTCAGGCGTTTAACGGGTGCATCGAGGTAATCAAAAGCTTGATCTGAAATGAGGCAGGCGACCATAGCGCCGACGGAGCAAAATGGTTTGGATTCTTCAACGTATAGGCAGCGGCTGGTCTTTTTGACGGAATTTAAAATCGTCTCAACGTCCAGAGGGCGAATGGAGCGGAGGTCCACGACCTCGGCGTTAATATTGTGTTTTTGCTTGAGCAGGTCAGCGGCTTTCAGCGCCAACTGGATCGAGCGGCCGTGGCCGATGATGGAGATGTCAGTGCCCTCGCGCATAACGCTGGCCTTACCGAGTGGTACGAGGTATTCGCCGTCGGGTACTTCGCAGGCTTCGCCGTAAAGAATGGTATTTTCCAAGAACATCACCGGATCGTTATCACGAATCGCGGATTTCATGAGACCCTTCGCATCATAGGCGTTGGAGGGAACGACAACCTTGATCCCGGGATGATAGGCGGCGATCGATTCGGGCGTGTGGGAATGGGTAGCGCCGACGTTGGTGCCGCCGTTAGCGGGACCGCGAATTACGATGGGGCAGTTGATGAGCCCACCTGACATATAACGAATATTGGCAGCGTTATTAAAAATTTGGTCAAAGGCGACAGAGTAGAAACTGAAGAACATCAGTTCCATCACGGGACGTAGTCCGAGCATCGCGGCGCCAACGCCCATGCCGATAAAGCCCGCTTCGCTGATAGGCGTATCGACGATTCGTTTCGGGCCGTATTTGGCTAGCATGCCCTCCGAGATTTTATAGGCACCGTTAAATTGAGCGACTTCCTCGCCCATCAGGACGACGTTAGGATCGCGTTCGATTTCCTCGGACATAGCAGCGCGGAGGGCTTCGCGGTAAGTGATAACAGGCATGGGGCGGAGCAGTTCTGAGTGGTTAGTTTTAAGTGGTTGCGGCGGCGGCTCAGTCGAAGAAGAGCGCCCCAACCGATTTACGATCGGCGGGATTATCGATCTCCCAGTAAACATCCTTTTTGATATCCTCGATGCTCGGGTAGGGGCTTGCGTCGGCGAATTGGGCGGAAGTTTCTGCTTCCGCACGAGCAGACTCATCAATTTTTTGAATGAGCTCGTCCGTCAGGGTTTGTTCGGCAAGTAGTGATAATTGAAACACGCTCAACGGATCTTTCGTTGATTTGTAGGCCTCGATTTCTGCTTTATCGCGATAGGTGGTATCAGGATCGGCGACGGAGTGACCCCGATAGCGATAGGTGCGAATCTCAAGCACACTTGGCAGGGATTTATCGTGGGCTAGTTTGAGCGCCTGACCGACTTTGTCGCGGACCGCGAGTACGTCATGGCCATCCTCAATAATTGCCCAATTCATGCCGTAACCTTCCGCCCGCTGGGCAAGGCTTGGGCCAGCAGAGGAGCGCTCTTGGCTCGTGCCCATTGAATAACCATTGTTTTCGATAATGAAGACGACCGGCAGCGACCAGAGAGCGGCCAAGTTATAGGATTCATGGACGGCGCCCTGATTAACTGAGCCATCACCCATAAAAGCCATGCAGGCGCCTTTCAGTCCCTTGTATTTAAGCGCATAGGCCAAACCGGTGCCGAGCGGGATTTGCCCACCGACAATCCCATGGCCACCCCAGAAATTCCGGGACGGATCAAAGTAGTGCATCGAGCCGCCCTTGCCTTTGGAGCAGCCGGTAATTTTACCGTAATTCTCGGCCATCATCTCGTTCATCCCCATGCCAACAGCGAGCGCATGCCCGTGGTCGCGATAGGCTGTGATAATATGGTCATCTTTGCCCATGACCGAGGCGCAACCCACCGCGATGGATTCTTGCCCAATATACAGGTGAAGAAACCCACCAATTTTGCCCTGTTGATAGCTCCGCAGGCAGCGTTCTTCAAAACGGCGAATCCGGACCATGTCTCTGTAGAGGGCGATCTTCTCGTCTTGGCCGAGCTTAATATTGATGGGCGCCTGACGCGCATCATAGCCCAGGTTGGTGACTTCTGGTTTTTTCGTGGAGGAAGGCTTCTTGGTCACAGGGAATGCTTTAAGTTTGAAGTAATAATTGGACGCGAATATCCCGTTGTTCAGGGTTACCTCATCAAAGACAAGCGAAACTTGCGGCTTAAATAACAATAAGCCTCGGCCCTCTGAACGGGTGCCGAGTGCTAATAAGCGCGCCCAGTAAGCCCGGTAATTTGCTCAACGGTGATCTGAATTGGGCTGCAGCGGCAGTCAGCCTTTAAGGCCACGAATCCGTCATGGTATTGATCAAAAATAGGCCACAGCGCGGCTTGATCAGTTTCGGGGATTGCCAGCGTCTTGATCTGATCGCGCGAAAAGAACGCAAATTTTCCTTCGGTGATATCGGTGGGCAAAGCAGCGATCGGGGCTTTGCAGCGAAATAAAAACATCAGCCAGTGGGTGCTGCCTTGATAAGCCTTTTCGGCAATCATGGCAAAGAGATGCAAGTCAGCGGGGGAAATTTTGAGGCCGGTTTCTTCCTCCGTCTCACGGACCGCGCATTCAAAGGGAGATTCACCGGTGGCCATTTCTAATTTGCCCCCGATAGGCGACCACATGCCGAGGTTTGGTTGCTTGGCGCGGAGTAGAAGCAATTGTTCGCCGGCGGTATTTTCAATAAAGACCAGCACGCTGATTTTGTAAGGAAGGGCAGAGCTCATCAGAAATAGAGCGTGACCTTTGCAGAAAGGCCGGCAAACAAAACCGGCACACGGGCCGTGTAATATTTTTTGCCCGTGTCTGCTCATCGTATTGTCATCTTGGATTGTGGCGCCGTCTCGACGGCGTTGGGGGTTTTCAGTCGCTCGGGCGATCAATTATGCCTGCACCGCAGCGCTGTGGAGATTTTCCCGCTGGCGCCTAATCGCGAAGCCCAGTGGTTAGCTAACACCTGCGCTGCGATTCAGGCTCTCGGTGCACGGGTTAAAATTAAAGGACCCGTTTTGCTGGTCTTGCCAGCTCATCGCGTCCTGACGAAATTTATCGAAACGCCGATAGTAGGACCTGCGCAGCGCGCGCCGATTGTCCAATTTGCGGTTGAGCAAAATATTCCTTACGCGTTAACCGAGGTTGCCTGGGACAGCGTCGCTCTTGATCAAAACAAGGGTGAGGTGACAGTTCTCTTAGCTGCGGCAAAATTAGAATTATTAGAACCGCTCTGCGCAGCCGCCCAGGCAGTTGGCTGGGTGCTGTCAGCTATCTTGCCGGCTCCTCTCGCTACACTCGCCGCTTTTCGCCAGCAGCTGCCGGGGCAAATTGAGCCTTCCCTGGTGCTTCATCTCGGGCCTGACGGCATCACCTTACTATTAGTAGAAGCTACGCGCTTTACGTTTCGGCGGCTCTCCTTGGGGTATCCCGAGAGTGCTGAGTCAGCGGGCCGTCAGGCAATCGCAGCCGATGAGATTCCGGAGTCGCTAACTGATTATATCAGCAAGGTGAGGATCGAGATAACGCGTTCTCTGCTCCATTTTCAGAGCCAGAATACTTGGCTGATACCCCAACGCGTTTATCTGGCTGGTCCTGGTGCTGCGCGCAAAGATATGGTCGCCGCGCTCGTAGCTGCATTACCGCAGCCGGTGGTTTGTTTGGGTAGATTTCAAAATATTCAAAAAGCTCCCGAATCTGATTTTACCGTTTTTGCCGAATCCACTCGCTGGTGCACTGATCTCGTGGGAGCTGCCGCGACGCAATTATGGCCGGTTCATCCGACCCTTAATTTGCTGCCGCCCAGCTGGCGTCAGCGGGCTCAGCAACGCCGGCGGCGCCGCTGGTGGCTAGCGTCGAGCTTATGCCTGATCGTGGCCGGCGTCGCCCCGATTACACAGCAACACAATCTGCGAATGGAGGCGCAGCGTAAAACGGCAATGTTGGAAAAAGAAATGCAACCTTATCGCGATCGACTGACGCGCCAAACGTCACTGCTCCAGCATCTGAGTCAACAGACGAGGAGCTTGACGCAGTTAGAGTATCTTTATGAGCGGCGGGCGTCCTGGCTAAATTTTTTTAGCGAATTACAGGGTCATCTCGCTCAGCTAGAAGATGGTTGGTTAGAGCAAATTCAGGTTTTGCCCACGGTGCCGGCGGCACCGCTTCAATTAGCAATCACCGGGTACTTACTCGATCGGGAGAGTTCTCAAGTGGCGGAAAATACGGCGACGATGAATCGAGTGCGGATTCTGCTGCAAGCGATCAATTCTTCACCTTACGTCTATGTAGCTGAGGCCGGTCAAAATTTTGATCAAACGCAGCCGGGGATTTTAAAATTTAGTTGTGTGCTGGTGCTCCGTCCCGCGCGACCGCTCTAGATGACGGCCTCTCGATTTTCATTTAGTGGGTGGCACGTGCTGATTAGCATGCTCGTGATCGTCATCGGGGAGGGCGGTTGTTGGTTGCACGCCCAGCCAGCGGTGACGGCCGCGCTCAGGGAGTTACATTTTAAACAAATAGAACAAACCCAGCTCACCCAGCATCGGCCACGATTGACTGAAGAAAATACGAGCAACCTTTTTTCTCAGCAGCAAAGTCTGGAGCCAGTTCTTGCAGCCGCGCGATTAGCTTTAGTTGGTCATGCGGCTGGACCGCTCAGTCGACAACCGCCAGTGGAAGCGATCGGGCTTTTTTTTGATCTAGCTGATTTTATCAAACAATCACGAGAGCTCGCGGCACAAGCCCAGGTCGTGACGCGGCCGATGGAGAGCTTTGGCTTTGCGGATTATGCCCACGTCAGTCCTGCCCTCGACGTTGCGCCAATTGTTTTCCGCCAGCGATTGATTGCGGAGCAAGTACTCAAGCTCCTCTTCGCGGCGCGGCCAGTGGCTTTGCTCGCGCTGAAGCGTGAACGACCCCTCTTGGTCACACCGCAGAAATTAGGTCAGCAGCTGTCGCCAATCTCGGCTCATACGGAGTCACTCACTTCGTCCTCTGGAAGCGAAGGCAGCGATTTTTTTATTATGCCCTCGGCGTGGACGCTCCGCGTGCCTGCGCAAATTGAATGCACTGCCTTGCGTGTAGAGTTTACTGGGCAAACCCGTTCGCTCCGGGTTTTTCTACAGAGTCTCGCCGACTTTGATCTGCCACTCATCGTTCGATGCGTAGCAGTCGAGGCATGGAGCACTCCGAACCCACCCCAGAAGCCGGTCGGGTCGGTGGCTGGCGCGAACCCCGTGCCATTGGTTTCGCCCATCTGTAGCAAATTTTCCGTTATCATCGAAGCAATTGAAGTGCTCCCATCATTTACCCCGTGAGCATATCCTCCAAAGAATTAGCGCCAAAAATCTGGCTGATTTTAGCTGGGGGCGTAGTGGCAATCAGTTGCACATGGTGTGTTCAGCAGGAAGTCACGATTCGTCGTATCCGGAGCCAGACTGTGGGACTACATTTAAAGGCGGCCGACGCAGACCAAGTCCTCCGCCCGCCAATTAATTTGGCAACTCCTGTTTGGGCTGCACCTTCGATCCAGTCAGCTGGCCGCGGTTGGGTTTACGAGCTCTTCTCTCCCCCTATAATTCATTATAACGCGCGCGAGCACACCTATACCGTGATGGACCCAGTTATTTTGGGCGTAGAGAAATCGGCTTTCGGTTTGGAATTGCTCGCTGTGAAACCGGAACTTTATCCGCTGCAACTCGTGGGGTACGTTGGCCAGAAAGACGATTATCGTGCGACGTTAACGCGATCGCGAGAGCCAGGGGTCTTATTTGTCCGAGCAGGTCATCACTTCGCTGACTTGGGTCTGACTCTCACACGCTTTGCGGTAAGAAAATTTTTAGTTGAGACTAATGAGACCTGGCCCGTCTACGATATAGCTGCGTTTGCGGTGTTCACTGAAGATCAAACTGGTCTCGCGGTTGAATTAGATAGTCGTCGTCCCCTCTATACGCAGACCCCGCTCGCTGTGGTGCTGCTCAGTGCAGGTGGCCCGCCCCACGAGTTGCATAGGGGTGATTCTTTGGCCGATGCCGTGGCGACCTACCTTATTGAATCGGTTCAATTAACCCCGCCAGAGGTGAGGGTGGTACGGCAAATCGTGGGCTTTCCCCAAGCAGAAACAAGGCTACTGCATCCGCGAATAGATGCCATTGCCTCGGTCGTCGTCCCTCGGGTTACGGCACCGCATCGCCCGGAGCAATCCGCCCATGATTTGGTAACGCCCTGAAGTTATTTTAAATATGAAGAACTATACCGTTGGACGTATTTTATTTTACGCGCCTCTTTTAGCCTCCCTCGGCATGATTGTTCGGGCGCCGGCAACGGCCGCAGATCCCGCGATCACTTTGCCAGTGCTCAGTGCTTCGATCCCGCGCCCCGTGCTCGCGTTGGTGGCACGGGGTCGTAGTCAGTATCTCGCTGGCGATGCCGCGTCCGCCTGGGCCACTCTGCAGCAAGTGATCGAATTAGATCCGAGTAACGCAGACGCGCTGTTTCTCATTAAACGCCTCTCTGCCGAAAGCCCTCCAGTTAATTTAGAGCGGGCGCTTACCAGTGGCGCCATGCTTAGCGCGGTGGACCGTGCGTGGCAACGGCCCCGCGCTTTCCATGAGAAATTAGAGGCGGTCGCCGAGCCGAGCCGTCCTTCTCCGCTGCAGGAAAAACTGTCACGGATTATCATTCCGAGCGTAAATTTTAGTGGTTTAGAAATCGGCCGCGTGGTCAATGCGCTCAGCGTGATTACTGAGGAGTTTGATCTCTCGGCGAGTGGACCCAAGGGCGTTAATATTATTTTGGTCGATCCGAGTTCGGCTAAGCCAACGATCAACCTGACGTTGCGCAATTTGTCCCTGAAGCGCGTGCTCGATTTCATTACCGACTCCGTTGGTTATCAATATGAGGTTCAAGCTGACGCAGTCATTGTGCGGCCGGGCGGGGAGCAATCAGCTCTGACCACTCATTTCTTTGCGATCGCTCGCTCGACGGTCTTGCGGATGACCGGCAAGAGTACCGGGAGTGGTAGCAACCGCCCGAGCGCGTCGGCCCAGCCGGTCGGAAATGAATTAACGATGATCGGCGAGGGTCAAGCTATCCGCAATTTCCTTCAATTGGCTGGAGTGATTTTTGAAGATGTGCCGGGCAGTACGCTGGCTTTTGATGGCTCGCAGCTCATTGTCACCCAGACGCCGCGCAATCTGGAGCGCCTCCAAAATATTTTAAACCGCTATAACGAAGTTCGTCAGGTTGAGATCGAAGCGAAATTTATGGAAGTGCAACAAGGGGCGCTCGATGAACTTGGGGTGCAGTGGAATCTAGGTAAAAAAGCTACCCAGCACAGCGGCGCGGCGCTGAGCAATTATCAAACAGCTAATCGCTCGCTTGCTAGTGCTTTCACAAATGACTCTGGCGGTGGTCGGGGTAGTATCGTCCGTGGCATGGTCGGAGCCACCACGACAACGTCTACACTTGATGCCGCAGGCGCAATTATCGATAGCACGCTGACCAGTTCAACAGGATCGCCCACTCCCGATGTCCCGATCTTAGATCATCCTCCCTCTATTCCGGGGACCAACAATCTTGGCGTGAGCGTTAATCCACTCGCTACGATTAGCGGCATCGTCGGTGAATTTAACATCAACGCCGTGGTGCGCGCCTTGTCACAAAAGGCAGGCACTGAGTTGCTCAGCGCGCCCAAGCTTACCGTGCTTTCGGGTAACCTCGCCACCATCACCGTGGCGCAAGAACTGCGCTATCCGCAATCTTTTGGGCAAGTGCAAAGCCAGGTTGGGACCGGTAGCGCGAGTGGCGGCGGTTCTGCCGGCGTCGCGATCACGGCCGGAACCCCGCAGGAATTTACGACCCGCAATGTGGGGGTGGAATTGAAAGTCACCCCGACGGTTGAGGAAGATGATTACAGCATCAGTCTCGATTTAAATCCCAAGGTCACCGAATTTGAAGGCTTCGTTGAATACGGCGGGCAAAGCATCGCCATCTCAGGTGGCACGACCGTGACCGTTCCATCAGGTTTTTTCCAACCCATCTTCGGGGTGCGGGAAATGAGCACCAAGGTGACCATTTGGGATGGGGCCACGCTCGTGATGGGCGGCTTGACCCGTGAAGATGTTAAAAATGTCAGCGACAAAGTTCCTGTGCTCGGTAATTTGCCTGGCTTGGGCCGATTCTTCCGCAGCAAGGGCGAGAGCACGCAGAAACGCAATTTGCTCATTTTTGTAACTGCCAATCTAGTCAGTCCTGGTGGCTCTCTAAAAAAACAATCGATTGGGGGAGTCGCGGCTGGTGCCCTTTATCAAAATCCCACAATCGTGACTCCCGGCGGTTTGACTGTACGATCACCTTAAATCTAAACAGGCGGAAGTTTGGATGCATCTTCAGGGCCAATGGCAACGGGTGAGGATGCTTTTCGCTGGCAGTCGAAATAGCGCGGCGTAGTTTGGCGCTATGAAAAGTTTCTTTACCTCTTTTTTTGCCAGTCTCACAGCTCTCATCGTGGTCGTTATCGGGGGCGGCTTGCTCCTGGGAGTCATCGTGGCGGCGTTGGCCACACTCGGTCAAAAAAAACCCGTCGTGGTCCCGAATGGCGCTTATTTGGTTTTTGATTTGGCTGCGAATATTCAGGATGCACCCGCCCAGCTCGATGGCTTAGCTGAAATTATGGAATCGCTCGGCCGCAATAGTCGGCAGGTGCTCCAGTTACGCCCGCTGACCCGAGCCCTCCAAGCCGCAGCGAAAGACGAAGCCATTGTTGGACTTTATCTCACCGGTTCCCTTCAGCCGGCAGGTTATGGAACCGGTTATGCGGCACTGGCAGAAGTGCGTGCAGCGATTGCGGAGTTTAAGGCAGCAGGCAAACCCGTGAAGGCTTACCTGAACTATGCGGACACGCGTGATTTTTATTTAGCGTCAGCGGCGAGCGAAGTCGTGCTCGATCCCTATGGCGCGGTGGTTATGCCCGGCCTAGCGTCACAGCCGATATTTTTTACTGGGGCGATGGAAAAATTGGGAGTCGGGGTTCAAGTGACCCGCGTGGGAAAATACAAAAGTGCGGTGGAGCCATATACGCGTAAGGACATGAGCGCGGAGAGTCGCGAGCAGTCACAAAAATTGCTCAACGATTTGTGGGGGGCGCTCACCACGGCGATTGAAAAAGACCGCCAACTTGAGGCGGGAGTTTTGCAAAAAGCCATCGATGCTCAGGGTTTTCTGCGCCCTGAGGTTGCGAAAAAACTTAAGCTGATTGATCGAATTGCCTATCATGATGAGGTCTTGACTGAATTAAAAGCTGCTACCGGGCGCATGGGTTCGAATCAAAGTTTTCAGCAAGTGGCCCTTAAGGATTACGCAAAATTAGTCGCCGCTAGAGGGGTGGCGGCCAAACGGCAACACGCGGGTCGAGTCGACCTAGCTGTCAGTGGACGCGGAAAAATTGCCATCGTCTATGCTGAGGGGGAGATTGTCGACGGTGATGGCTTTGATGAAGGTAACGTGTACGGCGAAAAAACGGCCAGGATGCTTCGCCAGATTCGTCAGGATAAGAGTATCAAAGCGATGGTGCTCCGCGTAAATAGTCCCGGTGGTAGCGTCAGTGCCTCTGAAGCTATTCATCGCGAGCTGAGTTTGTGTGCGCAGCAAATGCCGATCATTGTATCCATGGGCACCGTAGCCGCTTCCGGAGGCTACTGGATTAGTACCGTAGCGGAGCGGATTTTTGCGGAACCAACTACCATTACTGGTTCGATCGGTGTATTTGGTTTATTTTTAAATTTTCAAGGTCTCGCTACCGATAAATTTGGTCTCACTTTTGATACGGTTAAAACTGGGAAATTTGCCGATCTCGCTACCGTGACGCGGCCAAAAACCGCGGAAGAATTGGCGCTTTTCCAAACGAACGTGGATTGGGTGTACGATCAATTTATCCGCAAAGTCTCCGCCGCTCGAAAATTAGAGCGCCACGTGGTCGAAGAAATTGCGCAGGGCCGGGTGTGGTCGGGCCGCGAGGCCCTTCAACTCGGGCTGGTTGATGAAATGGGTGGGCTCGCGACAGCTCTTAAATATGCTGCCGAAAAAGTTAAGCTGAGTGAAGATTTTCGAGTCGTTGAATATCCGCGTGCCAAGCAGTTCGGTGAGGCCGTGGCGGAAGCGCTCGAGGGCAAACATCACGAACAGACTTGGGCGGGACCGGTGGGAACACTGTTGCAGAATGCTAAGCTACAATTTCAGACCCTCGTTCGATTTAATGATCCACAGGGGCTTTATGCGCGACTGCCAGCTGAATACTATTTGCCCTAAATTATCGTGGATCCCTGCGTTCGGCCTGATGATTGATCCCATCGTTGCATTGCGTGAGAAAATCCGCATCTTTCTCACATGATGAAGGAATATATTTTAAATCGCGATTGTGCCGCCACGGTGATTCCTGCCGGTGAGGCAGTGACTTTGCAAGCTGGTGAGGCGGTTTTTGTTACACAAACCCTCGGCGGCAATGTCACCGTGCGCACGGCTAGCGGGCTCTTTCGCATAGCCCGCGAAGATACCCCCGCCTTGGCCGGCTTCACGCTTCCCGTAGAACCGATCGCGACCACTCATGTCACAGATTTTAGTGAAGCGGCAGTCTGGGAAGCCTTGCGCAGCTGTTTTGATCCGGAAATCCCCGTCAATATTGTCGATCTGGGCTTAGTCTACGATCTGGCTTTAAGTCCTACGGCAAGTGGTGGCCATACGGTTGAAGTTAAAATGACTTTAACCGCTCCCGGTTGCGGCATGGGTCCTGTCATCGCTGAAGACGCGCGGCAAAAAATTGCCGCCTTACCCAGCGTGGAGTCGGCCCAGGTGCACATTGTGTGGGATCCACAATGGGCGCCGCAAATGATCTCTCCCGCGGGTCGAAAAATCCTGGGACTCGAATAATTAAGCCGATACTGTATCAAGCGAACAGCTCTGCATCGGTGTTTCACAATTCGGACGCGCGATGACGCCGGGGTAGGGCTCTGCTGAAAATAGACGAGCAGGCTCTGTGAGCAAATGGCGATCGCATACCCCAAAAAGCTCTGCGGCTGTTAAGGCTCGGCGCATATCGTAGAGAAAAGCACCCGCTTCATCAACGCTCTGGCCCACGAAGTTTAGATATTTTTTCATTTTGGCGACTTGGGCAAATTCCGGTACTTCGGGGGAGTGGGTCTCACGATAGAGGCGATCAATATATTCGCGAACTTGTCCAAGCGTGATGGCGCTGACGGATTTTCCTGCGAGGCGCTCGCGGGTTTGTCTAAAAATCCATGGATTGCGAATCGCGTGTCGGCCGATCATGACACCTGCTGCGCCAGTTTCAGTCAGTACGTCGGCGGCTTTTTCTGCAGAGGAAACATTGCCGTTAGCGAGCACGGGGCAGTTGACGGTGCGAGCGGCCAGGCCGATGAAATCATAGTGCACGTCACTCCGGTAGCCTTCCTTCACTGATCGTCCATGTACGCTGAGCAGGTCGACTTGATGCTTATTAATGAGGCCAAGGATACGTTCGAAATTATCGGTCGAAGCAAATCCCAAACGCATTTTTACCGTAAAAAGATGCGGCACGGCATCACGCAAGGCCCCCAAGAGAGCGTCAATTTTCTCGGGATCACGCAGCAGCCCCCCTCCGACATTTTTTTTATAAATTTTAGGGGCAGGGCACCCTAAGTTGAGATCGATGCCGGCGATTGGATAGGCGAGCAAGGCTTTCACTGTACGCACCATATCGGGAATATGTTCGCCGATGAGTTGTGCAAAAATAGGCCGACCCGTCTGATTCTCACTCAACGAGCGTAGGATGTGTTTTTCGGGACGAGATTGACTGTGCACTCTGAAAAATTCGGTAAAGAAATAATCCGGCGCGCCGTAGTGCGCAGCGACCCGCATAAAAGCTAGATCGGTCACATCTTGCATCGGCGCCAAGGCGGTGAGCGCCTGGTTTGGCTGGATGCGAGCGGGTAGAGGCGAAGGACCGGCGGGCGGATTACTCACTGGTCGCCCTCTTCCTTGGGCTCTTCTTTTTGCTGCTTGAGCACCCGTTCAAGAATTTCGGTCATGTCTTCCACCACATCAAAGACCTTGCGGGCGACAAAAATAGGCCGCTTCTGTTGAAGCGCTAAAACAATGGAATCGCTGGGGCGTGCATCGAGTTCCAAGAATTTTCGGCCCAGTTCATTCTGCATGTGGAAGATAATCCGTGCAAAATAAGTACCATCGTTAACATCATTAATAATGATTCGCTCCAAATTGATCTCCAAGCCCATCAGTAAATGCCCGATGAGATCATGCGTTAGCGGACGTTCTTTCTTCACTCCATTAATGGTCATGGAAATGGCGCTGCCCACGCTGGGATCGACATAGATCACAAAGACCTTGGTCTCATTGCCCAAAAATACCGCACACCCATTAGCGGTGGGCATCAGGCCTTTGATTGAGACTTCGATGATATCTGCAGACATAGAAAGAATATGTAAGCCTGCGCTGAAAAGTGCAAGTTTGCGTCAGCTCCTCCGCTACCCTTGTCGGTATGCCGCTGAGGCGGGTCTCCGGCCGGTTTTCTTAAAAGCCGGTCAGGATAATCCCAGCGGCCTTGGCTTGCTCTAGCACCGCCGCTTTTTCGAGAATGATTACTTTGCCGGCTTCGAGGGCGGCGGCAGTCAGGCCGGCTTCTTGCATGCTGGTGAGAGTCTGCCGACCAAAAACGGGCACATCAAAACGGAAATCTTGCGACGTTTTGCTGATTTTTACGAAGAGGGAATCATCTGTTTTAAAAGTACCCGCACGGCGGAGCATGGCATCCGTGCCTTCGAAGGCCTCGACTGCGAGCACGGTTCCCTTACGCACCACGCAGCCTTGGCCTATATCAAGTCGCGCGATTTCTCGAGCAATCTGAATTCCGTGTTGGAGGTACTCATCGCCAATATTAAATTTACCCACCATCGAGCCCAGTGTGGCTAGCTCGTTATCAAGCAAGGCGCGTGCATCAAGTAAGGTAACACCGAGTTTTTCGATTTCAGTGGCGATCGCGCCAAATATGGTTTCCGCATTGCGGCGTTTGAGGGAAAAAAGAATCGCCGCCGCCTTGAGGTCGGGGGTGAGACCATGGAACAGTTTTTTGGGGGTAACTTGTCCGGCCATGACAGCGTAGCCTGCTTGAAAATTACTCAACGCGGTGAGCATTTTTCCTACTTGGCCGACATTAAGGCTGATGCGTTCGCTGGGCGGGAAACTCGCGATCAGGTCGGGGCTAGTCTCATCATCCATCGCAATTAAGCGCAGCGGGATCCCTGCGCGGCGAATAGCCGCAGCTGTGATTATTGGGTACTGCCCACGGCCAGCAATGAGCGCGAGTGGACGCTTCGGATCAAAATTGGCGGGCAGATAAGCAGAAAGCACAATCCGAGTGTGGCTGATTTTGTAGCCGGAGTAAAGTCCCTCCAATAGGGAGACGGCGCAGTCATTACCTTCACCCGCCCTCAGTCAATTTACGACTGCGAGCCGTAATATTTTTTATAGCTCCGATAGTAGCGGTAATTGCTATAATATTCGATTCGTCGCGTGGATAACCCATTCAAGACGATCCCGAGAAGCTCATTTTTGCTTTCTTTGAGTTGCTTGATGTAAAGTCGAATATGTTTCCGGTAGGCGCGGTTGAAGCGACAGACGTAGAGCGTTTCATCGGTGCGCGCAGAAATGAGCAAAGCATCAGTGACCGCGCCCATCGGGGGAGAGTCGACGACGACCAGATCAAAATGATTTTTCATGCGCTCAATGAATTGACCGAAGCGGGGGTTTTCCAGCAACTCAGTCGGACTCTTGGAACGCCCTCCCGAGCGGAGGAGGCAGAGATTTTCATCTATTTTTGTGAAGCCAAGCGTGGGGTCGGTAAAAGGATCGTCGGTGAAATTTGCCCCCGCCTCGAACCAAGTGATCAGGCCGGCCTCATTGGTGAGTTGAAAGTGGCGATGCAGCATCGGGCGGCGCATATCACAATCGATCAACAGCACCCGTTTGCCATGGCGGGCAAAGGAGGCGGCCAGATTGCAACTGACCATCGTCTTGCCTTCTCCAGGAATCGTACTGCTCACCAAGATCGATTTCGGAAAATCGAGTTTAGAGTTTATTTTTATCGAACTATAAACGCTTAAAAATGCTTCAGTGCCGGGGGAATTTTGGCTATTTTTTACCAGAGC
>CAIOCT010000028.1 GCA_903856725.1 uncultured Verrucomicrobiota bacterium
ATCCCTCAGATCGTTTCGCTGCTGGCGAATGCGCGCCAGCTTTTCGGTGCATTTTTCACGATGGGCCCCAGAAGCTTCAGGGCGGACGGTTTCCTCCTGCATGTGGAACTCTTTTAAGGCCAAAATAGAGAGTCGGTCGATCATCATGCCGGGGGTTTCAGAATTGCGTGGGCACCCCGTCGTTGGAGGGGCGAGCGCGGCGACAATGGCTTTGTCCATTTCTTCAGCGAAATTATTTCGCTCCTGATTGAAGCGGTCGATGTTGCGCTTCGCTTGGTAGACGCGCTCAAAGCCGAGGTCATCGCGCCGTGCGATATCTTCTTCATGCCACAGCGAAAAATTGCGCAGATGATTTTCCTCCAAGAGGCGGTTAAAGTCGGCACCGGTTGCAACGGGTGTGACTTGATGCCACTGCGCGGTGAGTTCAGTTTGACGGGCCGCTATATCCTGAGCGTCGAATTTCATGGTTAGCAGGTAAATGGAGTTGAAGAAAAGCGCGCCAGACACAAGCCTACGAATTCTTGCGCGTGAAATCCCTGCTTGTTATCAAACCCTCCTCGCTTGGTGATATTGTGCATGCCCTGCAGGTGGTGCAGACTTTAGCGCGGGCGCAACCGACGTGTCGCATCACTTGGGTGGTGCGGGAGCGCTTTGCTGGATTAGTCCAGGCGGCCCCTTTTGTTCATGAGATTATTATTTTTCGTCGCCGTGACGGTTGGCGCGTATTTTTGGGCCTCTTGCGCACGCTGCGCCAAAGGCAGTTTGATGCCGTCTGGGATCTCCAAGGTCTCTTGCGGTCCGGCCTAATGACCGCGGCGGTCCGTTCGCCCGCTAAATGGGGCCGTGCGGATGCGCGGGAAGGGGCGGGTCTTTTTTATCATCACCGCGTCGCCCGGCCAGCCGGCCACGGACCGCATCACGCGCTCGATATATTACAGGAATTTCTCCGCGTTGCTGGGGTAACCCCGCGGGTGGATTTCCCCTTGGAGCTACGCGCTGGCCCGAGGTTTATTTGGCAGGATTTTTTTGGAGATGATCCACTCAAGACTTTTGTGATTTTTACTGACAGTCGAGGGGCAGAAAAACAGTGGACGCATTTCGATGAGCTCACGGCTCTCATTTTCAATCTAATCCCAGGGAGCCGCGTGGTGTGGTGCGCTGGACAGGCGACTCAGCCAAAATTAGCCGTGCCGGCGGCACGTTTTCTTAATCTCACGGGGTGTCCGCTGGCGGAAATGATCGCGCTCGTGCGACAACCGGCGACCTTCATCGGAAATGACAGCGGCCCGATGCATTTATCGGCAGCTTCGGGCAATCGGGTGCTGGCTATTTTTGGGCCAACTTCTCCGCAGCGGTTTGGGCCTTTCCCTCTCACTGCGGAAAAGCATCGCGCGGTCGAGGCTCCCGGTGGTCAGCTCGCTCGATTGGAGGCCGCGACCGTGTTCGCTGCCTTGAATGAACTGCTGGCGCGCCGTTGAGGCGCGGGGCGGCCTCATGAACCTGGGAATTGGTGGGGTGGGGCCAGTGCACCTCACTCATGCATCTCGTTCAGATTTGCATTTCTAAATTGGGTTCTAATCTTAGGAACGTTGCCCTATTCGTGGGGTCTTTCTTTTTTCGGTTATGCCAGAAATGCTCATCATAAAACCCTCTGCGCTTCGTGACATCGTGCACGGATTGCAGGTGGCGACGTCGATCAAGGCGCAGCGTCCCGAGTGGCGCATTTCCTGGATTGTTCGCGATATTTTTTCGCCGTTGGTTCGTTCCTGTGCCGCCGTTGATCAGGTTTATGTTTTTCGCCGAGAGGGTGGGCCGCGGGGCTTTTGGGATTTGATGCGTGAGGTTCGGCAAAAAAAATTCGATCTCGTACTCGACTTGCAGGGTCTCTTGCGCACGGGCTTAATGACGCAGTGGAGTCGGGGACGTCGGAAAGTGGGTCGAGCCGATGCCCGCGAAGGTGCGGGATTTTTTTATCAGGAAAAAATCGCGTTACCTCCTGCTGGGAAGCGCAGTCATGGACTCGATATCTTGCTCCAATTTTGCAAGGTAGTGGGCGCGGAGCCACGCGTGGTCGGGCCCCTTCGCTTCCGCGAGTTGGAGCGACTCAATTTGGCTTTTATGGAAACACGCAAGGGCTTGCCCCCCGTGCTCATGTTTCCGGATAGCGGGCAGACCAATAAAAAATGGAATGGTTATAGCCAACTGGCCGCGCTGTTAATTCGCGAGGCTGGTCGCAAAGTCGTTTGGGCGGGGAATCATTATTTGCCATGCAAAGAAATATTTCCCGACGGCACCTTTATTAATTTGACGGGTAATACGAGTCTGACCTCGTTGCCCGCACTGTTGGCGAAAGCCGATTGGATTATTTCAAACGATAGCGGTCCACTGCACCTGTCGGCAGCGATGGGATTTAAGACCATCGGTTTGTTCGGGCCAACTGATCCCCAGATCTCTGGACCTTATCCGCTCAAGCACCCTAAGAATTACACGATTCAGGCGCCCGTGGGGGATCTCAAACTCTTATCGGCGAAGGAAGTCTTTTACTTGTTCAACCGAATTGAGGCCGCATATGCGCGCAGTTAGTTGACGACGGCTAAATTTAGCCTGTTCAAGGGCGGTGAATCGCCTTCAACTTTACGTCCCATGCTTGATCCTCGCATCCTTCGTGAAACACCTGATGTCGTCCGTGCCGCCATTGCCAAGAAGCACTTGGTCGTGGACCTAGCAGAGGTGCTGGCCCTCGATACCGCGTGGCGCACGCTCTTAACGGAAGTGGAGGTCTTACGTTCGCAGCAAAAGGCTGCTAATAATGAAATGGCTGCCATGCCGAAAGGGACACCCGCTTTCTTGGCGAAGGTCCAAGAGATGAAGGTCATTTCGATTGAGATTAAAGCCAAGGACGAGAGCTTGAAGCACACCGAGGAGAAATTACATACGGCGATGTTGTCGGTGCCTAATCTGCCTCACGCGAGTGTTCCGGAGGGGCGCACGCCTGAGGATAATCAGGTTTTCGCCACCCATGGCGCGGTCACCGCGGTTTCTCCGCATGCGTTGCCGCACTGGGAAATCCCCGGCTTTGCCCAACTGATCGATTTTGCTCGCGGCGCTAAAGTCACCGGGGCGGGCTTTCCTTTTTTAATTGGCGATGCCGCTAAATTGTCGCGCTCGTTGCTGCAGTTTTTTTTAGATGAAGACGTCAAAGCTGGTTACACGGAAGTGAGCCCGCCCATTTTTGTTAACGCCGCGAGTGCCACCGCCACTGGACAATTGCCCGATAAGGAAGGGCAAATGTACGAAACAACCCCCGATAAACTTTATGCGGTGCCGACCGCGGAAGTGCCGTTGACCAATTTTTTCCGCGACGAAATTTTAGAGGAAGCCGTCCTGCCCGTTTGCCGTTGCGCTTACACGCCCTGCTTCCGGCGCGAGGCGGGCAGTTATGGCAAAGATGTCCGTGGGCTGAATCGCGTGCATCAATTTGACAAAGTCGAACTGCTTAAGTGGGTGCACCCGACGACCAGTTACACAGAGTTGGAAAAACTCCGTGCAGACGCTGAGCGCTTGTTGCAAAAACTCGAGTTGCCTTATCGCGTTTTGCTCATGTGCGGTGGGGATTTGGGTTTTTCTCAGTCGAAGAAATACGATTTGGAAGTTTGGGCGGCAGGACAAAAGCGCTGGCTCGAGGTATCGAGTTGCTCGAATTTTGAAGCCTTCCAGGCCCGCCGGGCGCAGATTCGTTATCGGAGCAAGGAAACCGGTAAGCCAGAATTGGTGCACACCTTAAATGGCTCGGGCCTAGCGGTGCCGCGCGTGCTCGCCGCTTTATTGGAAAATAACCTGCAAGCCGATGGGCGGGTAAAGATTCCCCCAGTGCTGGTGCCCTATTTTGGGAAGGAGCATTTAAGTTTTAACTGAATGTCGCGCGCGGCTTGGGCGGCCGGTTTTGAAAAATGACACGCAAGCAAACGTCTCCCCGAGGATGGCTGGCCCAGGCTACATCGGTGGGCGAACTCATTAGGCCTGCGCAATTGCATCCTGCGGTGTTGGCTTGGGCCAAGCTCCGCCGGCGATCAGAGATCTGGAGCGTGGCATTTTCCGGCGGCGCTGACTCGCTGGCCTTGCTCTTGCTCTTGTGGGCCCACTGGCCAGAGCGCCGGGCGCAGTTAGTGGCTTTGCATTTTAATCATCGGCTGAGAGGGCGGGCCGCCGAGGCAGATGAAAAATATTGTCGCCGCGCGTGTGCTGCGTTGGGCGTCCAGTTAGTGGTGGGGCGCTGGCGGGGGCAGCATCAGGGAGTGAGCGAAGCCGAAGCCCGCGCCGCACGACAGAAATTTTTTGCTCAAGCCATGCAACGGTTGGGCAGTCGCGCCCTCTGGTTGGCCCACCAACAAGATGATATTGCTGAGAGTATCATGATGCGGCTAGCGCGGGGGAGTGGTACGGGTGGCTTGGCGGCCCCCCGCCCAGTCCAGCCAGCAGGTGATGGCCGGCAGCATGTGCGGCCTTTGTTGACGCTTAAAAAAACTGCGCTGATTGCGGTCTTGCACCAAGCGGGGGTCAAGTGGCGCGAGGATGCTTCCAATGCTGGGCGCGATTATTTTCGGAACCGGATTCGCCATGATGTGCTCCCGGCGTGGAGCCAGGCGGCCGAACGCGACGCCCTCGGAGGAGCCGCGTTGGCGCGAGAGCGGCTGGAAGAGGATGACGTGGCCTTAGAGTCTTGGGTGGAAAGCTTGGCGGCGCTGGGCCGCGACCGGCAATTATCGTTGCGCGCCCTCGCGGGACTGCCGCGGGCGATCGTACGCCGCGCTTTGCATCGGTGGTTGCTGGCGCAAAAACGCCCCGCTGATCTTTCTCGCCAAGGCTTTGAGGCTTTACTGGCTGCCGTCGAGCGGGGTCAGCCAACGCGCTTCAGTTTGGGCACTAAAAGCTTCGCTGTTATCCGTGAGGGTAAATTATCCTCCCAGTACAGTTAGGGCGTGCTGGGATGAGTTCTGGGGGCGATGGAAAATGAATGAGAAATTCAATTCCGGTGCGTTTGACTTATTCAGAGGGAACCTACACGGTGTGCAACTACTCTCACTCCTCCATGTCCGACCAAGAAGACAATAAGAAGCGTCGTCCCCTCAAAAGCAGCCCCCCAGAAGGTTTCCCGATCAAGATGATCGTTTTCTGGGTGATCGGCATCGGTATTTTGGTCGCGATGTTATGGTTTAATCCGGCCCGCGCCCCTCAGCCTGCCACATTAAAGATTCAGCAGATTGTGGAATTGGCCGAGCAAGGTAAGATCGCCGAGGGCGCAATTCGCAGCGATGCCACGGGCGGCCGCAATTGGTTTGAAGTGACCGGCAGCCTTAAGGAGGCCACTCTTCGCAATGACGTTGGTGCAACGAAGGCATTTATTGCGACCGGCTGGCTGACTGATCCTAATTTAGAACGGCTGCAGAAATCCCAAGCCTTTATTGAAAAACCCGCCACGACGGCGATGATGAACCTGCTCGCCCAAGTGCTGCCGTTTGTGATCGTGATTGGCTTACTTTACTTCCTGTTCGTGCGGCAATTGCGCCAAGCCGGGAAGGGCGCCCTCAGTTTCGGCAAGAGCCGCGCGAAGATGCTCACGCGCGAGAAAGATCGCATTAATTTTACCGATGTCGCCGGCTGCGATGAGGCCAAGGAAGAAGTGAGTGAAGTGGTTGATTTCCTTAAAGAACCTAAGAAATTCCAAAAAATCGGCGGCCGCATCCCGAAGGGCATTCTCATGGTTGGACCTCCGGGTACCGGCAAGACGCTCCTCGCCAAGGCCATTGCCGGCGAAGCTGATGTGCCCTTCTTCTCCATTAGTGGTTCAGATTTTGTGGAGATGTTTGTCGGCGTCGGCGCAAGTCGCGTTCGCGACATGTTTGAACAAGGTCGCAAAAACGCCCCTTGCTTGATTTTTATCGATGAAATTGACGCCGTCGGCCGTCAACGTGGCGCCGGTTTGGGTGGCGGTAACGATGAACGTGAGCAGACGCTTAACTCACTGCTCGTGGAGATGGATGGTTTCGATACCCAAGAAGGGGTTATCATCATCGCCGCGACTAATCGTCCAGATGTACTCGATAGCGCTTTGCTACGCCCCGGTCGCTTTGATCGGCAAGTTTACATTGATCTGCCAGATATTATTGGCCGAGAGCAAATTTTACGCGTGCATGCGCGGAAGATTTCTCTCTCTGAGAATGTAGAGCTCGGGATTATCGCGCGTGGTACCCCAGGTTTATCGGGTGCAGAGTTAGCTAATTTATTAAACGAAGCCGCCTTACTCGCCGCGCGTCGTGGTAAAAAGAAAGTGGAGATGATCGATATCGACGAGGCCCGCGATAAAGTGCTGTGGGGCCGCGAACGTCGTCGCGTGATGGATGACGCCGAGAAGCGTCTGGTGGCCTGGCACGAAGCAGGTCACGCGATCGTCCAGGCGGTGCTGGATGACGGCACGATGCCGGTGCATAAAGTGACAATTATCCCACGCGGGCAGAGCTTAGGGAGCACAACCTATTTGCCGACGAAGGATATTTTGACGCAGCCCAAAAAGAAGTTGCTCAACCAAATCGCGATGGCGATGGGCGGACGCATTGCCGAGGAAATGGTCACCGGTGATTTTAGTAATGGCGTCTATGGTGATCTCAAGCAGGCCACCCGTATTGCGCGGGCCATGGTCTGTGATTATGGTATGAGCGAACTCGGCCCCGTTGCCATGGGCGAAAACCAGGACACCGTGTTTTTGGGCCGCGACATCACTCGTTCCCAGCACGTGAGTGAGGACACTGCTAGGAAAATAGATTTAGCGATCTCTGGTATTTTACATGCGCAGTACACCCGTGCGCAGCAGATTATCGCGGATAATCGCGGATCCTTAGACAAGATCGGGGCTGCGCTACTCGAGCATGAGACGATTGAAGGTAAGCATGTATTAGAAATTATTCAGCACGGAGAGATTCGCACGCCGATCGTCAGCGCTAAGCCGCCCAAGCTAGCGGTGGAGGCGGCTAAGCCGGTGGAACCACCGGCCGCCCCAGAATCTACCAATACGGGGGGCTCGCCTGCGCCGATTCCGGCCTAACGCGATCTGCGAGGTGCTTATTCCAAGCCGAGCCGTTGGGCTCGGCTTTTTGATAATCGGGCTAATCCTTAGAACCAAACTCGTTTTGGTGAGGTGGGCATCGCCCTTGCCTGATTCATTTGAGAGTTGCCGTATCCGCAGTGGGCGGCACAAATTTGCACCTTCTTCCTATGAATATCTGCTGCATTGGTGCTGGTTATGTAGGCGGGCCGACGATGGCCATGATCGCCCTGAAATGCCCTGACATCACGGTTACGGTGGTGGACATGAATGCTAAAAGGATCGCTGCTTGGAATACTGGGCAGCTGCCCATTTTTGAACCGGGACTCGATGAGGTCGTAAACCAGGCGAGGGGTCGCAATCTGTTTTTTTCTACGGATGTGGCCGGACAAATCAAAAAGGCGGACATTATTTTTGTCGCGGTAAATACCCCGACAAAATCCTACGGCGTCGGGGCAGGCCGGGCGGCTGATTTGCGCTATATCGAATCGGTGGCGCGGACGATTGCCGAGCATGCTGAGAGCGATAAAATTATCGTCGAGAAATCTACTATTCCAGTAAAGACGGCCGATGCGATTCAAGCGATCGTTGCCTCCAATTCCAAGGGGCTTAAATTTCAGGTGCTCTCAAATCCTGAGTTTCTCGCGGAAGGCACCGCGGTTAAAGATCTCACCAACCCCGATCGCGTTCTGATCGGTGGCGAGCGCACGCCCGACGGGGATTGCGCGGTGGCGACTCTGGTGAGTGTCTACGCTCGCTGGGTAGCCCGGGACCGTATTATTACCACCAATCTTTGGTCCTCGGAACTTTCTAAGCTGGTGGCCAACGCTTTTTTGGCGCAACGCATCTCTTCCATAAATTCTATTTCAGCGCTCTGTGAAGCCACGGGCGCAGACGTTGATGAAGTCGCTAACGCGATCGGCAAGGATAGTCGAATTGGTCCTAAGTTCCTCAAAAGTTCCGTGGGCTTTGGGGGCTCTTGCTTTCAGAAAGACATCCTCAATCTCACTTACCTTTGCGAGAGTTTCGGCCTGCCTGAGGTCGCGGCCTATTGGACCAGCGTGGTGGGGATTAATGATTGGCAGAAGCAGCGTTTTGCTAATCGGATCGTGAAGGAATTATTTAACACGGTCGCGGACAAGAAAATCGCGGTGCTTGGTTTTGCTTTTAAGAAAGACACCAATGATACGCGCGAGTCTGCGGCGATTAATATTTGTCGGAGTCTCCTCGCTGAGCAGGCCAAGGTTTGTGTTTATGATCCAAAAGTTCCCGCGCACGAGATCACCGCTGATACGCTTGGTCAGGGCGTTGATAATCCGCGACTCACCGTGGCAGCGGATGCTTATGCCGCTTGTGCGGGCGCTCACGCCATTGCGATCGTGACTGAATGGGATGAATTCAAAACCCTCGATTATGCGAAGATTTTTGCGGCCATGCCGAAGCCGGCATTTATTTATGATGGCCGCAATATTCTCGATCTAGCTGCTCTGCGGAAGATTGGTTTTCGGACGGCCGGTATCGGCAAGCCTTAAAGGCGGGTACTCAGGCTGGGCGTGGTGGTGTTTGGTGGATCTGCGCCGACCATTTTTTATAAACGGGGGCTTCATGCTGAAAGGCATCGGGCGCGGCGGTCGCCGTGAAATAATCACCGTCGCCTAGCGCTGGGAAAATCTTGGCGAGATCGTAGCTGCAAGTGGCAGCGGGGTGCGGGGGGAGCGCCCAAGCGCGAAAATTTTCTGGCGTAAGCCATTCGCCTAACGGAAGGGCTGAGGCGGGTAGTCGTTGCAAGGGGGGCAGATTCCCCGTCGCGCTGATGGGCTGATAATGCCAGGTGTCACGGCGTGCATCGGCTATAACGCCAAAGCTGCGGCCGGGCATCTGTGCCCATGCGTAGCGCGCCGCGATCGCTAGGCTCTGGTAAGTATAAATGGGGTGGGGGGCGATTACTTGCCAGGTGCGTAACGCCATAGCGATGGTACGCGTGCCCAACATGGAGCCAGGTCCTGCGCAAAAAACAAAGGCGTGGATATCGCTCAAGGTACAACCGGACCGCTCCAATAGGCTTTCCGTCCCCATGAAAATAGCCGTGCCGGCTTCTTCGGGGGCTTGGTGCCACAGCGCAGGCGCGGTAGCACTGAGGATGCCCACCTGGGTGCAGGTGGAAGCCGCATCGAGGACGAGGAGGCGACCATGATCGCCCAAAAGCTGTGTAAGTGAAGGCATTACGCGAAAGCTAGTTTGGGCGAGCCCGTGGAGATGTCGACGTTGGTTTCTCCATTTGAGCGATTTGGAATCTGGCATTGACCGTGCGCGGAGGGGTGACCTAGCTTGGCCGGTTTACCGCTTCAAATCCTCCTATTTTAAACACCGTGAACGTTCAAATTACCGATATCAACGAGACCCGCAAAGCGCTGACTGTCACCCTCGATAAGAGCGAGGTTGATGGTGAATATAACGCCGTCTTGGCCGATTTTACCCGGCAAGTGAGTCTCCCTGGGTTTCGTCCCGGCAAGGCGCCTGCAGCGATCGTCGCTAAACGCTTTGGCAAAGAAATGAAGGATGAATTCAAGCAAAAGGTCATCGGCAAAGCTTACCGCGATGGACTGGAGCAGTCTAAACTTGAGGTGCTATCGCTCGTCGATGTTGAGGAGGGTGTGATTGAGGCCGGCCTCTCCGCTGCCATCAAGTTGACCGTGGATATTCGTCCTGAATTTGCACTGCCAGATTACAGCGGCCTGAAAACAGAGGTTCAGTCGACCGAGCCCACTGAAGCCGAGGTTGATACCGTCATTGAGAGCCTCCGGGCTGAACGGGCTGATTTTAAAGTAGCCGATCGGGCAGCCGCCAAGGGCGACTATGTGCGCTTTGGCTATGAGGGCACATTGGATGGGCAACCGCTAACTACGCTCGTGGCTGATAAAACAATTTATGCGAGTGCCCCGCAAACTTGGGAGGAAGTCGAGGGAGCCAACGAAGGGTTGCTTCCCGGGATGTCGACCCAGATCGCTGGGCTAAAGGCGACGGACAAGAAAACCGTCACCATTAATTTCCCGGCTGAATTTGCCCCCGTACCCGCCCTTGCTGGGAAAGCGGTTGCGTACGCTATTGAGGTACAGGAAGTCCGTGAGCGCGTGTTGCCCGCGATGGATGAGGCCTTTTTCAAGCAACATCAAGTGGATGATCTCCCTGGTTTAAAAACCCAGGTTACCACCAACTTGAAGATGCGCAAAGAGCAGGAAAATCGGGCCGCGCAACGCCGTCAGGTGACCGATGCGATTACCGCGCAGGCTAATTTCCCTGTGCCGGATAGCCTAATTGCATCCGAGCGCGATGGAGTGCTTCGTCAATTTATTGAAGAGAATATGCGCCGCGGCGTGCCGCAGGAGCAGTTTGAAAAAAATAAACAGGAGCTCCATGACAGCGCTACCAAGGCCGCCGTCTCGCGGGTTAAGGTGCAGCTCATCCTCGCCAAAATCGCCGAGGCAGAGAAAATCAAAGTTGATGAGAAGGATTTTAATAATTGGCTCATGCGCGAAGCGATGCGGGGTGGTCAACGACCGGATAAGCTCATGAAGGAGCTTGGTAAGGATCGGGAGCAACTGCGTGCGATTCAGCAGCAGATCATGTTCGACAAGGCCCTTGATTTTCTGGTCTCCAAGGCTAGCGTCACTACCGCAACCGCAAAAGCATGAGCTACTACGTTCCCATCGTTATTGAAAACACTGGCCGCGGTGAGTCGCGGATGGATATCTATTCCCGACTACTCAAGGACCGGATCGTTTTTATCGGCACGCCGATCGATGACGATGTCGCCAATGTGGTAATTGCCCAATTTCTTTTCCTGCAAATGGAGGATCCGAAAAAGGACATTCATCTCTATATTAACTCACCTGGTGGCGTGGTCACGGGTGGGATGGCTATCTATGATACGATGAATTTTTTGCAGTGTGATATCGTCACCTACTGCATTGGCATGGCGGCGAGTATGAGCACTATTTTGCTCGCAGCCGGCACCAAGGGTAAACGCTTCGCTCTGCCGAATAGCCGCGTGATGATTCATCAACCCTCAGGTGGGGCGGGTGGTCAGGCCGCGGATATTGCGATTCAGGCCAAGGAAATTCTTCGTTGGCGGAAAACTCTCAATGAAACCATCGCCAAGCACACCGGCAAAACGGCCGACCAAGTGGGCATTGACTCCGATCGGGATTATTATTTGAGCGCCGAAGAGGCTAAGACTTATGGCATTGTTGACCATGTGGTTGCGTCGACACGTGATGCTCAAAAAATTGCTCAAACGACGGCTGCCCAGCCCTGATTTAGGACGGGAAAAGCCCTCGACTAACTCTGTTGGCGAGACGATATAACTGCTCATGGCCAAATCATCGCGCGTCACCCTTTGCTCGTTCTGCGGAAAATCGCAGGCGGAAGTCCGCAAAATTATTGCGGGACCAGGGGTCTATATTTGCGACGCTTGCGTCAACGTCTGCAAGACGATCATCGATCGCGAAGTTAAGGAAACGTCTGCGGCCGCCGCACCAGCTGAAGGTGCCCCCAAGCCCGCTTTCCGCCTCATTAAGCCGGCCGATATTAGGAAAGTTCTTGATGATCACGTGATCGGTCAGGAGCACGCGAAGAAAGTTCTCTCGGTCGCGGTCTATAATCATTATAAGCGTCTTAATTTTGATCCCGCTGCGCAACCCTTGCTGACGGCGGAATTCAGCGATGTGGAAGTCGAGAAGAGCAATATTCTGTTGGTGGGGCCAACCGGCTCCGGCAAAACGCTCCTCGCTCGTTCGCTGGCGCGCATCCTCGATGTTCCTTTTGCGATTTCTGATGCGACAACGCTGACCGAGGCTGGTTACGTCGGTGAGGATGTCGAAAATGTGGTGCTGCGTTTATTGCAGTCAGCCAATTACGACGTTAAGAAGGCGGAATGTGGCATTATCTATATCGACGAAATCGATAAGATTCGCCGCACCACCGAAAATGTCTCGATCACTCGCGACGTTTCAGGTGAGGGTGTGCAACAAGCTTTACTCAAGGTGCTAGAAGGCACGACCTGCAACGTTCCACCGCAAGGTGGTCGAAAGCATCCGAACCAAGAATATATTCAGGTTAACACTGCAAATATTCTCTTTATCTGCGGCGGTGCTTTTGTGGGGCTCGACGAGGTGATCAAGAAGCGCTTGGGGCAACGTTCCCTAGGTTTTCATATCAACTCCAAGGATCATGAGCTGACGCCCGACGAGATGATGCGGGGGGTTGCGCCAGAGGATTTGATTCGCTTCGGGATGATTCCTGAATTTATCGGCCGCTTGCCAGTCGTTTCAGTGCTCGATCAGTTGAAGATCGCCGATTTAGAAAAAGTTCTGCTCCTCACCAAAAATTCGATGGTGAAGCAGTACTCCAAGCTTTTTGCGATGGATGGTGTGCAGCTTAAGTTCACGCGGGATGCCCTGCGGGCGATCGCGCAGCGGGCCATCGAGCTTAAGACTGGCGCCCGCGCGCTACGAGCGATCTTAGAGAAGTTGATGTTAGACGTCATGTACGACCTGCCGCAACGCGATGATATTGCTGAAGTCATCATCGACCAAGCAGTCGTTGAAGGCCGCAAGAAGCCGCAGTTAGTAAAAGCGGTGCGGCCGACCGTCTCCTCGCGGGGTAAAGATGCGGCCTAAGGTTGGCTTTAGTCACGTCGGGCTTTGCGTACGTACCTTCGGCCCTCGGGGCAATCGCGCATGGTGCTCTGCCCCTAGCGGAGTGCTACTTAGCCCTCAGCGATAATTAATAGCTGGGCCAGGATAGACCAAGCTCCGCGCAGACGATTACCAATAAAAGCTTTCGTCCTTGCTGATCGATTTAGCAAAGGCGACGAAGAGCTTCACACAGTTTTCCACATCCGCGAGATCGACAACCTCACTGGGGGTATGCATGTAGCGGAGAGGGATTGAGACCAAGCCGCAGGCTACGCCGCCGCGGGCCATTTGGATCGCCCGAGCATCGGTTCCGGTGGGACGCGGATCTGCGTCAAACTGGATCGTGATCTTAGCTTTTTTGGCGCAAGCCACGAGTCGCTCGTAAACTTTCGGATTAATATTAGGGCCACGGCAAATGATCGGACCGCCGCCGAGCTTGGTTTCCCCGTGTTTGCGAGGATCGCAATCTGGGTGATCGGTAGCATGGCCCACGTCGACGGCGAGAGCGATTTGCGGATCGACCGCAAAGGCGGAAGTTTGGGCACCCCGTACGCCAATTTCTTCTTGGGTGGTTGCGACCGATACAATCTTAGCGTTTAGTTTTACTTTTTCGCGAGCCAGTCGGATCAGGGCTTCGCCCACGATATAGGCGCCGACTTTGTTGTCGAAAGCCCGCGCGGTGCCGATGCTACCATTGATGAGTTCGAATTCGTGGTCGTAAGTGGCGACATCGCCAATGGCGACACGCCGGATAGCCTCGGCCTTAGAGCGTGCTCCGATATCAATCCAGATTTCGTGGATCTCCGGGACTTTTTTCCGATCAGCCTCTTCCATTAAATGGATGGCGCGTTTGCCCGTCACGCCCTTCACCGAACCAGCGGCAGTTTGAATGATGACGCGTCGTCCCGAGATGATGCTCTTGTCATGACCACCAATGGTGTCGAAGTAGAGATAACCATCCTTGTTGATGTAGGTGATAATCAGCCCCAGTTCATCCATGTGACCGGAGAACATCAGGGTAGGGCCACCTGTTTTATTGAGGGTAGCCAAGCGGCAGCCGAGCGCGTCATTGGCATAGGTGTCGGCGTGTGGTTTGACGTACTTGTCGTAAACCGCTTGAGCCTGAGCTTCCGCGCCAGAAGGCGATTTAGCTTTCAATAATTCAACGAGAAATTCTGGGGCTTGGTAAGCTTGCATGGGTGATTTGGTATCTGGATGAATTTACCGTGTAAAACGAATAGCAACGCGGTTCGTTATGCTGGGTGAGTAGGGATCTGTAGGCGAAAAAAGCGTGCGAGCGGGGCCGGTCAAGCAGGGGTAAAGCGGTGAGTACGAACGCAAGATCCGGCTGGGGTTTTAATAAATATGGAGCGAACCATGATCACCGGGCCATCTGCTCGGCGATTTCCTCGAGGGGGTAGGTAATGATTTCGGCGAGGGTCGGATGGTACCACGGGGCGCGGAGCATGTCGTGAACGGTCGCTCGCATGGCGAGCGGAGTAGCGAAGCAGTGAATCAGTTCGCCGGCGTCTTTGCCGACAATTTCAGCGCCGAGGATCCGACCGCGCTTGGGCTCGGCTAGTACCTTCACATAGCCATAATTGGCCTCCATGAGAATAGATTTGCCGTGGTCGTTGAAGGGGTAGGTCGCGCTGAGATATTTCACGTTACGCTTTTTCAGATCGCGCTCCAGCACGCCAATGGTGGCCAATTGGGGATCGGTAAAGACCACGCTGAGTAGCAGGGAGAAATCAACAGGCTGCAGGCCTTTAACTTGAGCAGCGTGGCGCGCGGCTAATTCGGCTTGCGCGATCGCAATGTGCACAATTTCCGCCGGCCCTGAGCAATCGCCAGCCGCATAAATATGCGCCGCACTGCTTTGCTGCCAGCGATTGATAATAACTTGGCCATTCGCGAGAGTTTTTACGCCAGCGGCTGCGAGGCCCAGGCTGGCCGTGTTGGGTTCACGCCCGAGAGCATTAAAGCAATAATCAGCGCGGGTGGTTATTTTTTTGCCGGCCTGTAGGAAAGAGACGATGAAGCCGCGTTTATCTTGGCGCACGAGCTGCAACTGCGTGTCAGTGAAAAGTCGGATGCCTTCATCAACTAAAGCTTGGGCCACAACCTGAGCCGACTCCGCTGAGCAGTCGCGCAAAATATGAGAGCTTCTTTGAATCATCGTGACCTTACTCCCGATGCGGCTCAAAAATTGGGCTAACTCGCAAGCGACGATGCCGCCGCCTAGCACGACGACGCTTTGCGGTACAAAATTAAGATCTAGAACTTCGTCGCTGCTCCAGCACTTGATCTCTGCTAATCCTGGGACCGCGGGTACACTGATTTTCGAGCCGGTGCCGAGCAGGAATTTATGCCCGCGCAATTGCCGGCCATCAGCTAATTGCAGAGTGTGGGGATCAATAAAAGTGGCGGTAGTCTGGTAGAGATCATATTTGCCTGATTTTAAGGCCTGCTGGCGGTAGTCGGCAAATTCACCGATGATTTTAACTTTCCGCGCATGAACCGCTTTCATATCAGCGTGCGCACCGCTGATTTTAAGGCCAAAGCGTTTTGCGTGCTGCGCCTGGTGGAGCACTTCCGCGGCGTAGATAAGAGTTTTAGAGGGCATGCAGCCCCGCAAAATACAGAGACCGCCCAGTTGTCGGGCGCCATCGATAATGGCTACTTTAAGGCCGAGCCCTGTCGCCACGCGGGCGGCATTAAATCCCGCGCTGCCACCACCAATGCAGATAAAATCGTAAGTTTTCAATCAGAGGAACGTGGCGCAGCGAAAGCCGCTACGCAACGTTTGGACAAGATACTGATTATGGGCCCCCGCGCAATCCGGAGATTTATCGCTTAACGGCCTTTGCCGAAAAGCATAAGATGGATTGTTTTCAGAATGATTGAGGCATCGAGTACGAAAGAAAAATATCGAATATAGTAGAGATCATATTCTAATTTTCGGAGTGTATCTTCGATATTTTCACCGTAATTGTAGCTCACTTGAGCCCACCCCGTAATGCCGGGTTTCACGAGGTGACGAAAATGATAGCAGGGGATTTGCTGTTCATAGTTATTAACGAGGCGCACCCACTCAGCGCGTGGTCCAATGAGGCTCATATCACCTCGGAGGACATTCCACAGCTGCGGTACCTCATCGAGCCGAGTATTGCGGAGGAAGCGTCCGACACGGGTGATGCGTTGATCAGCCACCCGAGTATAAGCATCGCCGCCAGGGCTGACGCGCATCGTTCGTAATTTAACAATATCAAACAATAGACGGTTTTTGCCTACTCGTGTTTGGCGGAAAAAGAGAGGGCCGCGATCTTCGAGCCAGATAGCCGCGGCGGCGAAGGGTAGCAGGGGGAGCGTCAGCGCGAGTCCCAGGCTTGCGAGACTGAGATCGCTCAAGCGCTTCAGTCGCTCAAAGACCGGTTCGCGCGCGATGCGAAAGCCTTCTTGGAAAAGCCACGTTTGATTGAGTCGGTAGAGAGGAATTTTTCGCCAATAAACCTCATGAAATAATTCTAGGGTGTACGTGGGGACTCCCGAAAAATGCAGCTCCATTAATTTTTGCGCTACCGCGGGGGGGAGCTCTTGATTTGATTCGCGCAAAATAATCGCATCGAGACTGTCCGCGTATTCGGCGAGATAGTGTACAACATTGCCAAAGGGAGGGGTGGAAGGATCGGTGGGTCCATTGGCGACACCTTCGGCGAAAGTTTCATGGGTGGCGTAGAGGACAGACTGAGTCATGCCGGTTTTGCGGCATTCTTGCTTGAAGGCGATGCAGCTCTCCGGGCTCCCTAAAAACATGAAATAGCGCTGTTGGGCTTCCGCGAGCTGGCGCTGGTAGAAATAGCGCCGGTAACTCAAAGTCAGTGGAATCAATAAGAGTGAGGCTTCGGTGATTACGAGCCGACTGCCTTGCAGCGGGAAGCCTGCAATGAAAAATCCGTAGGTGAGCAGCAGCGTCAGCAGGAACACGACTATCAGGGCGATGGCGTGCTGACTGGTGTAGGTAACCGACATCGTATCGGTACGCGTATTATACCCGTCGATCAGGTAAATCGCGAGGCCCTGCATCATGATAGGCAAAAAGAGGGGTGCGAGCAGGGGGTCTTGGGAATCGGTCACCCCGCGCAGCCAAGCAAATAAATTGAAGGCAATAACGACTGCGAGGGCGTCCAAGAGAATCAAGGCGAGGGTGATTGTTCTCCCTTGTTTCATTGGAAATTACTTGGGTGCTGGCAGTGCACCGCGAATATAAAATTGAGGATAAATAGCTTCACGGGAGTTAACTGAGATCGGCACAGATCGGTTAAATGAGAGAGAAATGCCCCAAAAACCGTGCAGGTATGCGGGGTCGAGCCTCTTCGGCCTGCCGTTTATTGATTCCCTCCGTCGGATGAACGACCTGACTTAGCTTTTAACCGTCGCCGCCACTCTGTGCAGAATGTCTACCCAGCGCTCAACGGCGTGGGTCAGAGTAAAATGTTTGGTATAGGCTGCACGGGCATTTAGTCCCAGTTGATGTCGGTGCGGTCGGTCGAGCTGCCACTGGGTAATGATCTCAGTCAGAGACTCATCGTCACCTGGCTGCACGGTTCGGCCGCATTCCTCAGTGGTGAGTAGCTGAGTGATTTCGCCCTGTGGTGGTCCTACGAATAACACCGGCCGGCCGGCTGCGAGGGTTCCTGCTAATTTACTGGGATAAACTAAATTGGCGAATACTGGGTTAAGCGTGACCAATTGGATATCAGCTGCGGCTAAGGCGACGGCGAGATTTTCTCGTGATACTGGCGGGAGGAAATTAATATTTTGTAACTGGCGGGAGGCTACCGCGGAGCGCAGTTCATCAAAACGCGCCCCAGCCCCAATAAATAGAAAAGCAATTGCTCGTTGATTTTTGAGCCGTTCGGCCGCTGCAAGGATCGTCTTAAATTCATGGACGCGCCCGAGATTGCCAGAGTAGGCGATGATGCATTTGTCCGCGAGGCCCCAATTTTCTCGGTATGCGGCGATCGCCTCAGGCAGAGCGGGGAGCTGTAATTCGCGTGGTGCCCAATTAGGTATAATAGCCACTGCGGAGGCAGGAGCTCTGCATCCGACCGTAGCAGCCATACTTGCACTCAGGGTAACGCAGCCATGGGCGGTCTGCCAGGCCACATCACGACGGCTGCGCCAAGGCCAGAGTAGCAGGGCCGTTAGACGACCTAGATGAGCGGTTACTATTTCGGGATAAATATCCTGAATCCAGTGGATCACGCGTGCGCCCCGGCTGAGCGCAATATCGGTCAAGTGAGCCCCCAGCAGAGGAGGATCGGTCATGAGCACGACGATATCGTCAGGACCTGCGAGTGTCGTGAGTTGCTGCTTGGCGCAACAGCGGAAGGCGTCGTAACGACGAGCGCGTGAGAGAAGGCTGCTGGGCTGGTCATCTGACCCCGCGCGATGAATCATTACCCCCTGATGGAGACCTGATTCTTTACCTGCACAAATGATGTGCACCGGCCAACCGCGCGCGGATAAATTTTCGGCTAGATCAGTCAGGAGCTGGGCAGTAGCAGCGGTGGATGGCCAGTAGACGCGATTGACAAAGATGAGACGGGGCAGGGTCAAGAAAGTGAGTGAGGAGTAACTGCAAGACTACGGCACGAACGAAAAAAAATTGAGTTTTTCCGGCCCTTTTGAGGGGTGGGGCAGGGCATTTATACGGATTGTGCGATATTCCGCATAGAGCGGAGGGCATTCACGGCAAGGCGTTCGTAACGCGCGAGCAGGCGGCAGTAGCGGAAGGCGCCGCGGCCGTCGAGAAAACCGCCACGGAAAATATATTGATAAAGGAAGCGCCAGTGAGGCCGTCCGGGCAGGTAATAGCTGCAGTGCTTGAGCGCTCGCCGTCTTACGAGTGATTTACCAGAAATGAGTTGGGGGATAATTTGGGACCACGGCGCGCGGTCGGTCAGGAACTGGGTTGCTTCAGCAACGGCATAACGACAATGGCGTGTGGTCCATTCTTGCTCATTATGAATTGAGATATCGTGCAGATAATTGTGCTGCAGAAAGCCGAGGCGAAGAGCGGGAGCTTCGCGTTGGCCGTGGCCAGCTTGGATAAAATGAAATCCTTGGGCGCGGACGCAGCGCGCCTGCCACGCTGGAAAATCAGTACAGCGCCGCAGCCAGCGGCCATGAAACATCATGTGCGGGGCGACGTAATAGCCATCGAGCGGCAAAGAGGTATCCAGTGCCGCGCACTCAGCTGCGAGCGCGGGGGTCATGATTTCATCGGCGTCGAGGTGAAAGACCCACGGTGTGTGAAAATTAATGTGCGTATGGGCATGATTACGCTGCGTAGCGAAATCGACAAAGGGGTTTGTGAAAACGCGGGCGCCGGCAGCGCGGGCTAGGGCCACAGTCCGATCAGTGGAGCCTGAGTCGAGTACCACAATATCCGCCCAATTGGCGACGGAAGCTAAGCAGGCTGGCAAATTCTCTTCCTCATTTAAGGTGAGAATTAAAACTGAAAGATGATATTTTTTAGAGAAACTCACGGGGAGCGCTCGGGATGATGTCGAATTTCCTGCTGGGCGTAGCGGAGTGCCACGTAGAATGTAGCAAAAAATGTCAGGACTACGGCAGGGTTAGCGAAAGGGAATTCTAACCATGCATAGAGCAAAATTATGATATTTCCGGTGAGTAAGTAACGGGGCACAAGTGATTGAACGTGGCGCCACCGTACGTGCCAGAGCGGCAGAGCCAGCAGCAGTCCGAGAAGGGCGGTGCCGACAAAGCCCACTTCGGCTAACGATTGCAGCCAGTCATTGTGGGCTTCGGCATAAAATGTGATCCAAATCCAGGCTTCGGCTGCGCGTTGCGTATTAAAAATTCTAAAAATATGCGCATAACTTTCTAACCCCCAGCCGAACCAAGGGCGCGCCTCAGCCATGTGCCAGGTATCACGGTAGAGAGTAAGGCGAGCATTGAGTGTGTTCGCTTGCTCGATCTGCGTGAGTTGCTCGGCGCTTTGTTGAAGTCGCTGGGCAATGACGTCAGCGCCGAGGTAGCCTATGGCCGTG
The DNA here is from genome assembly GCA_903856725.1 of uncultured Verrucomicrobiota bacterium. Classification (GTDB taxonomy): domain Bacteria; phylum Verrucomicrobiota; class Verrucomicrobiia; order Opitutales; family Opitutaceae; genus Lacunisphaera. The sequence continues at coordinate 19,875 of CAIOCT010000028.1, forward strand.
GCCGCTAGCGTGGCAGCGAAGATCAGCCCGAGTACGGGGGCGGTAGCTGATTCATGTTTAGCTCGACGGTGTTGGATAATACGGCGCAAGAGGTGCACTAAGGCTCCACCAAGCAGCACGCCCATCAATACGGTGCAGGAGCGCGAGGCGCTGAGCGGGACGGAGATTGCGAGTAAAAGTGCGGCGAGTGCGGCAAGCATTATCGGCGAATGCCAGAGGTCGCGTTGGTCGTTCCGGCGTAGCAAGTGGAAAAATAGTGCCAAGCAGGCCGCGGTGTTCATCACCGTAAAAGCGCCCCAATGATTATGATAAACGAATGTTGAGAAAAATTTAGGATTAGGCGCTGGGACAAGGTCGAACCAGAGGCCTTTCGATTGTACTAGTTTTTGAAATGTGCCGAAGACCGCTAGTGCGACCGCGTTGCCGGTGAGGATAAAAAGTACGGAGCGCAGTAATCGTCGGGACTGCAGAACGAGCCAGAGATTAAAGCAGGACAGGACGATGACATTAAACTGCCAGAGCTCTTGGGCGGCCATGAGCGGGCGCGCGGCGCTTGGTAGCCAGGTGATGGGGTCGGCTAGCACGAGCGAAATTTCAGTCCCGTTCCTTAGCTCTCTAAATCCCGGATTAAAGCAACTCACGATGACGAGCAAATCGTAGAGCCATAATGGCCAGAGCAGACGGAGTGCGGGGTAGCGATCGTGGGGAGCGCGCCCTTGCGTGACCCCAGCGATCATAAAAAGCAGTACGCCGAGGCTGCCCCAGCCGGCGATGACTTGCCGCGCCCACGGCACTTGTCCGCCAAAAGCCCAGGTTGTAAAAATAAGTAAGGAGCTAAAATGAAAAATAACTACCCGCGCCAGCCAGGGGTTTTCTTTGCGACGTGGGGCTGATAGATCAGGCGGAGGCATGGCGCAATTTTTTGTAGAATTCCGTGAGTAAGTGGGCGGCGCCGCTCCAAGAAAAGTCACGCTCGGCCCACGTGCGTCCGCGTTGACCCATGAGGGCGAGCTCTGTGAGTGGAGTTGAAAGAGCTTGAGTTAGGGCGGAGTCAAAATTTTCCCACGATACGCACCAACCGCAGCCCTTCGTGTTGAGACCAGACCAAGGAGTGGTATCAGTGACTAGCGCGGGGACGCCGGAAGCTAAGGCTTCGACAATGACGAGGCCGAAATTTTCTGAGTGGGAAGGAAGCAGAAAAAGTGAGGCCACGGCATAGGGGGGCGGACGGTCGGCTCCATCAAACACGGCAATACGATTCGTGGCTTCGGCGCTTTGCAGCATTTGGCTGAGTTCTGTCGTCGTGTAATCCTCGGCCACTCCGACAATGAGCAACAGCCAATCACCCCGCGGGGCGGCGAGCCACAGTGTGATTAATTCCTGCAGTCGTTTTTTGCGATGAAAGCGGGAATAAAATAAAGCGACGGGGCGGGTTTTGGTAGCCGGACAAATCGTCTGCCAGGAAGTCCGAGCGGCTTTCATTTCAGTGGCGGAAGGTACGAGCACGCCATTGGGAGAGATACATACCGGTTGTTTAAAACCGAGCGCGCGAATGTCCTCAGCCTCCGCTGCGCTGGTGGCGTGCCAGCCGCTCGCTGCGGCCATGGCACCGCGATGTATAAATGCTGCGGCTAAGCGCTTACGCCAATGATGATGCCGGTAAGCCCAACCGCTTAACATTCCGCGCGGTGAAATAATGAGAGGAACTGCAAGACGCTGCGCGGCTTGATGGGCGTAGTGGAGCGGTCGCAGCCAGAGCGAGTGATAATGCACGTAATCAAACCGAGCTTGGCTAAGATATTCCTGCAGGGCGGGTGAGCGGGACAGGCCGCGCGGCGTAACGCGCGGGAACGTGTGAATCACACTGCGTTCATTTACTTCCCGCGTAGCTGCAACGGGCTGGCCGCATTCGAGGGTTGTGAGCAATTCAACAGCCGTGCTCACGTCCGCTTGGGCATTGGCGAGGGCGCGCACTGATTTCGAGGGCCCTCCATGGCGTTCTTCCAAGCTCGGTACGAGATGGCAGATTTTCATTAATTAACGGCGACGGCACCACGTGGAGTGGCTGGCACGAAGATACTGGGAGTGTTCACTGGCTGTTTTAGCAGGTTGCCGGATGCGATTTATTTTGGCGCTAGTCGGTCTTTGACGGGGCGACAGGGGTGGCCCACGCAGATTTTGTGCGCGGGCAAATCTTTCACGACGACGGAGCGAGCGCCGACAACCGAGAGTTCGCCGATAATTACTCCGGGTCCCACAAATACTTCAGCGCCGAGCCAAGCATTTCGGCCAATCACAATGGGAGCGGTGATGAGCGGCATAGTCCAGCGCATGAAGTCATGTGTGCCGGTGCAGAGATGGCAATTTTGGCTGAGGTTCGCACCATATTCGAGGGTGATGGGGGCGAGGTTGTAGAGGGTCACGTGCGGCCCGACCATGCTGTGTGCGGCGAGAGAGAGATTTTTAGGGAAGATGATTTTCGCGGTAGGAAAAATCACGACGGGTTCAGTAATATCCGCGCCGAAGCAGCGCAGGAGCCAGCTGCGGAAATTGTGGAGCGGGCGCGGACTCCAGCGGAAGAGAGTCGATTGGACAAATAACCACAGCCAACGACCGAGCATGGTCGACTTGGAGTAAGGCGTAAGGCAGTGCTGCCCAAGAAAAGGAGCGGAGTTGGTCACAGAAGGGTGGGGGCTGATTCGGGTGGAGCGATTAATTCGGTGAAATCTGCCAGGAGCGTTGCGGCGTAGACGGCATAATCGTAAATGCGAACATCCCTCTCAGCCTTAGCTGCAAGGCGACTGCGCAGGTTGGGGTCGCGGAGTAAGCTCACGAGAGCCGCCGCGAATCGGGCCGCGGCATCAGGCGCGGTATGATCAAAGCTAAGCCCATTTTCTCCACTTCGGATAAAATCTTTAAAACACGCTAGGTCAGAGACGACGGGGACTGAGCCAGCGGCCATGGCTTCGGCCACGGCGACGCCAAAAGTCTCTCCTTTTTCGGCAATGCTCGGGTAACAAAAAATATTAATGTGGCGATAAACACTCGCGAGCGTGGTTTCGGAAAATTCCGGATTCAGGACATTGAAACGGTGGGGGGTAACGATCTGCGATAGGCGATTAGTTAGATCGTTAAGAAAGCCCACGCCTGAGCCGCCATGTGCGACATCCGCGGGTCCGCAGAGCAACAGCCGCCACGGCGGTAAGTTGGGGGTTTGTTCTACAATTTCCAGAGCCGCGGCCAATAACCGTAATCCTTTTTCTGCATGGATGCGTCCGACAAAGCCGATGATGATTTCCTCGGTAGCAAAATTTTGAATAAACGGCGGCGCTGTATTGGTTTGCTGGTTCAGTAATTTCCAATTTATCGGATACCCATAGATGCGCGTGATGGGGGCGAGCGCAGGATTTTCGGTCACCACTTGCGTGCGCACAAAATCGCTGGCAGCCAAGACCCGAGCGATGCCGCGATAAAAGCGATATTGGCCTTTGGGCATGCGGCCAGTCATGAGGACGACGCGGCCGGCGCGGGGTTTGAGCCAACCGAGCCAAATAGGAAGTGCGACGGCATTGACCACGACGATATCGGCGGTGGGTAGCGCAAAAAACACCCGCCAGCTCCAGATGAAATCGTAAAGCAAGTTGCGCCAGAGATGCCGTCGGTGATCAGTGCCTTTGAGCCGTACATGCTGAAGGCCTTCGCTTAATTCTTGATTAGGGAGCCCGCGCCAACGACGGGAAATCATCGTGACGGTATGGCCTTGAGCGGCAAATTCACGGCCCAGATTAAACCAGGATTTTTCCGTAGCGCCACCCCCGAGCGGTGGCACGGGCAGAAAAAATCCATGAACGATGGTGATGCGCATTCGCTTAAATAGCAGGAAGGCTTCCCAAAGCCTGGAGCAGGCCAGCGCTCGTCTGCTGATAGGTGTAGCCCTTCATCGTCTCAATGGCGGCCTGACTAAAGCGCTGCATTTCTTCTGGGGTAGTGCGGAGGGCTGTGCGAAGCGTAGCCGCGAGGGCGGGAAGGTTATCCGCCGGAAAAACCCAGCCAGTTTTTCCCGGCAAAACGAGATCACGTTGGCAGCCGACAACGTCCGATACCAGACAAGGTAAACCGAGATGCATGGCCTCATTAATCGCTAGGCCCCATGTCTCGTAAGCGCCCCGCGAAGGAAGGGCAAAAATATCTGCTAATAAATAGCGCGATGGCATTTCGCTTTGGTTAGCAAAAGGCAGGAAGCGAACACAGGCGTCCGGTCGCGTGGCCGCGAGTGCGTGGAGCTGGCTTTTGACGGGCCCGTCGCCGACAAAAATGAGTGCATCGTTGCTCGTTGCCACTTGCAGAAAAGCCTCCAGTAGCTCGACGGGTTGTTTGCGTTCGTGAAATTTTCCCGCAAAAAGCACCACGCGTTTATCGGCAAGGCCAAGTGTGTGGCGGAGTGCGGTGGCGGTGTGGCGGGCATGATCATCCAAGGGGCTAAAGTGCTCAGCGTTGACCGAGTGGGGCGCAAAAAATAATCGATGGGTAGAGACTCCGAGAAAGCCAAAATAAGCGCGATTAGCCGCCCCGACATACGTGACGGCGGAAAATTGGCGGTAAATAAGCGATACGACTCTCTGGGTGAGGGCTGGTAGTTTATTTCGACCAAGTAAGTGCGAATCGCCACGAAAGAGGAGCGGCACGCGGTGGCAGCGGGCCCAGCAAATTACTCGGAGGTGGGTGAGCCAATGGTAGCCGAACAAAAGGATCGCCTCTGGTCGCCAAGCGGCGAGGTGGTTTCCAATAGTGGGATTATTTATCCCAATTATATGGTGGGTGCCGGGGTCGCGCGCGACGTTCGGAACAAATTCGTAGTCGTAGCCGTTGAGGAGGTCTACGTCCCATTGAAACGTGGTTGAGAATTGTGGATCATGTTGGGTGGTAACGCCAAATTCCCAGAGATAGAAAACCTTAAATTTAACGTCGGTCTGCGCACGGAGATATTGAAACCATGGGCTATAATATTGAACCGGGTGGGAGAGAACGATGGCGAGGCGGCGCATGGCGGATCAGAGTCCAAACAAACTCCGACCGATCAGAGGGAGACCGAGCACGACAATGACAGCTTGTTCGAGTGATGATACCCATGCCGCCATTGTGAGTTCTGCGTTAAATGACCAGGCCGTGAGGAGCACCATTAACAAGCCGGCGAAAGAAAACATCGGACTAAACGTGGACCAAATTTGAAGCTTCTTAAGCCAGAATCCCCAAAACACGCCCAGCATGACCGCGCCATAAAGACCGAAATTTGCATAAGCTTCGGTCAGCAGTCCAAATGCGATGGTGGTGCTATTGGTGGCATCCTCGTCTTGTAATCCGTAATAAATCCCCAGTTCGTAGGTCGCGACATGTGACCGTGGTTTACCGGGCCAAAATAATCGGGGGACGAGTTGCGGTAGTACGTGCGTGTAGCTTTGTCCGTAGAGATAATCTTGCCGCTCCGGAGTGAAATTAATGATGAGGCAGAGAATGTGCATCAGGGACGTTCGTTCGAGCATCTTGCGACTTACTGATTTATCACCACTCGTCGGCTGTAGGCCGTATTCGATCCATTCCGCGAAATACGCCGGCACTTGAGTGAACGTCGGTGCGGGGGCACGCTCTTCCCAATATTTGGTGCGCATTCTTGTTTTACCCGTATGGAGTACGGCTAGTAACAAGAAGGTGATCGCTACCACTAGCCAGGGAATGCGTTTGCCGCCGGCGAGATAGCCGAGCAACGCAATGCCGATCAAGCCGATGGCTCCGATGAGCAAAAGGCCCATACTCATAAAAATTAGTTGAGGAATCAGCGTGGCGAGGAGGGCGAATTTTTCTCCAGCTTTGAGTTCGCCGCGGCCCCACCGCTGGGTGCTGATAAACGTGCAAAGGATACCCACTCCATAAAAAACTGCGCGTAAGACCGCTTCGAGGTCGGACGGAATCCACGTAGTGAAAGTGCTGATCGCGATATAAGTCGTCGAAAAAAATAGGCCATAGACGATGAATCGTTCGATCTTATCGGTAAGAAGAGATGTCCGCCAGAAAGGAGAATGCCCCGCCTGTCCCGTTGTGCGCAGGTAAGCGAACAGAGCGCTGACTTGATACAGGATCACGGCGTAGCCGGCACGGGTGATGACTTCAGAAGAATAATCGCTCAGTTGCTCGCGGGCATTGAGCAACGGCAAGGCGTAGGCATTGGCGCATAATATTAAGATAGTTTCAAAAACCGGAAAGCGACTTCCCCCGGAGCGGGCCCAGAGCAGGGCTGGAATAATCGAAAGAATAAAAATAGTGATGCCAAGCAGCAGCTGGAGAAAGTCAGCGACATTGGCCGTGAAGATGAGGTAAAGCACCGCGCCGGCGACTAGGCCGAGTCCAGTGAGAAATAATTTACGTCCTCGCTCGACATGGGCGCCACCAAGGAGCGCGTAATCCATGACGTTTTCATCGGTGCGAGTAGGCGATTGCACAAATTGAATGATTTAGGACGTCGCGATCGCGCGGTCAAAAAGCGCGCACTGCCGGCGAGTGAGTTGGGGCGCATGGTAGAGCTGAGCGAATTGCGCTTCTGCGCGTACGGGGAGTGAGCCCAGTGGGAAGCCGGCTAAAGCTTGGTCGAAGAAAGTGGCCAAAGCCGCATATGCCGTGTCTTTAGGCTCGCCCGGCGTAAACCGTACTAACGTTGCGCAGTTCAATTCATCCATTAAATTTTCCATCACACTCTGCCGAAAAACTATGCCTAAAATTGGGCGGCCGCTTAGAAAGTAAGGATATATTTTTGAAGGTGAATAAGCGAGATCACTGGAGCCGGGCAGCAGCAGAACATCGGCCGATTGCTGTAAGCGCAGCGCTTCAAGATGGCCAATGCGATGAGGGATTTCGGTTACGAGATCGGCAACCCCGGCGTCTTCAGCGACGGGCAGTACCGACGGCACACCCTGACCAAAGGCCACGTAACTGGTGCCAATGAAATGAAAACGAAGGCGTGCGGCTCGCGCAGGACTTTTTTCTCGATACAACCGGAGTCCATCAAAGAGCACCGAAAGCGAGTGCGGCATAACGGGGCCCGAGGCCCCTGTATAAAGAAAATGGATCTCGCCCTGCGTCTTGTGGAATAGGGGCTGTTCCAACGGTTGCGATGCGGCCTGCACCAGATCCTCGCGGCTACCGCCAAAACGAATAACTTCGGCGGGCACGTGCGCAAAGGCTGGATAGCGGGTGCGCAGATCATCGAGATAGCTCGGCGAGACGCTCATGACCGCGCCCACGCGACGGTAAGTCCAGCCCTCGAGCAGCCAGGCTTGGAGCCGGGCAAATTGATATTTCCAGCCACCCGGCGGTAGGCGTGAATCGCCACGCTCATAATAGTCAGTCCGCCAAGGATCTTGAATATCGATCACGTAGGGAACGTCGAACCAGCGCCGCCACAGCCGACCAAGGGGGAAGGTGATGAACTGGGTGTTGGAGAAGAAAACGAGATCGAATTTTTCTGCACGCAGCAGCTTGGAGCCGTGCCAGAGCAAAGAGGGCAGCATGCGCAGGCCGGTATTGCCGAGGCCCCACCAGCGGGCCGCTCGGACTGGGATTGCGGGAATCCGAATAACACGCACGTCCGCGGGTATAGTTGCCATTAGCTCGGGCTCGCGCACCCCGTCCTGATACTCATCGACGAGGGTCAGCACCACCGGCTCCCAGCCGCCGGCCCGGTAATACGGCAGGCTCATGCGGATACGCTGCATATCCGGCGCATTGAGCGGCGGAAAGTGGGGCGAAATAATGAGAAGCTTCTTCATGGGCAAGTGCCAGGAGTAGCTGTAATCGGCATAAGTAGGCGAAGGTCCCAGTTTTTTTTACCATGCGGGGTGGTAATCACCGTGGCGTGAAGGGTTTTAAAATGCCGGCTGAGTCGGCGCCAGATGGCCGCCGCGTTCCCCCACTGATAAAGCGAAATAACGAGAATCCCTTCTGGCTCCAGTGCGCCCGCCAAGCGTACGAGGGTGGCCGCGGGATCATGAAAATAACCGATGACCTCGTTAATCACGATCACATCGTAGCGCGTAGACGGGTTCCATGTTTCAAGATTACCTTGTTCAAGGATCGCCGTCAGAGGGAGCGTCGCGCGGGCTTGCCGAATTGCTTCGGCTGAAAAATCAACCCCATGGTAGCTCGCTAGTTCGTTCGGTTGGAAATGCGTGAAGAGGCGACCGCTACCGCACCCCGCATCTAACAGCTTAGACTTGAAATGATGGCTCCTGATTAAAGCAGCCACGGCAGTATAGCGGACGTGTTCCTCAGCTGAATCGAGGAGTTGCCAGTGGCCTGCGCAAAATTCGTGATCGAAGGCCGCCGCTGGCACGGGGTGGCCAAAGCCGCGTGGGGCATCGATGAAACGACGGCGCAGGTAAGGCAGGATTTTGATAAACACGAAACGAGAGTCGCTTAATATTCGAAGAAGAATTCTTCGTCAGAATAAAAAATATTAACAAAACCGGTGGGGAGAACGGCGTGTGGCCACGGGGGCGTTGGCTCAATTTGAGAACGGTAACATGCCAGCACTGTACGCTTCGGTGCGTTACTCGGGGGGGATTTCAATCGCCATACCCGACCAGTCCAGAGGGGACGGAGGAGTCGTTGCGAACTCCACCGAGCCCAAATAGGGTATTCAAAAATACGGGGACGAAGGTGCGTGAGCTCCAGAGCGCGCTGGGCAATCTGGTGGGCGGCGGCGTGTTCTGAGCTCCCATCGTTACGGCAGGGTAGAAATAATTCGGTGGGTTCGCTGGCGGTAAATGAAGCAGCGAGCTGGCGGGCTAGTGCTTCAAAGTCAGCGGCACTGAGATGGGCTAACGTGCCGTCAGGAGCATCAAGAAATTTGAGGTCAGTCGCTTCGACGTGGAGACCTTGCATGGCTTGGGTAGCTTCGGCGCGGCGAAGGATCGCCAAGTTTGACGGACTGAGTTGGGGATGGTTGGGATGGGAACCAGCGCCGTCGGTAAGGTAGATGATATTGACTGGTAGATTAAGTTTACGCCGCGTCAGTATGAGGGCCGCGCACCCGAATGCTTCGTCGTCTTGATGGGGCGCCAAAATCACGCTGCGACTCCCAGGGACTAGCTGGTAAGATCGACTACACAGGCGCATCATAAAAGTGATCGCGATGCGCAGGAGGCGGCGGGATATATTTTTCATGAAGCGGAACTCTTGAGCGCGTGCGTTACGATCTCGACAAGGCGGGGGGCTTCACATTCCCAACAATAGTGGTTGGCCGCAGCTGCCCGCGCGCAGGCTTGGGCCCGGGCGAGTAGGGCGCGATCTCCGATGAGATTATCGAGCATGGTTGCGGTCGCGTCGGGATTATTGAGGTCAATAAATTTTCCAGCACCGGGGGCTTGCGCGAGCACTTCTCGCTGTCCCGACGTGGGCGTGGCCACGATGGCAAGCCCTGCGTTCAGGTATTGGAGGATTTTATTTGTGATGGTGAGATCACGATTGGGAATTTCGGTTAATTCTAGGGCGAGTCCAATGTCGTGTTGAGCGATTAACGTCGGCAATTCAAGCGGTGGCACGAGGGGAAGGATCGTGACGCGCGCGGCAAACTCAGCGGGTAAGGCGGCGAGGAGTTGACGGTCGAAAGCCATCGTTGGTTGGCCAAGTAACACGAGCCGACTTGGGTTTTTAGTGCGCACCCAGGCGGCGCAAAATGACTCGAGGCCACGACCAGGACCGAGCGTTTGCGAAAACCAAAAAAAAGCGGGTGGGCTGCAAGGTGGACCGGAGCGCGGATTAGGCTGTAGTGAAAATGAGTTGGTGAGGACGTACGGCGGGGTGGCTCCGTGGCGAACAGCTAGCGCAGTGCTCAGAGCGGCTGAAGTCGTGGAAGTATAAACGGCATCGAGTAAAAGCTGACGTTCAAGCTGGCGCAGCGGCGCCAAGGGCCGGGTGCGTCGGGCTGCGGGTAACAAATCTTCGGAATGCCAGTCTTCAAAGTCTGCGGCAACGCGTCGCCCCTGTTTAAGTAGGTCGCCGCCAATCCAAAAAGGAATTTCGTTATGAACAATCGTGAGATCAGCCGGCAGGGCGAACGCGCGGCGACGCAGTGAATTTACCGGACCCAAGGCATGCAAGGTGGGCCAGCCGGCTGCCGTCACCTGCGACGCTAGGCGAACCTGCGCACGTCGGATAAATTTGCTGAAGCCGGTAGAGTTGCGATCGACCGATTCATGCTGAAACGATGCCCCAGTGGTGAGTGCGTCTTCCATCGCGTCAAGCGCCGGAGATTCACTGACGGTCAGCAAGGTGACCTCATGCCCGGCGCGACCGAGCGTCTCCGCTTCTTTTAAAGGGCGGGGATTGCGACAGGGGCTGCCCGAGCTGATGATGAGGATGCGGCTCATGCGCGGAAACGGGCGGCGAGGCGGTGCCACCAGCGGCGTTGCGTGAGCTGGGCGCGAGCTTCACTCCAGTCCACGAGACTGTCGCCCACATCGTGCAGGCCGAGTTGCGCGTCCGGCAGGTCGCCCGTCTCGACAAGCCGGATGAGCTCCGGAAGTTTCTGGTAGAAATCCGCGCAGCGATAGGGCGGGTGCAGCGTCCACATGCCAGGCGCGGCGCCGAGAAAATCTACGCGGCGCAGGCCATGTTGCGCCATCGCGGCGGTAAGGAGCCGCTCGGGCAGTTCGCGAGGCGTGTTGCCCTCGAGCAGTGCAAGCAGCAAGCCGCGGAGCGGAGCCATCTTCGGGCGCAGGGCCCCGATGCGCATTTGAAAGCGCTCGCGATCAAGAAGAAAAACACGGCTACTCATTTCAGGAAAATCGTAAGCGAGGTTGGAGCCGGCGAGGCGTTTGCCGCGCAATTCGGTGAGGCGTCCATCTAGAGCGGGCGCACCGGGCAACGGTGCGGTGACGAAAACATCCGGTTCTTTTGCCAGCAACGCGCACGCTTCGGCCAGCCAAGTGGCTGAGCCGCCGCCAAACATCATATCGGCATCGCAATGGAGCACGTGACGGTGGCTCGCGGCATGGAGTCCAAAAAAATATGAATAATAAGGACCGCCGCGATGATCCTTGGCTGGCACGTGTTGGCCGCCGAAGAATTCTTTGGCCACCGCGTGGGCAGCTGGGGCGCCATAGTTGACTTCGACAATGCGCGCGCCTTCGATGGAGTGGGCGAGAGCGAGGATATTATCGCGACCCTCTGTCCAGCCGTCGGCAAATCGCCCGGCGCTGCGGTGCCGATCGATCGTGAGTAAAATTTCCGCCACTTGCTCACGCCAGGTGCGGATTTGGTGCGGCAAAACTTGTTGTGCCAGCCGGTAATCGGAAGGGGCGAGGCTGATCTGGAGGGTGACGGGAGGGATCACAGAGAGGCTTTACGAAACAGTGCTGTGCACCAGGCCACGCATTGCTCGCGTCGACATTTCTCATAGAAATCAACCAAGCGTAGCCCATGATCACGAAGAAACGTAATGATCTCTTCGGGAGTTGGCTGGCCGTCATAGAGTGGGAGAAAATTGAGTTCGACGAGGACGTGGTTCACTGAGCCAGTCTGAAATAAGTGGTCGGAACCCTGTAAGACCCGCAAATCGTAACCCTGAGTGTCGATTTTGAGCAGATCGATCCGGTTTAGGCCGTGCTGGTCGGCATATCGGTTAAGTGTGGTTAAGGGCATTGTTTCGAGCGCAAGTTCGCTTTCGCCATGGAATGGGTTGGCGGTGCCAGCTTGCAGTGGAAGAAAAGAGCTTAGCTCGTCATTGGCGTAGCGGTGAAATTCACGCACGCCATTCTCGTTTCCCAAGCCGCTCGCGACCAGGGTCACCTCAGGGCGATTGGCGAAGCGAGCCCGGAGGATGGACTGACATTCTGGTGACGGCTCAAATGCGTGCACGTGGGCTGTCGGGTGCATTTGCAGGATAGCTTCAGTTATTTCGCCGTGATTGGCTCCGCCATCGATACAAACCAGTTTGTGTGAATGCGGGAGGAGTAAGCCGAGGTCACGCCAGAGGTCGTGGCCCATAACAGTGCCTGGGGGTTCTCGCAACAGACGAAGGCCAGCTAGGGAGAGCCAGCGTTTGATTTTTTGCTTCATGATCAATCTAGTGGCGCAGATTTTTTGGAAAAATTCATGAGTTCGAGAAAGTGGCCGGCGCATTTCTCAAGCGTGAGGTTTTCAAGAATATAGTCGCGCGGGGCGAAGCGACCCGCGCGCTGCGCGGCGAGAAATGCGGGTAGTTGCAGCGAAAACTCAGACGCATCGCGGAAAGTCAGGCCACAGCGCGCATCGAAATACGGCACAGAAGTTGCAGGAATTATAGTCTGGCCCCAGTGGAAACGGTTTGGGTCCTCTAGGAAGCCGGGATTCCATGCTAATAAAGGCACGCCACTGGCCAAGGCTTCCTGGGCAGCGATTCCTTGGCTCTCGTGAGGGGATAAGAAAATCATGGCCCGGCAACGGCCAAGGGCGGCCTGAAAGGCCTTCGGATCGTAGGCGCCGTAGCGCAGTATTTCGTGCGTGCAGCCGACCTGCGCTAAGATCGCGCGGATGGGGGTGAAGAGTTCGGTCTCACGTGCTTCGCGGTCCCAGTGGATTTTATCATAGATGAGAAAATCTATCGTTTTCGTATTGAATGCAGTTGGCGACCATCGGTCGGTGTCGATGCCCACTGGCCAAATTGCGCACCGTTCGCCGAAGTAAGGACGGTAAATCGCATCGCACCATGCGCTGTGCTGGAGGTAGCGCACGACGGGATAATCCTTGCAGAGAGTGGGCCATTCAGACGGATGGGTCATTAGCCCAATGCCGGCTACGACCGGATTGGGTTGATTATAACCGTCGAGGGAATGCCGGCCGCATCCCAGTACGGCAACGCGGTCGGTCGGTTGAAGTTTGCGAAAGGGCAGGTTTACTTGGTAGCGAATGCCGAGTAGGTCGAGGCCCAGGCAGAGATTGAGAAAAACTTTTTCTACGCCACCCGCCCTCGGCTTACCTCGAATGATTCGTCGCGCGATCGGCCTCACCCAGCGGTCGCCAGGTACCCAGCGGTCGCGCTCAGGCTCTCGGCGATAATAAAGACAGAGGCGGCTCATCCCGGGAATAATTTCACCAATTTGTAAGAGCAGATGTCATGCAGCGAGACCGAGCTGACCGAAGATACGCGAAAGGCTGCGGGCAATCGTATGCTCGGCCAGCGCGCGACGCTGGCCGAGCCGGCGAAGATTGGCGCGCCGCTTGGGATCGCGCTGAAGTTGGGCTACTTTCTCTAAAAGCTCATTCGTGTTACTATAAATTTCAATCTCAGTGCCGAGATCATAAAGGTCTTCTAGCCCAGGCGCCTTTTCCGTAAGATAGCAGGTGCCGAGCATTGGGGCCTCGACGTCGCGCAGTCGTGAGTATCGGCCTGGTTTGGAGAACGAATGATGAAAGCTGGGATAACGGTTGATACCGAGCACGACCTGGCTCTCGCGGGTGGCGCGGAAATATTTCTCCCTTTCGACAAGCGGCTGCCAGGATTGCGCAATCCAGTCTTTAGGGCGCAGTCGGTGGAGCTGATAGGTCCCGCGCTTCGCGAAGCCCTGTAGACCATGCGTGCGAAGAAACGCTAGCTGGTTGGCTAACGTTTTGCCGAAGGCGCGCGGTGAAGGTTTTGCGGCGGGGTCTCCGGGCAGCCAGCCGTCGCCGTAGAGTCGCAGCAGTAAACCGCGTGCAACCGCTTCACCGAGCAGATCCTCGCGTAGTATGTCGCGAGATCCGATGAAGGTTATATCTCGGTTTTCTTTTTTTGGCACGACGCGCAGTTCTGGTGTAACCCACATCGGCATCGGTGCATAGATGAATGGAAATCCAGCTGCTCGGTAGAGTGAACGTGCATCCGCCTCGGGTACCCAGTGTAGGTCGAAGCCGCGAAAATTGTGAGGCACGCGGGTGAATTCACGTACATTGTCGCAGAAGAAATTTACACAGGGAATACCAAGCGCCTGAATGTCGGCCACGGCCACAGGTTCCACTTGATCAGGGAAAAGATAGCTAAGAAAAAGATCGATTGGCTTACGAGCGTGCTCGGCACGAATAAATTCTATGGTGCGCGTCCATGTTTCGCCAAGCCAGCACGCGCGGGCTTCGGGATTCAGGGGGGTCAACCCCTCAGCCCAGTCAACGCGAGGTGTCTCGAGCACCTCGTGCCCGGCTTCTGTGATGCCCTGTTTGAAGTAGAACTCCCAAAAAGTGTAGCCAGGCACGGCGTGAGGGCGGAGAGACTGTTGGCTGCTAAGAAAAATTCGCATTTAGTGGGTCGATATTCGCCACTGTTTGTAGAAAGCCACTAGCCGGGGCTGCAGCCGAAACTCGCACACCCACGATAAACCGAGTGTTAATGCGAGCCAGCTGATGACTGCACCTAGATAATTGGCTAGGCCAGTCTGCCAAGGATACCACTGGACCACAAAAAAACTAATGGGTAGATGAAATAAATAGAGCCCATATGAAATTTTTCCAAGGGGTCTAAATTTTTTTAACAACCTCTGCCCCCAAGTCGCGCTCTCAAGAAATAGCAGCGGCAGAGCTAGGACGAGTGCGGCGCTCGCTATCGTCCAGGGGGCATTTTCCAGTAACCGGCCCATTTTCCAGAGAAGAATGCAGGTGCCAAGCGGGATCATCACCGACACCCAGCGCAATGCTTTGAGGCCGGGAAAATCAATTTCCAATACCCCAGAAAAAACGACTACGCATACGGGCAGCAAAAAAAGATCGGGCAGTTGGATGGCGGTACACCCAGCATAGGGCAAGCCAATGCCGTTGAGCAGCATCTTGCCCGGGCACAATCTCTCAGTGGCGATCGCTAGCAGCAGAAAGGCGATGAGCGGCGTAGAAGACTTCGCTGGGCGGTTCCAGGCGAGCAGTAATCCAGTTAGCCAGAAAAAGGCCCCACTCGACCATCCTCCGAGAACAGAAAAAATTCCCCCTTCAAACCAATCTGCGACTGGCAGAATTAAAAAAAGAATAGCCAGTGGCCAAACCCGAGGTTGCCACCGCCATATTAAAATAAACCCGAAATAGTAAACCATTTCGTAGTGGAGGCTCCAGACAGGCAGATCGCCCATGAGCGGTTGGATGCCCCATGCGCAATTTTGTAGGAAAATAATATTTTCGCCAAGATTTTGCCAAGAGCTGCCTTGAAATGCGAGCCAACCAGCGCCAAGTGCGATCAGGTAAACTGGTACGATCCGTAGGCACCGGCGGTAAATGTAATCGTTGATGAGTGATGGTGAGAATTGCTTTCGGTTGGTCAGTCCAATCACATAACCTGAGGTGATAAAAAAAATCATCACCGCGGATCGTGACAGATGGATGTTCCGAGCCCATTCGGCCGAAAGCGCGAAAGGGCCAAGCTCGCCGTCACCCATAATGTGAACATACATCACCGAGCATGCCGCAAAGCCGCGCAGGCCATCTAGACGGTTGTCGTACGAAATTTTATCATTCTGGTTATTTGCCGCAAAACGAAGCCCGAGCAATTTTGAAAGTAATGAATTCATTGACGGTCGGCGCGCAGGTTAACGTTGTCCGGCTTTAATCCCGCGAGTTCCACCAATCGCTCGATATAGCGGGCGAAATAGAGTCTTAAATTTCTCCTCAGTCTGTGCTGGCCAGTCATACCGAACTAAGGCCCACGCACTCGCCAGTAGCACAGGCCAGTGCTGTCTTTGGATTAGTTCTAGGCGGATGCTTTCGCGCCTGTAGAAGCGGCTTTCGGTGAAGTAGGCGTTAAAATGGAATAACACCGGTCGGGCCACAGGTGGTACTGCTTTTTCGGGCCAGGGATGCTCAACCCACGCCACTCCGCGCACCACATCGAGGCACCGGATAGACTGATAGTGCATCGCATCAGCCTTAATTAATCCATCATCGGCTAGGGGGAGCAGCCCATGACCTGCCATCGCTAGGGCCATTAAGGGTTCGTCATTCGGTACGCCACGCAGGCGCACCAGACCAAGTTGGTCATACTGCGCTTCCAGTAGCCGTGCCTCGGTATAGACAGACGTGGCTATTTCGCTTTTTTCCACATAGTAGACGCAGCCAACAAAAGAAATTATCCACGGCAGGTTGAATCTTTTTCGCAAGGCCTCAATGTCGCCGAAGAAGTGCCCATCCGTCTGGGTCTGTCCAATCATCGCCACGGGCCTTCCTGCGAAGCGGTCGAAAACAGGATCGAGCGAGCCGAAGCAAAGGCAGTCCGCGTCGATAAAAAGATTATTCGCGGCCGGCACTAAATGATCGAGCCACAGCTTAGGAGTGAACCCGGAACCAAAGCGGCCTGGCTGCACGACAATGAGATTTACGGCAGCAAGATCTGACGGCAGAATGATTAACCGGTCGGTAACGATATGAAAAGAAATCGCCTCAGCTTGATTCCAC